>CAMEGQ010000041.1 GCA_945916235.1 uncultured Porphyromonadaceae bacterium | reverse complement strand
ATCACTCTGGTGAGCGAAGCCGCGCATAAACTGGAAGAGGCTAATCTGGTTTATCGCGTCAGCCTCGAAACGAATCACGAAGGAGAATATGCCCTCGCGCCGGCTCTCGATACTGACAAAATCACTCTCGGCACGCTCACTCAGCGTCTGGGACATATTGGGTCGCAGAATTTCATTCCGCGATTCAATCATCGCTTCACAAACCTGATCGCGAGCGTGGAAAAGGTGCGTGAGGCCATAGTGAAAATAGGTGACGATGTGCAGCTGTCGCAGTTCGACTTTCCCGAAGTGAACTCAATTGCTGAAACTTTCAGGGTATAAAGCAAATCCCGGCAACCAAAAGGTGCGGAAGATACAATACAACAATCGAAGCAACCTTGAAATATTCGCTGATAATAGCTACCTTTGTAAACAGAAATAACCTTTCATAAACAGCTAATCAATATCAACAGCAATATGAAAAAGCAGATTGCCACAACTAAAGCTCCCGGAGCTATCGGTCCCTACAGCCAGGGTATCGACGTCGGTTCCATCGTATTCATTTCAGGTCAGATTCCCGTAGATCCTGCCACAGGCGCCATCGCCGAGGGGATTACAGCACAGACTACCCAGTCGCTTGCCAACGTAAAGGCTATTCTTGCCGAAGCCGGACTTACAGTTGACAACGTGGTGAAAACCACTGTATTCCTCGCAGATATGGGCGATTTCACAGCCATGAACGAGGTTTACGCATCGGTATTCACCGCCCCCTTCCCCGCACGCTCTGCTGTAGCCGTAAAAACTCTGCCGAAAAATGTACTGGTAGAAATCGAGGTAATAGCAGTAAGATAAATCTTCTTTTGAATAATAACGGTTCCGGAAGCGATCAAAGTCACCGAAATAACGGCTGACTTTGATGTTCCGGAACTGTCATACATCCACTCTCCGCAACATGTCAAGACTCTTCACAAGCACCGACGATATCCTCGACGGGCTCAATGATCAACAGCGCGATGCCGCCACATTCGAGGGCCGCAATCTGCTTGTGCTGGCAGGAGCCGGTACGGGTAAGACGCGTACAATTATAGCGCGAGCCAAATATCTGCTCGACAAAGGCGTTGAGCCCGCACGAATGTTGATATTGTCATTCACACGCAAATCGGCCAAGGAGATTGTCACCCGTCTTCAGGTATCCGCCAAGCAGGATGCCAGGAAACTTCACGGGCAGACATTCCATTCGTGGTGCATGGAGATGATTGAAAAGAATCCGGCAGTATTCAATTTCGGCAAGTTCACCGTAATTGACGAAGAAGACCGTGAAAGTGCATTCAAACTCATATGCGGCCGGCATTTTAAGAAGAGCAACTTCATCAAGCCATCAGAGTTGGCTGAAGTCTACTCTTATGCCGTCAACGCCCGCTGCAACCTCACCACGGCCCTCTCCCGTCGGCTATTCAACGGGCAGATGGATGAATCCACCCGTGCTGAAATCCTTAAGCGTCTGCCTGTCTATCAGGATGTGATACGCAAATATCTGGCATTTAAAGCCGAGCGGCGCTATCTTGACTACGATGACATCCTGCAGAAGGTGGCTGTCGGCCTTAGCAAGAATCGGAAAGCAGCGCAGTTTATAGCTTCCGGCTACGACCATATCCTTATCGACGAGATGCAGGATACCAATCCGCTCCAATACCTTTTGCTTTCCTCATTCTGGGATAGATGCAACCTTTTCTGCGTTGGCGACGACGCACAGAGCATCTACGGATTCCGCGGAGCCGACTTCCAGTCGATCCACCGCTTTACTGAGCTCGTGCCCGATGCTCAGGTGAAACGCCTGACCATCAATTACCGCTCTACTCAGGAGATTCTCGATATTTCCAACTGGCTTCTTGACCGCTCGCCGTTAGACTACAATAAGCGTCTTGTTGCCCATCGGGGCAAGGGTGTAAAGCCCGAACTGGCCCATTACAATCAGGAATGGGATCAGGCTCGCGACATCACCATGCGCATCAAGAACTCCGTGGGTGAAGAAGGTGCACGATATAAGGATAATATGGTGCTGTCGCGCTCCAACTGGGGCCTGAAGGCTGTGGAAGCGTGTCTGGTTGAGGCTAAAATCCCCTGTGTGATATATGGGGGAACATCGCTTATGGCCTCCGCTCATGTGCGCGACATAGTATCAGCCTTGCGAATTGTGGCCAATCCGCGCGACGAACTGGCCTGGGAGCGCTATCTCTGCCTGTTCCCGCGCATCGGCGAGATTACAGCGGCCAAAATAATTGACAAAATAATTTCATCATCCGACCTTGACGAATGTGTCAGCCGGCTGCATTCCGAAAAATGGATTGATGATGCAGTAGCGTCAACGCTTCAGGCCATCTCTCAGCTTCAAAGCGAAGTCAGCAAAGCGATTAAAGCCGCTCTCCAAGGCCTTGAAAAGATTCTTGGCTATAAATATCGCGATGACTGGGATCGCCGTCGCAAAGATTTTCCTATACTTGAAAAGATAGGCGAAGGCTCCGAAAGCCTCTCGGCCTTTATCGCCGACTACATTCTCGACCCATCTTTAGGCACAGCTCTGAAAAATGAGGACGACCCCGACGATTGCGTTATCCTCACCACAATCCATTCGGCCAAAGGACTTGAGGCCCGTAATTGCTATCTGGTCAACGTAAGCTTCAATCAATACCCATCAGCTCATGCCATAGCTTGTGGCGAAGATGCTGTGGAGGAAGACCGGAGATGCCTGTATGTGGCCATGACCCGCGCAAAAGACCATCTGGTCATCTACCGCAGTATGCGTGCCATTCAGGTGGCTGAAGGGACCAAAGACTGGTTTGATTTCTCCACGCGTTATTTCCTTAACGACATTCCTGAGCACTTGTATCAGCTGTCATATCTCAACGGTACCACCGAACGCTGGGAGCAATATCGCGGAGGGGGAATATCGTTCGACGACTGCGCCGATTTCGACTTCAGCTAAGGAACCCCTTTATGCTAATTCAAATAAATTTGGGATAATTCTGCTTTAACCGAGCCAATATGGTGCATTATAGAAGTGTAATCGCCGGAGATTTGGAATTTTCCAAATAAAATTCTTAACTTTGTGTTGTATAACATAGACGGGGAATTATGTTCCACACAATAATATCTCTCCGTCGATCGCTGGCGCGATGCCGCGGACATAATCAATAGGCATAACCAATATTGGCAGTTATGATTAAGAAAGCTCTTGAGAAAGTAATTAGCGAAGATATGTCGGAAATATGGTCTATACTCGACAGCGAGGAAAAGCGCCGTATTGCCGAGAATTTCACTATCCATAATTTCAAGAAAAACCAGATGATTTACGCCGAGGGTGAAGAGCCAGAATTTCTCTGGTGTCTGCTTCAGGGCAAGGTCAAGAAATTCAAAGACGGCGTAGGTGGACGTGTGCAGATACTGCGCCTCATCCGTTCGGTGCAATATTTCGGTTATCGTGCCTATTTTGCCCATGAGCCCTACAATTCATCGGCAGCTGCTTTCGAGCCCTCGATTGTCGGCACTCTTCCGATGACATTAGTGGAAGACATGATTAACAAAAATGTGAAGCTGGCATGGTTTTTCATCCATGAACTTTCGCAAAATCTCGGCGGATCGGACAAGAAGATTGTCAACCTCACCCAAAAACATATCCGCGGACGTCTGGCAGAAGCCCTGATTATGCTGCGCGACCATTACGGATTCGAAGATGACAATATGACTCTGCGCATCTACATGGCGCGTGAAGATCTGGCAAATCTTTCGAATATGACCACTTCCAACGCTATCCGCACACTTTCGGGGTTCGTTGCCGAAAAACTCATCACTGTCGACGGTCGCCGTATCTGCATCCTCAACGAGCCTACTCTCCGCAAGATCTCAAAATTCGGATAAGGCCGAATCTACATCAGCTCTGCTGAACATATCGAACTTTTTCGAGCTGAAAATCATTATATTAATCAGTAACATGCCCGATAAAGAGTAACGTTCATGGCTCCCAAGACCATGATAGAGTAGCTCCCGGGCAGAAACTGATATATAGTGAAATTAAAAAATCTTATTCCGGCCATAACACTTCTTGCTATAATGATTGTGCTGACCATAGCGGCAGCCAACTATAGCGTAAACGATCTCGACGGCGACCCGGGATTCGAAACAGCCGTCGAAATAATCAAGAAATACGAGACACTCCACACGCCGCGCAACTGGCCCTATATAGGCTACGGCCACCGTGTGCTTCCCGGAGAAAAATACACGCCCGAAAAACCTCTGAAACACGCTCAGGCTGAAGCACTGCTGCGTAAAGATCTCAAAAAATTTATCAGGATGTTTCCTGACCACAGCAAGGATGACGCAATCCTTCTGGCGACTCTAAGCTATAACATCGGCCCGTCGGCTGTGAAGCGATCTCAAGTCTATTCCCTGATAGAAGGAGATGAAGAAATCCTCAGAACGTCTTATCTGCGGCATTGCAAATACAAGGGAAAAATTCCATAGTCAGCTCCACCAGCGCCGTATAGAAGAATTTGAAGCCCTCTACCACTTCAGCGAAAAGAACACACTGCCATCAGATCCCACTGTTGCCGATGCATCAGCAGAACAACAGACATCGGAATCAACCGATACCGCTACAGCAATAGCCGCCTCTACCCTACCGACCGATTTAACTGACACTCAAAGATGAAGAATTTAAGCCATATATCCGGAAAAAAGCCAGCACGGATAAAACATAGATCGCTACGCTTTCTTACCATCGGAGCAATCCTAATCGCAGGTTTCTCCTTAGATTCTTGCAGCCGGAACAAAGATTATCAAAAATCGGATGAGGTCTCTGAATCAGAAATAGATTCAACTGATTATGTCTCTCCTTCGCGACCAGAAGCCATGACAGGGCTTCAACACCTTGCAGAAGCGATAAAATCAGGCGATTCTCGTCGATTTGCCCATGAATGCAGCTATCCGATCCGGCGCCCTTACCCGCTGCGAGACATAAACGATTCGGCTGAAATGGAAGAATACTATCCGATTATCATCGACGATTCTATCCGCAAACTGATTTCCGTGGCAAACATGGGGAACTGGCATCCTGTAGGTTGGCGTGGCTGGATGCTCGATGAAGGGAATATGTGGTGGGATGGCAAGCTCTATTCCATCAATTATGAGTCGAAAGCCGAGCGTTCTCTGCGGCATAAACTGGCTGCCGAAGAGACTAATTCTTTGCATAGCGAGCTCCGTGAGGGCTACCGCCCTTTCTTCTGCATTATCAGCGAAAACGACGGCACCATTTACCGCATCTACGTGACCAGCGATTCTGTATCCACCGGTAACGAGGTAACCTTAGGGGATGAAGATACCGAAGCTGAAACAATGGCACATTATCGTCTGGCCGAATATTCCAGAAAAAGTGATCTACGCCAACGTCCCGACAAGATTATGCACGGCACACTTACCATCGAAGGGTCAGTCGGCTCACGTATTTTATCATTCAGCGATGGGAAAGGTACATCAGCCGACATCATGCTCGATCCGGCAGATGACGATACGCCCTCAATAGAGATTATAGTCCCGGGGGATACAGTCATAAAGCCGATTAACCGTATCTACTGGCGCGATTATCTAGCATTGCCAAGATAAATGCAAGATAAGTGCAAGACAAATCGCTATTTGCCTATTGCGGAATTTTCGCTAAATTTGCAATCCTATGAAAATAGTCTACGAGGATAACCATATAATTGTGGTGCGCAAAGATGTTGGCGAAATAGTCCAGGGTGACAAGACCGGCGACGAACCGCTGGTTGACACAGTGCGACGCTACATCAAAGAGACCTATGCCAAGCCCGGCAACGTGTTCTGCGGTGTAACTCATCGTCTCGACCGTCCTGTAGCAGGATTAGTGGTGTTTGCCAAGACATCCAAAGCGCTCTCACGCCTTAATGAAATGTTCCGCGACGGCAAGGTGCACAAAACATACTGGGCTATCTCGCGCAACCGTCCGCCTAAAGAAGCCGACGAACTAAGCGGCTGGATTACTACGGTTGAGAAATCCAACAAAAGCTTTATCAGCCTTTCGCCTAAACCCGGGGCTAAAGAAGCTCGTCTGCGTTACCGCCTGCTGGCCTCGTCAGAGCGTTACCACCTGATTGAAGTGGAACTGCTCACCGGCCGTAAGCACCAGATTCGTGTACAGTTGGCCTCCGTCGGTTGCCCGATTCGCGGCGACTTAAAATACGGCGATAAACGCTCAAATCCCGACGGCGGAATATCACTGCTGGCCCGGCACATCGAATTCATCCATCCCGTAAGCAAAAAGCAGATCTCGCTCACTGCAGAAGTTCCCGACGACAAACTCTGGCATGCTCTCGAACAAGCTGCATCAGAAAATTCCAGTCACAACGAAACCTCAGCGCCAACCGACTGATAAGAATACTCCAAAAACTCATGACTCAGAAATATCCCAAGATAGTATTTTTCGGCACTCCTGATTTTGCAGTAGAAAGTCTGGCAGCACTGGTAGATGCCGGCGAAAACATAGCGGCTGTGGTCACTATGCCCGACAAGATAGCCGGGCGCGGCCATAAGATGATTCAATCGCCTGTGAAAGACTATGCTTTAGCCCATAATCTCGAAGTGCTTCAGCCAGAGCGCCTTAAAAGCGATGAATTTGTCAACCGGCTTCGCGAAATCAACGCAGACCTTTTTATTGTCATAGCCTTCCGCATGCTCCCGGAGATAGTATGGTCGATGCCTGCGCTCGGCACATTCAATCTGCATGGCTCCCTGCTCCCGCGTTATCGCGGAGCTGCACCGCTCAACTGGGCTGTTATCAACGGCGAAACAGAAACCGGCGTGACTACATTCTTTCTCAAACACGAAATCGATACCGGCGACATAATCGACAGCGAACGCATTGAAATCGGTCCGGATGAAAATGTCGGCAGCGTACACGACAGATTGATGAAGATCGGAGCACGCCTGACACTTTCCACTGTGGAACGCATCCGCAGGGGTAACCTTACTGCCGTAAGTCAGGATAAACTTCTCAATGGAGAAGAACCGACTCCTGCTCCCAAAATCTTTAAAGAGACTTGTGAAATCCACTGGGATCGGCCCATGAAGGAAGTGCACAATCTTGTGCGCGGGCTGTCGCCCTATCCGGGAGCGTGGACAGATATAAACGGCAACATTCTGAAAATTTTCGCTACCAGCCTATCAGGCGCCCGCACCTCTGACAAGGCTCCCGGCACCCCAATCGCCGACCACGGCCGGCTTTGGATTACGTGCGCTGACGGCAAGGCCATTGAAGTGCTTGAGATCCAGCCGACTGGCAAACGCAAGATGCCTGTGGCCGATTTTCTCAACGGCCTCCGTCCCGGCAACGGCATAGTGGAAGTGTAATGTCAAGGGAGCAAAACCCTGACGGCCATCTACGAAGTCCTCTCTTTCACCCTTTAAGTATCAGCGTAATAATATGTTAGCACCTCTTGCCGAGCGCCTGCGCCCGCACAATCTTGATGAATATATAGGCCAGAAACATCTGGTCGGCCAAGGCGGAGTGATCCGCAGAATGATAGAAGGCGGCAATATAAGCTCCTTTATCCTTTGGGGGCCTCCGGGTGTCGGCAAGACAACTCTCGCGCGCATTATAGCCAACGTCACCGAGTCGCCATTCTATACCCTGAGCGCTGTCACAGCCGGAGTGAAAGATGTGCGCGAAGTGATTGAACGCTGCAAAGCCGACGCCTCCGGAATGTTCACCAACGGACGGCCGATACTTTTCATCGATGAAATCCATCGGTTCAGCAAGTCGCAGCAAGACAGCCTGTTGGGCGCCGTTGAGAATGGTACGGTAACTCTTATCGGTGCCACTACGGAGAATCCCTCGTTTGAGGTGATCCGTCCGTTGCTTTCACGAGCTCAGGTGTATGTGCTAAAATCACTCGAAGAAGAAGATCTCAAAACGCTTCTCGACCGCGCCATTACCACTGATGAAATCCTTCAGAAGATCGGAGTTGACATTGAGGAAACCACAGCGCTATTCCGCTACTCGGGCGGTGATGCACGCAAGCTGCTCAACATTCTCGACCTTATGGAGCAGTCCACTCCTCATGGTCAGCGCATTGTGATTAACGATAAGAACGTCACAGAGCTACTCCAGCAGAATCCCCTTGCATATGATAAAGAGGGAGAAATGCACTATGATATCATCTCGGCCTTCATAAAGAGTGTGCGCGGTAGCGATCCGGATGCCGCAATCTACTGGCTCGCACGCATGATCGAGGGTGGCGAGGATCCGGTGTTCATAGCGCGCCGACTGGCCATTCTTGCCGGTGAGGACATAGGGCTTGCGAATCCCAACGCTCTGCTGCTGGCGAACGCCACTTTCGACATCATTCATAAGATCGGCATGCCCGAAGGAAGAATCCCTCTGGCTGAATGTACAATATATCTGGCCACATCACCCAAGAGCAATTCCGCCTACCTTTCTATCGATAAAGCGCTTGCCGAAGTGCATCAGAGCGGCAATCTCCCTGTTCCTCTGCATATACGCAACGCTCCCACAGCCCTTATGAAGAAACTCGGCTACGGCGAAAACTATAAATATGCCCACGACTATCCCGAGCATTTCGTGCAGCAGCAATTCCTGCCCGACAACCTTGTGGGTCATCGGTTCTGGAACCCGGCATCCAACCCTTCTGAAGACCGTATGGCCGATCTTCAGCGACATCGCTGGGGCAAATAAGGCTTCCATTTCAATAATATTTCGTAACTTTGCGCCCGAAAAAACCAGACTAACAATTATCACTACTAAGGTGCAAACTAATTCATCCTATTGTAAAGCCCTTGCTGCCATCATGGTAGCATCATTGGGCATGTTCGGCACAATCTCTGCTACAGAATCACAGACCGAAGAACCTCTCACTGCCACCTCCACAGAAAGCAAATCCACATCCAGCTCATCTTTCAGCGTAAAGGATGACGTAAAGAAATATTTGCCTACAATCCACGGCGTAATACGAGGCCGATGGGAAGGAGCTTTCGCCCACGACGGCCAACCGTTCGAACAGCGCTTTCAGGTACGTAATGCCCGCGTATCCGCCGAAGGTAAGATTCTCCCTCAGATTTCATATTTCATCCAGATTGACTGCTCCGACCGAGGCACGATGAAATTCCTCGATGCTTACGGGCAGTTTGACATCTCGAAACATTGGAAATTCCGCGGCGGTCAGTTCCGAGTACCTTATGGTGTAGACTGCTTCCGCAAGCCCGGCAATTACTTCTTTGCCAATCGCGCCTTCCTCGTCAAAGATATGTTCAACAACCGAGCTGTCGGCGCACGTATCGGCTACTACGGTACCAAAGTTCCCGTTACAGTTGAGGCCGGCATGTTCAATGCCAGCGGCATCGCCAACCATACCCCGTGGCAGCGCGGAATGCTTTATGCGGCAAAAGCGCTGTATACGATTGATAATGTTAAGATTTCGGCAAGTTTCGCCTCATCATCGCCCGACTCGGTTCGAATGAATTTTGCCGGAGGCTGCATCGGCTATTATAATGACCGCTGGACAATCGAGGGAGAATATATGCGCAACTGGTATGCCCATCATCTGCACAAATCATCCGATGGATGGAACATCTTCGCCGATTATTCCATGCCTGTAAAGGCCGGCATCTTCCGTCGCCTCAGTTTTCAGGGTCGTTACGATGGCATGACTGCGCGCTCCAACGGCGTACGCAACAAACAGGGCAACCTTGTTACAAACTACCCTACCCGTCAGCGCATTACGCTTGGCACATCGATTGCCTACCTTCAGAAACCGCTAAAGGTGCTTATCCGCCTGAACTACGAGAAGTATTTCTACAAGGATTCTGAATTCGTCCCCACCAACGACTACTCAGACAAAATTGTAGCCGAAATGGTGCTCACATTCTAAAAGTCTGATATAATAGGCTTTAACGTATTTTGTAAAGATTCATCCGGCAATTGGCGCAGTCGCACTCTACACGCAGTCGCAAATTGCCGGATACTAATATCAAGTCACGCGGAAGGCTGCGCGCTTCTGCCGTCTTTAGGCATGCGCCCAACTCCCTGCGCAAACAATAGCGCGTCTGCATCACTCGCGGCTCTGCCTCGCCGGAGGCGCCTCCGGCTTCAGCCGCCATAGGTATGTTATCCGCTTTTGCTTCGCGGTAAAACTCTGCCGAGAGTCGGTTGGCCACATTATCATGTCGGGTAAGTTCCCAAGTCAGTTGGGGATTATGTTTTTCGGCGGAGGCAGCCTGCCGGCCGCGTTCAGGCGTCATTATCGCCTTGTCCAGTTCAGCCACAGCCTGACGGCGCAATTCGGTGAGCATTGATGCGGGAACAAACATATTCCCTACAGCGTCCTCAACGTCAACAAGTTCGTATACAGTATCCCCGAGTTTGCTCAATGTGCGCTTGCGCACATCTTCCTGAGGTTTCTGTGCTTTATCAAGGCATGTCTTAACGCTTGCAATTCCCTGATATTCCAAAGATTCATTGCAAAAGACTTTCAGCGTCAACTCTCCATCGGCATTCCCCTCCATAGCCCTATTTGTAAGCTCCATCTTTACACCAATGCGACGTTCTGCAGTTTTTCCGGCCATCAAATCGGCCCATCCCTTGTCTGCGTTACGGTAGAGAGTCATGCCCGGGGTGAGCTTCACGTCTGAAGCGGCATAACAGATATTCCCATCCCTGCGGTTCAAACGGAAGCCCACCAGCTCCCCTTGCTCATTGAAATATCCTAATCCGTCGCCGTTGTTGAGAGGCATACGCGGGTCTATTTCGAAAATCCGTGCTGTCTTGACTTTGCGCACCTGACCTACCTCCTGACCTACCCATTTAGGCGTCAGGAAATTGGCAAGTTGACCCGGTTTGTCCCTGTCGCGAAGGAAATAATCGGTATATCCGCGGTTAAAACTGCGCTTAAGGTCAGGAGCGAAATTTCTGTGGACTGTACCCATCGACCGACGGCGGTATTTCCCTGGATCGGAAGCGATAATCCGGTTTAAGGCATCGCTGTAAGCCGCCACCACATTCTTCACATAATCAATGCTTTTCAATCGCCCTTCAATCTTGAAGGAAGATACACCGGCTTCGAGTAGATCTTCCAGACGATCCAATCGGTTCATATCCTTAAGCGAAAGTAAATGCCTGTCGCGGACCAGCACATTGCCGGATCCATCCTCAAGCGAGAATCTGTATCGGCAAATCTGGGCACATTCACCACGGTTGGCACTGCGCCCTGTAGAGAGATAGCTGGCCTGGCAGTCACCGCTAAAGCTGACACACAGCGCTCCATGCACAAAAACTTCAAGCGGCACTTCAACCTTCTCGCTAATCGCTTTTATCTCTTTAGCCGTAAGTTCACGAGCTAAAACCAACTGCTCAAATCCAGCATTCTGTAAGAATACAGCCTTCTGTGGCGTGCGTATGTCACACTGTGTCGACGCATGCAAAGCGATGGGTGGTAAATCCATTTTCAGAAGCGCCATATCCTGCACAATAAGGGCATCAACTCCGATTCGATACAGGTCGCACACCATTCGGCGCACATTTTCCAGTTCGTCATCGTAAATGATAGTGTTCACAGTGACATATACCCGTGCACCAAACCGATGGGCATAGGTGGTAAGAGCCTCTATATCAGCAATGGAATTGGTGGCATTTGAGCGGGCGCCATGCGAGGGCGCTCCGATATATACAGCATCCGCACCATGATCGATGGCGGCTATCCCGACAGTTAAATCTCGGGCAGGTGCCAACAGCTCGATTGTGCGCGGGGATTCCTTAGATTCTATTTCCGGCATTGATTAATATCTTTAGATGAAATCAGGTGGTAAAAACCTTTTCCTGACGCAAAATTACACATAAAAAATGAAACAAACCTAACACGGATTTTGTAACTTTGCACCATTAAAACAGGACATAACAAAACTAACACTAAATACCACAAAATGGATTTATTTGATTGTTTGAAGAACCGTGCAAAACGTTGTCGTCGCACTATCGTGCTCCCCGAAGGCACTGAAGAGCGCAACCTTAAAGCTGCTGACATGATTCTGGCCGACGGCTATGCCGACATTATCCTTCTTGGCAATGCCGCAGAAATTAAAAATGAAGCCGAGCAGCTGGGCCTCAGCCATATAGCCGAAGCCCGCATCCTTGATCCCAAAGACGAGGCTAACATCGACAAATATGCGCCGCTCTTCTACGAACTGCGTAAGAAAAAAGGGATCTCGATGGAGGACGCCCGTAAATATACCGCTAACGAGCTTTATTTCGGCGCATTGATGGTAAAAGCCGGAGATGCCGACGGTATGGTTTCCGGTGCCATCCATACTACGGGCGATGTGCTTCGCGCCGCATTCCAGGTGATTAAAACCCGCCCGGGTATCAACACCGTTTCGGGCGCTTTCCTTATGCTCCTCCCCGAGCATCTCAATTACGGCACCAACGGACTGATGGTGTTCGCCGATTGCGCAGTTGTTCCTGACCCTGACGCTCATCAGCTTGCCGAAATCGCCGTCTGCTCAGCCGAAACAGCCCGCGAAGTCGCCGGCATAGAGCCTCGCGTCGCCATGCTCTCTTTCTCAACGAAAGGCAGCGCCAAGCATGAACGCGTCGACAAAGTGGTGGAAGCCACTAAGATTGCACACGAAATGGATCCAAATATCCATCTCGACGGCGAGCTCCAGACTGATGCCGCTATCGTTGAGACCGTGGCCAAGCTCAAAGCTCCCCACTCCGATATCGCCGGACATGCCAATGTGCTGATATTCCCCTCGCTTGAGGTCGGCAACATCGCTTACAAACTCGTGCAACGTCTGGCCGGTGTTGAGGCTGTCGGTCCGCTGCTTCAGGGCCTTGCCGCTCCCGTGAGCGACCTTTCACGCGGATGCAACGCCACCGATATCTACAAAACCATTATTATGACCGTAAATCAGGCCATCCACGAAGACTAACCCCATCTACTCCCATCTTAGAAATGAAAATATTAGTGCTCAACTGCGGCAGCAGTTCCGTGAAATATAAACTCATTGACACAACCGCCGACGTTGTAATGGCCGAAGGCGGAGTTGAAAAAATCGGTCTCCCCGACGGTTTCCTAAAATACAAGCTCGACGACGGCTCTAAAGCTATTAAAGAACTCGGTCTGACCGACCACAAAGGCGCAGTAAAAGCTGTGCTCGACATTCTTACCGACCCCGAACTCGGTTGCATCAAATCGTATGATGAAATCGATGCCGTCGGCCACCGTGTGGTTCATGGCGCAGAGAAATTCTCCAAGAGCGTGCTCATTACCGATGAAGTGCTCCAGCAGGTGAAAGACTGCTACGATCTGGCTCCGCTCCATAACCCCGCAAACGTTACCGGCATCGAGGCTGTAGAAGAAATCCTCCCCGGCATCCGTCAGGTGGGCGTATTCGATACGGCTTTCCATCAGACAATGCCCGCCAAATCGTTCATGTACGCCCTTCCTTACAAATATTACAAGGAAGACGGTGTGCGCCGCTACGGCTTCCACGGCACCAGCCACCGATTCGTTTCGGCTCGCGTCTGCGAAATTCTCGGCGTAGACATCGCCAAAGAGCGCATCATCACCTGCCACGTAGGCAACGGCGGCTCAATCACTGCCGTTTACCATGGCAAGAGCATCGATACGTCGATGGGTCTTACCCCCACTGAGGGCCTTATGATGGGTACTCGCGTCGGCGATGTTGACCCCGGTGCGCTTACTTTCCTGATGAAGAAACATAATCTCTCGGTCGACGACCTGCAGAAGATCATCAACAAACAGAGCGGTGTGCTCGGGGTATCGGAAATCTCAAGCGACATGCGCGAAATCGAAGCCACAGTCAATGCCGGCGACGAGAAAGCGAAACTCGCACTCGACATGTACGAGCAGCGTATCACCAAATATATCGGCGCATATGCAGCTGAAATGGGAGGCGTCGACATCATCGTCTTCACAGGCGGCGTCGGCGAAAACCAGACGGGTCTGCGCTCAAACGTCTGCGCTCCGCTCGGATTCATGGGCGTAAAACTTAACGAAGAACTCAACGCCACTACCCGCGGCACAGAGACAGTAATCTCTGCCGACGATTCCAAGGTAAAGGTCGTAGTGGTTCCAACCGATGAAGAGCTTATGATCGCCCGCGATACAGAAGCTATCGTAAGCGCTCTTTAATCCCTCAGGCAAAATCAAAGGCACGCAGCTTCAGCCCCAAGGCCGCAGTTGTGTGCCAACTTTGATTTCTGAAGAGACTCTCCATTTTCAGTTTTGAACCTTCAGAACAATATCAACGGCAATACGGGTCGCCGCAATTGCTTTCCCAATATCTGTAATCCCAATGCTAAACTACATCACCTGGACCGCCAATCCCATACTTATAAACGGCCCACTGACCATACGATGGTACGGACTCATGTTTGTCATCGGTTTCTTCCTCGGTTATCAGATAGTTGCCCGCATGTTCAAGCATGAAGGCGCGCCAGAGAAATGGCTCGGCACCCTGCTCATCTATTGCGTGGTGGCTACCATCATCGGATCGCGGCTGGGTCATGTATTCTTCTATGCCTGGGACTACTATTCACAGCATCCTATCGAAATCCTCTATACATGGGAGGGTGGCCTCGCCAGCCATGGCGGCACTATCGGCCTGATGATTGCCGTAGTGCTGTTCTCCATTTTCGTGACCAAGCGCTCCCCCTTCTGGACCTTCGACCGTCTGGTAATCCCCATCGCACTGGTTGGTGCGCTTATCCGTATAGGCAATCTGATGAACCATGAGATCTACGGTCTCCCGACCGATCTCCCCTGGGGTTTCCGCTTCGTGGAAAACATCAATCAGTGGATGCATGGTGCCGAACCGATATTCTCAGCGCCCTCACATCCCACTCAGCTCTATGAAGCCGGGTGCTATCTGTTGCTGTTCGCCCTGCTTATGTGGATGTATTGGAAAAAGAACGCCGAAAGCCGACCCGGCCTCATCTTCGGTGTGTTCTTCATCGTGCTTTTCTCCTGTCGTTTCTTGATTGAGTTCGTTAAGAATCCGCAGGAGGCATTCGAAGTAGGCATGACGCTCAATATGGGCCAGTGGCTTTCTATTCCGTTTATTCTAATGGGCATAGGTTTCGTTTGTTATGCCCTGAGCCGACCGGCAGTAAAGATGGAGTTCCCCAACAAGTTTGCCGAAGAGATCGAAGTTGAAAAGCATCCCGGCAAACGCCAAAGCTAAATCGTTGATATGATCGCATTAAGTTTTGATATCGAAGAATTTGACCTCCCGCTGGAGCATGGCATCGACTTCCCTGTCGAGCGCCAGATGGCCGTATCGCGTCAAGGAGCGTCGTTTATCCTCGACATACTCGCCCGCCACGGCGTTAAGGCCACTTTCTTCTCCACAGTTTCCTTCGCTGAGGCAGCCCCCGGCATCATCTCGCGACTGCTCGCCGACGGCCATGAGCTTGCCAGCCACGGAATGCAACATTCGCAATTTGAGATAGCCGACCTGCAGCGCTCGCGCCAGCGCCTGAGCGAAATTGCCGGCCGCGATGTGATCGGCTACCGTCAGGCCCGAATGATGAAACTCGACGAGGCCGAAATCGCCCGCGCAGGTTATAAATACGATTCTTCGCTTAATCCCACTTTCATCCCGGGCCGCTACATGCACCTGACCACTCCGCGTCTCCACTTCTGGAAAGATGGAGTACTCCAGATACCCTCGGCTGTAACACCTCTGGTGCGATTCCCTCTGTTCTGGATAAGCGCCCATGTGCTCCCCCAGAAGCTTTATCGCGCCCTTGTCCGCCACACATTGCGTCACAGCCCTGATTTCGTCACATATTTCCACCCCTGGGAATTCTACGACCTGACTTCGCTCGACATCAAGCTTCCGGCAATTGTGCGCCATAACGCAGGCGAAGGTATGCGCCAACGGCTTGATGCCCTGATTGCCGACCTAAAGGGGCGCGGCTATCAGTTTGCTACGCTTTCCGAAGTATACCGACGTTACGCCGACAAGTAATTGTCAGCGCCTCATCTCCATCCTATCGATTTCCGACAATCTATTCTTATTCTCTATGAAGAAGAAAATCAGCATTCTGCTTCCTGCCTACAACGAAGAAGCCTCCATGAGTCTTCTACACGAAAAGATGCTTGAAGTAGCCCGGACTAACCCTGCTTACGACTGGGAATTTCTCATCGTCAACGACGGCAGCCGCGACCGCACCCTTGAGATCGCCCGACAGTTTCATGCCGAAGACCCACGCTTCTGCTATGTGGACCTTTCGCGCAACTATGGCAAAGAGATAGCCATGATGGCCGGGTTCGATTACGCCACAGGCGATGCGGTAATTATCATGGACTCCGACATGCAGCATCCCATATCTGCCATTCCTGAAATGATCCACTGGTGGGAGCAGGGCTATCAGGATGTGTATGCCACACGCCATTCCAGCCGGGAATCCTTCTTCAAACGCAAGACTTCGCAATTTTACTATCGGCTATTGCAGAGTTCCACCCGAGTGCCCATTCAGCTCAACACGGGCGATTTCCGTCTGCTCGACCGCGTATGCGTTAACGCCATCCGCAATATGCGCGAATCTCAGCGCAATACCAAGGGGATGTATTGCTGGATAGGCTATCGCAAAAAAGGGATCTTCTACGACCAGCTGGAGCGTCAGAACGGCACTACAAAATGGAGCCCCTGGGCACTGATGAATCTCGCTCTCGACGGGCTTACATCTTTTACCACATCGCCTCTGCGCATAGCGTCAGTGATGGGGATACTTTGCTCCCTTATCGGATTTATCTATCTGGTATATATCCTGATCAACACCTTGATTTGGGGCGACCCCGTGGCCGGTTATCCTACGATTATGGTAACGGTACTTTTCATCGGCGGTGTGCAACTGCTTTGCCTTGGCATCATCGGTGAATACCTTGGCCGGGTATTCAACGAAAGCAAACGTCGGCCGCCATATTTTGTCAATACGTACAACGATATTCAGGTCGACGAGGCCATGCCTCCTGTGCCGATGTCAGAAGGTTTCCCCAAAGCTCACGGTCATGAATAAAGATAACGTCACAAGCTGTCAGGCCAACGGCAAGAAATGTCCGCTCAAATCCGTTGGAGATTTCTTCCGTAAGCCATTTTTCTCCGACTACCGGACCTTAGCCGTACTGTGGGTAATTCTTACCCTTGTGGCAGCCTTCACTAAAGGCGGGCTCGATGGTACAAAGCTTAATAATTTCAGCATCTACCGCATGGTTTTCTACCATCTGCTGGATTTTAAATCGCTTTACCTCTATTACCCCGAAGAATACCACGACCACAATCTCTACGGCCCGTTTTTCAGCCTGATAATCGCACCCTACGCCGTAATGCCGCGCATTGTCGGTCTGATAGCCTGGCTTCTTTCGCTGACTGCACTCATGTATGCCACCATACTGAAAATGCCGCTTGACAAAGGAGCCAAAATCGTGATAATGTGGGTGGTGACCAACGAGATGATGAGCGCCATGCAGATGGCACAGTTCAATGTGGCCATAGCAGCCTTTGTGGTCTGCGCTTATATCTCAATACGTAAGGACCGCGTCGGCTGGAGCGCACTGTTTGTAGCTCTTGGCACGATGACAAAACTTTACGGGATCGTAGCTCTCCCGCTTATTCTCTTCACAAAGAAAAAATGGAAGTTTGCGGGATGGTTCGTACTTTGGATGGCAGTGATGTTCGTGCTTCCCATGTTTATCAGTTCACCGGAGTATGTCATCGGCCAATACCGCGAATGGGCGCTCACAATCATCGACAAAAACGATATTAACGTGGCCGTCGGATTCAACACGGCGAGCAACTACTATCAGAATATCTCAGTGTTGGGGATGACTCATCGTATCACCCAACTGGAATTCTCCGACCTCTGGATTCTCGGACCGGCCTGCCTGCTGTTTCTTCTGCCTTTTGTGCGTTTCAGTCAGTACCGGTACCATGCCTTCCAGTGGGGTGTGGTAGCCTCGGCGCATATGTGCATTATTCTGTTCAGCACAGGCTCAGAATCGAGCGGATACATCATCGCCATGCTCGGTGTGGCCATCTGGTATGTTTCCGCGCCCTGGCAGCGTTCTGGCTGGGATCTCTTTCTGCTGATTTTCGCCATAGTGATAGCCAGCTTCGGCACTTCCGACCTTATGCCTTCCGTGATTAAGCGCGGCTTTATCCGCCCCTATTCGCTGAAGGCTCTCCCCGTACTCCTTGTATGGCTAAAACTCCTGTGGGAGATGTGCACCGTCAATTACGCTAATCCCTACCCCACGCGTTCTTCGCAGAAATCCTGATTCATCAACTACGAATAAAAGCACCGAGCCGCTGCGGGTTCGGTGCTTTTTATGTTGTTGTGATGTATCTTAGCGGGCAATCAGTTTGGTGACGGTGGTGCCACGTCGCATTATTACGAGCTGACCGGGAGCAGGAGCGGTGATGCGCTGGCCCTGGAGATTGAAGTATTCCGCCGGAGCATCTTCATTTTCCGTATTAACTTCACCATTGATGTCGTTGATACCTGTGGGAATCACCTTGGTAACAGTCATCGTCTTGTCATTGAAGTTAGCCTCAACGTCGTAGTAGCCGGGGGCAACTGACCATGGTTTGCAGCCGGAAGCCCATCCGTCTTTTGTACCGTTGCTATTATACATACGCATCGGGGAGGTAACGGCCGACTGAAGAGTGGCATTATCTGTGGCGGCTCCATAGCGGTTATGGTTAGCATTCAATTCATCCCAGGTTGACTTGTGCCCGGTAGAAAGGCTGAAATAAGCATTCTGTGCTGCAGCTTTTGCCTTGACGCCTGCATAAGCATGAGCACTGGCGGCTGGCGTTACGAAATGTACATTCGAGGCCTTGAATACACCCGGTTTCTCCTGTGTCATCACTATTCCGGTATGGTCGAGCCAATGGCCTTCCTCCAAATTGCCGAGGATGATGAGCGACGAAGGAGCGCCACTGGACGTTGTAGTGCCGTCTGTCTTATAATGATAGGTATCATAATAGGTAAGGTCGCCGGTTCGCGCCACCTCGTTGTTGTCCTTATGACTTGAGAAAAGAATATTTTTCGGTAAGGACTTACCTTGAGGAACGCGCCATTCCCAGTAGCCGGTCGTGGAATTAAATGTCATTTTATCGCCGGGCCAACTTCCGGAAGCAGTACAATTTTCTGTATCGGAAACCCAGGCCCATACATAAGGAGCGTTTTCATTGCTTTCATCCCATCCTGCTGCATTTTCAAGATAGATGATACGCGTTTCTACCACAGGCTGAGGATCGTCATCGCCGGGGTCTTCGCAAGGGACTATGCTTACCATCATATTGTCGAAATCGGCTGTAACGGTATAGCAACCTTCAGCCACGCTCCATGAAGCACACATTGAAGCGTCAACACCTGTCTTATACATCATCATTCGGCTGGGTTCGTCGACTGTGACTGGAGCGTGTTCCACCCATGCGCCTACACGATTGGCTGAGTTGATTCCGTCCCAGCTGCTTGCTACAACTTCCGACAGGCTGAAATAGCATGAAGTATTACCTTCGGAGGGTTCAAACACAACGTCGGCAGTAAACTTATTGCCGTTGCGCGTCATTGCGCGACCTGACGATGTATTCCAATGATTATTGCGCATGTCGCCGAGCACATAAAGCGTTGAGGGAAGGTATTTTTTATCCACATCACCTCCGGTAGCGGCTTGTCCGCCCTGATTGGTGGTCCAGATGCAATAATCTTTTCCGCTGGTTGCAATCTGGGAATTGGCATATCCTTCAGGCGATACCATTGCCGAGCCAATCTTAACCACAGCCTTACCTTTCGTACCGGTAATCTCAGCCATGTAGCAATCGTTTGAAAGCTGAATCACACGCACTGTAGAGTTATTATGAATGCCGACGGCATTGCGGGCGGAAATCATCTTCTTGATGGCCTCCTTATGCTCCGCCCAATGCTTCCAGAATACGCAAGGAGTGCCCGGGCTCATCAGCATAAAGGCGTTTGCAGCCTCAATGTAATCACTTTTGGGGAAAGCCGATCCGTCGCGGGCTGTGTCATGATTATCGATGAACGTTACAGCATACTGCGAATAGTTGTTATGGATAAGCCCGGCAGGCTGGTCCTGATTTGAGCATGCGAGTTTTGTCATATCGCCCGAGGAGAAGGCCTCATTGACGGCAAATTTGAAGGGGAAATCGAATGCTGCGCTCTCCTTGCCAGTTGCTTCAATCCATTTTGCTACATTGTCGTAGCTGTCCCAGTACTCTCCTACTGAATAAATCGGCTTTGATGCAAGGTTGTATTTGCGGACATACTGGCCCGAAAAGCCCTTGACCATATCGTAGCGGAAACCTACATAACCGATTTCATCGGAAAGCAGACTGGTGGTATATGCGATACAATTAGCCTGAACAGTAGCGTTAGTATGGTCAAGATCGCGGAAGCCATCGAAATCATCTCCAGTATCGGGCGCACCTGTAGGCTTAGGCTGATCAGAATGATTCTTCACCTCATCAGTGCTGCAAATCCCATCGTATCCTATATGCCAGGTAATGCCGGCCCATGTTTCTGTGGGGAATGTTGCCCAGTCAGTCTGGCCGTTTCGGTGATTGATAACTACATCCTCTATTATTCCCGTTCCTTTCTGCTTAAAGGTGGAAATCATCGTCTTCAGTTCGGCTTCTGTACCGAATGATGAGTTGTGATTGAACCAGAACATCGGAGCATAGCCCATCTGGGATCCCCCGGCTAAGCCGTCACCGTTGCAGCAGGCGCTGTTCGGCACCCATATGAGTTTGAAGTATTGACTCAACTCATCGGATTGAGCGGTCAGTTGTGTCCATTTGGTGTCATCGTAGGAATCCCAATAGAATCCCTGGAGCATAACTCCCTCATAATTAGCAGGCCAGCCCACGGCTTTTGCGCTATGCGACAAAAGGCCTATGGCCAGAGCGAGCCCGGCAACATAGCATTTTTTCATAAGGTAAGATTTGAAAACTATGGTAAGTAAGATAAATAATTAACACGTAGACCCATTCTCGGTCTTAAAATCATACAAAGTTAAAAATTAGCCTTGATGTTTGCAACTGTCTTTCACCAAATAGAAAATCAAAAAGAAAATCTTCTTTCTGATCTTAATATAAACTCTTTAAGTACATGACAAAAATTTGAACACATCGAATTTCGGCTTGTAGAGCGGTCT
>CAMEGQ010000040.1 GCA_945916235.1 uncultured Porphyromonadaceae bacterium | reverse complement strand
ATCAGGGTGGATACAACAATCAGGGCGGATACGGCAATCGTCAGGGCGGATACAACCGTCAGGGTGGATACAACAATCAAGGCGGTTACGGCAACCGTCAGGGCGGATACAATCGCCAGGGCGGATATAACCGTCAGGGAGGTTACAACAATCAGGGCGGCTACGGCAACCGTCAGGGAGGATACAACCGTCCCTATCAGCAGCGCCCCTATCAGCAGCCTGTAAACCCCACAGAAGGCACCGAAAACACCACTCCGGCTGCCACCACCGAAGGCACTGAAACCGCTCAGCACACCGAAGGCTACCAGCCCCGCAACAACTATCAGCAGCGCAACTACAACAACCAGGGCGGATACAACCGTCAGGGTGGATATAATAACCGTCAGGGCGGATACAACAACCGCCAGGGTGGATATAACAACCGTCAGGGCGGTTACAACAACCGTCAGGGCGGATATAACAATCAGGGCGGATACAACAACCAGGGTGGCTACAACAACCAGGGTGGCTACGGCAACCGTCAGGGCGGGTATAACCGTCAGGGTGGCTACAACCGCCAAGGCCAGGGCAACCGCTTCAACAACGGCCCCGTACGTCAGGGCAAGAGCTTCACTCCGCGTCCCAAGCGCATTGAATATGAGATGCCGCTGCCCGATCCGGACGAAAAGATCCGCCTGAACAAGTTCATGGCCAACGCCGGCATCTGCTCGCGTCGCGAAGCCGACGAATTCATCCAGCAGGGTCTGGTGAAAGTCAACGGCAATGTGGTCACCGAACTCGGCACCAAGATCTCCCACTCCGACACCGTGGAATACGACGACAAGGTGGTTGCTCTGGAAAGCAAATGCTACATCCTGCTCAATAAGCCCAAAGACTGCGTCACCACCAGCGACGACCCCAACGGCCGCACCACAGTGCTCGACCTGGTCAAGGGCGCATGCAACGAGCGCATCTACCCCGTAGGACGCCTCGACCGCAACACTACCGGAGTGCTCCTGCTGACCAACGACGGCGACCTCGCCTCGAAGCTCACACACCCCAAATTCGTCAAGAAAAAAATCTACCACGTTTGGACCGATAAGGACATCTCCGAAGAGGATATGCAGCGTATCGCCGACGGCATTGAACTGGAAGACGGCCCCATCCACGCCGACGCCATCTCTTACGCCACCGAGACCGACCGCAACCAGGCCGGCATCGAAATCCACTCGGGTCGCAACCGCATCGTGCGCCGCATCTTCGAAAGCCTCGGCTACCACGTGACCAAGCTCGACCGCGTCTACTTCGCAGGCCTCACCAAGAAGAACCTGCCGCGCGGCCGCTGGCGCTACCTGACTCAGGAAGAGGTCAACTACCTTAAAATGGGCTCATTCGAGTAATTCGTCAGAGAGCAAAATATCCCCAACGGATAAAAAAAATTTCAGACTCAGTAATGAAACGAATCAAGATACAACAATTGTTTGAGCAGGCTCAGGAGCTCCTGGGCAAAGAAGTTTGTGTCAAAGGATGGGTACGCACCCATCGCGGCAACAAGTATGTGCAGTTTGTGGCCCTCAACGACGGCTCCACAATCCGCAACATCCAGCTCGTATTCGACATGAACCTCTTCACCGACGAGCAGCTCAAACCGCTCACCACCGGTTCGGCTCTCGCAGCCACCGGAGAGCTCGTGGAGAGTCAGGGCAAAGGCCAGAGCGTGGAAATCCAGGTGAAAACCCTCGAAGTCTACGGCACCGCCGACCCCGACGCCTACCCCCTGCAGAAGAAAGGCCACTCGCTGGAGTTCCTGCGCGACATCGCCCATCTGCGTCCGCGCACCAACACCTTCTCGGCTGTGCTCCGCATCCGCTCCACTCTGGCCTACGCCATCCACCGCTACTTCCAGGAGCGCGGATTCTTCTATCTCAACACCCCGCTCATCACAGCCAGCGACTGCGAAGGCGCCGGCGCCATGTTCCAGGTGACTACGCTCGACCTCAACAACCCGCCGCGCACCGAAGATGGCAAAGTCGACTATTCGTGCGACTTCTTCGGCAAACCCACCTCGCTGACCGTCTCCGGACAGCTCGAAGGCGAGCTTGGAGCCACCGCTCTGGGCGCTATCTACACCTTCGGCCCCACATTCCGCGCCGAAAACTCCAACACTCCGCGCCACCTGGCCGAATTCTGGATGATCGAGCCGGAAGTTGCCTTCATCGACATCGATGAAAACATGAATCTGGCCGAAGACTTCCTCAAATACTGCATCCGCTACGCGCTCGACCATTGCAAAGACGACATCGACTTCCTCTGCGAGCATTTCGACAAGGAACTGGTCGACCGTCTGGAGCACGTGCTCAAAGAAGACTTCGTGCGCCTGAGCTACACCGAAGCCATCGACATCCTCAAAGCATCCGGCCATAAATTCGACTTCCCGGTGGAGTGGGGCATCGACCTCCAGAGCGAGCACGAGCGCTACCTTGTAGAGAAACATTTCAAGCGCCCCGTGATCCTTACGGGCTATCCCAAAGAGATCAAGGCCTTCTACATGAAGCAGAACGAGGATGGCAAGACCGTACGCGCCATGGACGTGCTCTTCCCCTCGATCGGCGAAATCATCGGCGGTTCGGAACGCGAAGAAAACTACGACAAGCTGCTTGCGCGCATCGAGGAGCTCCACATCCCCATGAAGGATATGGTCTGGTATCTCGACACACGCCGCTTCGGCTCCGTGCCCCACTCGGGCTTCGGCCTCGGCTTCGAGCGCCTCGTGCTTTTCGTGACGGGCATGACCAACATCCGCGACGTCATCCCCTTCCCGCGTACGCCCAAATCTGCCGAATTCTAATCTCCGGCGACAAGATTCAAACCCGCCGACTCCAATTTCCGGCGAGATACATGCCAAAAATGAGATGCGCCCCGCCCGGGGTGCATCTCATTTTTGTAGGCGTATAGGTCATTTTGTATCCGGCTCAAATGGCAAGATCAGAATTTATTGCTGTCCGATAAAACTTTTTGAGCGAATGAAAAATTAGCGCTGGCTTCTATTGCAGGAGTCAGCGCTATTTTTGACACAGCCCTCAATTTTTAGCGGACAGTAAGATAACTTTATAGTTAGGTTAAAGATATTCTTTACTGTATTCAGAGTTTTTTGGCGAAAGGTGCCACAGGCAGATGGTCGGCGCCATAGAGGTTGCCGCCGGGATAGTCGGCCCAGTCGTAGCGGATTTCTACGGGATTCTTGATTTTCGACGAGCTGAGTATCACTGTGTCAGCGCCCTGCAGACGTCCGTTGGCCACTTCAAAGTTGCCGTCCTTATCGCCGATGATGAATCCGGTCACAGCCACCGATGTAGGATCCAAAGCGCCGGAAAATTTGGCTGTAAGCTTGTTGCCGTCGGCGCTGAGCGATACAAGCTCGGGGGCGCGGCATACGGTCGGACGGCCATAGGTGTCGTTCAGAGCCAGACGGGCCAGGCGGTCGGCTACATCCTGCTTGTTGCGCGGATGGATATCGCCGGGATTACCCAGATCGATGGCCACGGCCATGCCGGTATTGGGGAGTTCCAGAGCTGCGGTCTGAGCATCGCGCAGAGCGGCCCATTCCGAGTCAGGCTGGAGGCTCTTGGGTTCAAGATAGCCGGCGAGCTGCACGAAATAGAAAGGCATATTCTCGCCCCAGAGCTTGCGCCAGTCGTTGACCATGGTCTTTATCAGCGGACGGTACTGGTCGGCGCGACCCACGTTGGCACACCCCTGATACCATATCGTACCGGCGATGGGGAGATTTTTCAGCGGCGAGGCCATAGCGTTGTAAAGCACTGTCGGATAGCTCGATCCGCCCACAGATACGGGGAGTTTGGGAAGCGTCGCGAAGTCGACGGCCTTGAAATACTGCCAGTTACCGTCAAGGCCGATACGCTTGTCGCCAATTTCGACATACATGTCAGAAGCTGGGTTCTGGAAGCCGCCGCCGCCACCGGTATCGGTCATCCGAATGGTCAGGATATTCTTTCCGGCCTTCACATCCGAAGCCGGGACAGTGTAGTGGCGCGGATTGTTCGGTCCGAAGCCGCGGGCCACCTCCTTACCGTTGAGATAGGTGACGTCCTCATCGTCGATGGCGCCGAGATGGAGCTTAACGGGCTGTCCGACAAGTTCCTCAGGCACATCGAAGGCATACTGTGCCAGCGCGATGCCGTCGAAATTTGCACCCAGGTCGATATTCTCAAAAGGCTGGCCGGCGGGAGCGGAAAACCATCCCTCACCCTCGTTGAGCACAGTCATGTCGGCGGGTTTCACCCTCTTGTTGGCGTTAGCCATCCAGTTTGCCCTGCAAGCGTCGTAGTCAGCGCTGAGCTTGGCGCCGTCGAAGTTGCAGCGCTTCATGGCGTCAGCCTCATATTCGAAGCCGGGGACGCCGCAGATGCCCTCGTAAGAGGTCCATGCCTCGGCGGGAGTGCCGCCCCACGAGCAGTCGATTACGCCCACGGGCACTTTCAGTTCTTCCAGAAGCCGCTTGCCGAAATGGTAGGCCACGGTGGAGAAATCCTGAACCGTCACTGGCGTACACTCCTGCCAGCCCTGGAATCCGGCTGTCTCGATATTGTCCTGAGGCGTGAAAGCCATCCTTTTAGCCACATGAAGCAGGCGCAGGTCGGGATGCTGAGCCGTATGAATCGTGCGGTCGACATCCATTACCTCGGTCCAGCCGCGGGTGGGATATTCCATGTTCGACTGGCCGGCGCAGAGCCACACTTCACCAGAGAGGATGTTGCGCAGAGTGACGCCCTTGTCGATGCCATCGGTCACCTCAAGCATCCACGGGCCTCCGGCCTCGGGCGTAGCCACTTTGGCCACAAATTTGCCGTCGGCGCCGGCTTTGGCCTTCACGGTCTTGCCGCTCCATTCGGGAGTGACAGACACTGTAGAGCCGGGAGCTGCGGTGCCGCTGACCTTCAGCGTAGCGTTACGCTGAACTATCATATTGTCTGACAAATAGTTGGGCAGTTTTACTTCAGCCTGAAGTGCCATACATGCCGTTATGGCCACTGCTGATATAAGAAAGTTTTTCATCAATTAGAAAATTAATTGTTTGCGATTTGATCGGGCTGAGCCGGGCTATGTTGGCTCCTCGGCCTTTGCAGCCTGAGCCTTCTGGCGACACTGCTTTTCGAACTCTTTGGGCGATACCCCGAATTGCTTGAAGCAATACTTCGGTTATTTTTTGACGGCTCCGAGGAGCCAAGTGTTTAATCCGTTAAAAATCTGATGTTTAGCATGAAAATTTAACACTAAAAATTTGGCCAAGTCGCTGATTTTCAGTTGCTTTATGGTAATCCACCACCTATAAAGTTATGCAGATTTTCGAGCTACTTGACCAATATGAGGGCATCTGCCGGAGAGCTTTCTTCGGCTGCTCTGCAAAATTAAACAAAACTTTCAAAGCAAACATCATCGAGCTACTGATTTTAATCATGTGCATACCGCGAAAGATAAACTTTCTTCAGCTTGGACGCTACGGGCGACGCGGAGAGCAACGCTACAGGCAGACCTTCCGCAAGGACTTCGACTGGATGTGCTTCAACATGAACCTTGCCGCCGATCGTTTCCAATATGGAATGAAACGGCTGGCAATTGCCATTGATCCCAGTTATGTTTCCAAAGCCGGAAAGAAGACCGCCCACATCGGCAGGTTTTGGTCGGGATGCGCCTCGGCCGTCAAGCATGGGCTTGAGATACTTGGCATTGCCGTGGTAGACGCTGACATAGAGGATGCCATGATGCTTAGAGCCGTCCAAACCCAGAATGCAACCGAACTGAAAGCAAAAAGCATGACGCTCGGCCGGTGGGATTCTTCTCCTTTTCATTCGCCGAAGAAATCCCTGACCGCCATCTCGGCGGCATCAGCCAGGTTGCGGGCTGCTACCTCGGGGCGCATGGCCTCGTCAAGCGGCATCCCGGCGGGAGTAGCGGCGCGCACTGAGGCAAATCCGGCATCGAGCAGCGCCTGAGCATCGCTGACAGCCCCGGAGAGCAGAATGGTGGGGATGGCGCCTGCATATCGCAGCACACCCGTCGGAGCCTTTCCCTGAAGCGTCTGGGCATCGGAGCGCCCCTCGCCTGTAATCACCAGCGAAGCCTCTCTGATGATTTCATCAAAGCAGATTATCTGCAGCGCAGTCAGCACCCCGGGCACGAGCCTGACATTGGCAAAAGCCAATAGCGCGACCCCTGTGCCTCCTGCAGCCCCGGCTCCGGCCATAGAAGCTATATCAGCGGGCGAAAAGCTTCCATCTGCATTTTGCATAACCTTAAATTCAGCCACGTAAGCGTTGAGCACCCGTCCATAGCGCGTCAGAGCGCTGTCGAGCAGGGCTACATCGGCTGCAGTGGCGCCTTTTTGCGGGCCGAACACCGCCGACGCACCCTGCGGACCGGTCAGCGGGTTGCGCACGTCGCAGAGCACCGTCATCGGGCACCGCAGCACGTCCAGACGCGCTCCCGACGCATCAATCCGTTCAAGCGAAGCCAAGGCAGCCCCGCCCTCGCCTATATCGCGTCCCTCACAGTCAAGGAATCTGACGCCTAACGCCCTGAGCATTCCGGCGCCGCCGTCGTTGGTGGCGCTTCCGCCCAGCCCGACGATAAAGCGCCGGCATCCGCGCGCATAAGCGTCGGCGAGCATCTTCCCCACTCCGCGTGTAGTGGTAATCAGCGGGTTGCGTTCCTGCGGAGCCAGAAGCGTAAGCCCTGCCGCTGCCGCCACCTCAATCACAGCCGTCATCGTTCCGTCTTCCGGCCCCACAATCCCGTAGGTAGCCTCCACTTGGCGCCCCAGCGGCCCCGAAACGCGCACCGTGACGTAACGGCCTGCGAGGGCGTCGGTAATCATCCGGGTGGTGCCTTCGCCTCCGTCGGCTACCGGCACTCCGACGATTTCAATGTCAGCCGCTCGATGGCCGGTGGAGTCAGACAGAGCGCGACCCGCTCCCAGGGCCGCAGCAGCCACCGCCTCGGCGGCTGTGAGCGAACCTTTGAACGAGTCGCACGCTATGACAATCTTCCTGCTCATCTTAACAGAATAACGCAGGGATGGTCGGGATTATTTCTTTTCGAAGCGGAATATGTGAAAATGCGCCTTAAATGTGCTTATATCAGTATGTTGTGCGGCTTTTTGATTTGCTTCGCGCAACAGAAATGCAACAAAATCAGCGCACAGCGGCGGCACATCGCGTTTTTCGCGTTTTTTAACCTCTACTTTCCCACGCAAAATCAAGTAGTTAGCGCGTAATAACGCGAAATTTCACGCTTTTATGCGTTTTGCTTCGCGTCACGCGCAACAGAAACGCACCGTTTTCTGAAAAAACAGGCACCCACGACTGAAGTCGCGAGCACATATTATTTACCGGCAAATCCGGTTAGGTCGCACCAAGGGCGACCCTACAAGCTAATTGTCAGCTTTTTAACACACGTATCATTCGACGGCATCCTCATAGAGGATGTCCCGTCGCAGCTCTCGTAGAGAGCCAATAATGTAGCGCTGGGGGCGAGGGGTTACTTTTGGGGGCGGCCGCTGAAGTAGTCGTTGTAAATCTTGATGCCGAAGACGATGGCGGAGCAGACGGCGGTGATGGTGTTGGTGACGATCAGCGGGATGTTGACGGGGTCGCTGAAGAATCCCTGCACGATGAAGAAGATTGATCCTAAGCCCATCAGCAGGAAGGTGGGGAGGGCGATGGCGTCGGTGTCGCGTGTGCGGATTGTGTAAATGGCCTGAGGCATATAGCCAAGCACCATGCAGATGGCAGCAAGCGTGCCAAAGATTTCAAAGAGTGAAATATTCATTGCGAATACTGTTTTTTTTGTAGTTGAAACGTCTGTCGCCCGGTGCGGGTTTAGCTGATTGACAGGATTTTTCTGTGAAGGCTGCTTAAAAATGCGCCGGAGGCTCGCAGCAAGGGCCGGCTCTTACAGGGGCTTACAGTGACTTTTACAGATTCATCCCGATGCCGAAGAGCGCGTAGTCGTAGATTGTGGGGTCGTCGGGGCGGAAAGTACGCAGCTGAGCGGTCAGCTCCTCCACGGCTTTGCGGTCGGCGGCTTTACGCGTGAGCAGGCCCAGATCGCGGGCGGTGCGGTTCACGTGCACATCGAGCGGGATGTATAGCTGCGCCGGCGTCAGCACGTCGCTCCAGACTCCCATATCGACTATCCCGTCGCGGCGCACGAGCCATCGCAGGGCCATATTGACGCGTTTGAGCGCCGTGGTGGCCAGATTGCCGGGGAGGCAGCGTGTATTGGCCACTCCCGCGTTCGCTTCGGTCAGCTGTGCGTTCATGGCCTCTACCAACGCCCACGACGGTGCTTCGCTGGCGTCGATGTGCTGCGCCTTGGCGAAGTCGGCCAGGGAGCCGTAGCGCTGAAAGATTTGCCTCAGGCCGCGCAGATAGTGGCGCAGATCGCGGGCAAAAAATGTGCGGTGGATATTTTGGTCGGGCAGAGTCTCAAATCCGCCGTCGATCACATAGTCATAGGGCTGATTGTCCATCAGGGCCAGCATACGGTCGCAGTTGCGGCAGATCATCTTGCGGTTGCCCCAGGCTATCGTAGCCGAGAGGAAGGCAACCACTTCGATGTCCTGCAGGCGGCTGAACCGGCGCGGAAACTGCACGGGATCGTCGGCGATAAAGGCCGGCGAATTAATACGCGCGGCTTCAGCATCGAGCAGCGCCTGAAGGTCGGCGCGTGTCAGCTCTACGCCGGGGTGAGCAACGGGGGCATCCCCTGAAGGCGCCCCCGTCAATATCTTGTCAGATTCAGATTGTGTGGTCATTTCTTACGGGGATGTTGAAGCCGGAGCACCATGGCGGAGCGAGCCGGCAGATAGAGTTTGAGCCACTCTTTGCCAAGAGGCTGATACAGCGGGTCGTACTGCGTCAGATGCTCCACGCTTTCGTCGATATTGCCGAAGCCGCCGAAGGCGGGAGAGTCAGACGAGAGCACCGTGCGGTATTTCCCCACAGGCGCCAGGATGCCGTAGCCGTCGAACGATTTGGTGGGCGAGAAGTTGAACACGAACACCAGGTCGCCGCGGCGGAAGGCCAGCACCTGGTCGTCGTCTTTCTCCCAAAGTTTCTCGATGCCGAGAGCCTGGAAATTGTAGACGCCGCTCACAAGCTCGATCATGGCGTTGTCGAAGGCGTTGAGGAATTTATACTGCAGATCTTCGCGGTCGACGAGGTCCCACTGGCGGCGCGCATACTTGTAGCTCCAGCCGTTCCCCTCGCGCGGGAAGTCGATCCATTCGGGATGGCCGAATTCGTTGCCCATGAAGTTGAGGTAGCCGCCGTTGACGGTAGCCAGCGTCACCAGGCGTATCATCTTGTGGAGGGCGATGCCGCGGGTGACGGCCGAGTTGGTGTCGCCCACCATCATGTGCCAGTACATCTCCTTGTCGATCAGACGGAAAATCACCGTCTTATCGCCCACGAGCGCCTGGTCGTGGCTCTCCACATAGCTTATGGTCTTCTCGTCGCTGCGGCGGTTGGTCAGCTCCCAGAATATCGAGGTCGGATGCCAGTCCTCGTCCTTGCGCTCCTTGAGCGTCTTGATCCAGTAGTCGGGGATGCCCATGGCCATGCGGTAGTCGAAACCGATACCGCCGTCCTTGAATTTGATGGCCAGACCCGGCATACCGCTCATCTCCTCGGCGATGGTGATGGCCGCGGGGTTGATCTGATGGATGAGCTTGTTGGCCAGAGTGAGATATACTATGGCGTTGGTATCCTGATTGCCGTCGTAGTAGTCGCCGTAGCTTCCGAAGGCTTTACCCAGGCCATGGTCGTAGTAGAGCATCGAGGTGACGCCGTCGAAACGGAAGCCGTCGAAATGATACTCTTCGAGCCAGTATTTGCAGTTGGAGAGCAGGAAATGAAGCACTTCCGTCTTCCCGTAGTCGAAGCAGAGCGAATCCCAGGCCGGATGTTCGCGCCGGTGGTCGCCGTAGAAGTAGAGGTCGGGCGAGCCGTCGAGGCGTCCGAGCCCCTCGTTCTCATTCTTTACGGCATGTGAATGGACGATGTCCATAATCACGGCGATACCCAGCTCATGGGCCTTGTCGATCAGGCTCTTAAGCTCTTCGGGTGTACCGAAACGCGACGAGGCGGCGAAGAAGTTCGACACATGGTAGCCGAACGACCCGTAGTAAGGATGCTCCTGAATGGCCATGATCTGGATAGCGTTGTAGCCGTCGGCGGCGATGCGCGGCAGGATATTGTCGCGGAATTCCGTATATGTGCCCACCCCTTCGCGCTCCTGGGCCATACCGATATGGCATTCGTAGATGAGCAGCGGGCGAGTGTCGGGCGTGAAATTCTCCACCGTCCAGCGGTAGGGATTCTGTTCCCACACCTGTGCCGAGAAGATGCCGGTCTCGGCATCCTGCACCACACGCGTAGCGTAGGCCGGGATGCGCAGACCCTGACCACCCTCCCAGTGGACGCTCATCTTGTAGAACTGCTCGGGATGGATGGCATCCAAAGGCACATGAAGCTCCCATACTCCGCCCTTTATGCGCGTGAGCTTATATTCGGGACGCTCTTTCCACTGCGAGAAGTCGCCCACGAGGTAGATTTCGGTAGCGTTGGGCGCCCATTCGCGGAAGACCCACCAGTCGCCCACGCGGTGAAGGCCGAAATACTGATGAGCGTTGGCGAAATCTTTCAGCGAGTGGCAGTGGGTGATAAGTTCGGCCTCGCGGCGGATGGCATCCTGATGGCGACCCTCGATAGCGGGAGCGTAGGGCTCCAGCCACGGGTCGTTTTTGTAGATAGCCAGCGGTTTGGGTTTGACAGTGCGCGGCGCCTTGGCGGCAGCCTTGGGTGCTTTCGCAGTAGCTTTGGGCGCCTTGGCGGCGGGAGATTCTTTGGCGGGAGATTTCTTAGCCATAGTAGTTGGATTTCAGGAGTGGTATCTTATTTGAGAAGCAGCTGGGCTGCGGCGAAGGGGGAGAGACGGTTGTCGAGCACTTTGCGCTCGGTCTCGGCGATGAGGCTGGCGCGGTCGGGGTCGTCGTAGAATCGGCGGCGCAGCTCCGAATCGATGGTCTCATACATCCAGTAGCGCGCCTGATTGAGCCGTCGGCGCTCGAAATAGCCGTTTTCTTTCACAAAGTGGAAATAGCGGTCGATCATATCCCATACCTCAGGGATTCCAAGCTCGAAATAGCCCGAATAGGTGAGCACTTCCGGCGTCCACCCTGAGGGTGGTGTGGGGAAAAGCCGCAGAGCCGAGCGGAACTGAGCCTGAGCCAGCTTGGCCCGCTCGATATTGTCGCCGTCGGCCTTGTTGATCACTATGCCGTCGGCCATCTCCATGATGCCGCGCTTGATCCCCTGCAGCTCGTCGCCGGTTCCGGCCAGCTGAATCAGCAGGAAGAAGTCGACCATCGAGTGGACGGCTGTCTCGCTCTGCCCTACGCCCACGGTCTCTACAAATACATTGTCAAATCCTGCGGCTTCGCAGAGCACAATCGTCTCACGCGTCTTACGGGCCACGCCTCCGAGCGACCCTGCCGACGGGGAAGGGCGGATGAAGGCGTTGGGATGCACGGCAAGCTTCTCCATGCGAGTCTTGTCGCCCAGGATACTCCCCTGAGTGCGTTCGCTTGAAGGGTCGATAGCCAATACTGCCAGCTTACCCCCGTCTTTGAGCACATGAAGCCCGAACACGTCGATTGAAGTGGATTTTCCCGCGCCGGGCACTCCGGTGATACCGATGCGCCGGCTGTGGCCCGAATAAGGGAGGCATTTCTCGATTACCTCCTGAGCGATGGCCTGATGCTGCGGCGCCACGCTCTCTATGAGCGTCACGGCGCGTGCCAGACGCGTCACATCCCCTTTGAGTATCCCCTCCACCAGATCGGCGGCCGAGGGGAGGGGCTGGCGGCGGCGCGGTTTGAGATACGGATTGACGCTTGGCGGCTGGGCCACACCGGCATTGACGGTCAGACCAACATATTCGGGTGAGTTTTCAGGATGTTTTTCCACGGTCGGATTTAGCTTAGGTAGGGTTTCAGGGCTTATGGGGAGCAGATCGGGATGAGTCGGGAGCGGGCACCGGGTCGTAGCCCGAACCGCCCCAGGGGTGGCAGCGCATAAGCCGCCGGATGGTAAGCCACGAGCCTCGCCACGGGCCATGAACCCGCAGGGCCTCGAGGGCATATTCCGAGCAGGTGGGAGTGAACCTGCACGACGGCGGCAACATCGGCGATATGCATCCGCGATAGAATATCACCGGAAGCGACATCGCCCGCGCCAACACTTTGTTGACCGCTCTGCCTATATTAACAAACATTCTTTCGCTTATTATGGCAAATATAGCAAATTTTTATGAGCTGAAAGGAGACTGAAGGAAATTTCCTATTTTTTGCGGAACAGCCGGCAGTTGAGATAGTCGAGATTGACCCTCACCATGAGCCGCTGGTAGAAGATGAAGCTCCCCTGCATCACATTGAAGTCGAGCGACGCCTGAAGGTCGACCCACCGGTTGGTGTAGATCTTGGCGTAGACGTCGGTGCGGTTGTAGAGCTTCGACTGGTAGTAGGGCTCGCCCTGATAGAGCGTCGAGCCAAACTCGCTGTAGGAGGGGTAGAGCCGCCGGCCCACATAGAGCGAATTCTTCACTCCGAGCCATTTCCATTCGCCGAGAGCCTCGATCCAGCCGCCTGCGGGGGTCTGCCAGCCGCGGTCGTTGCCGCGGTTGCGCTCGATGGTCATCAGCGCTCCGACTTTCACCGTCAGCGAGTCGAGGGCGGTATGCCGGCTCCAGTCGAACCCTACGTACGGGTTGACAAGGAAATTGTCAACGATATGCTGGTCGTCGGGAGCGTTTTTTGTCAGGGCGTAATGATTCATCATCACATGTCCGCCCACCAGGAAGGCGCGGCCCGTAGGGTGAGTCTCGCCATGGAACACGATGTTGAACTGCTCGCGCTTGGTCTCGGTCTGCATCTGCCGCCAGTCGAGATAGAAGTCGATGAACGACCGGTCGGAATCATACTGCAGCAGCACTCCGCGGATGTTGTGCTGAAAATAGGTCAGCGAGTCGCACCAGAGGAAGCCCGGCAGCTCCTGATGAAGCTGAGTGCGCGGGAACATGCCCAGTGAGGCGCTCCAGCGCTTGCCGTGGTGGCGGTAGTAGAGCGTGGGGCTCACCTTGGCGCCGTCCCATTCATTGCCGATGGGCTGATTCCAGACCACACCTCCGGCTATCCGGTCGGTATCGGTGAATTTCACCCCGATTTCCGGCGCTAAATTGGTGAAAAAGAAGGTCTTGGTGTCGGAATACTTGTTGTCGCCCTCGCGGTTGTCAAACACGGAGCCGAAATCCAGACTCCAGGTAAATTCCTGACCTGTAGCCGCCTGCATGGCTCCGGCCAGGATGGCCGCAGCCGCGGCAATGACGCGCAGTTGTCGCATGTGTGATAATGGTTATGGTGGAGATGACATTTATAGGCAAAAGGCAGGGAATCAGCATGTTAGACCGCTGACTCCGCTACTTCCTGCAGATAGTGAATCCTGACTGATCAGTGGCAGCCGCACTCGTGGTCGCCGCAGCCGCAGTGGTCGTGATCGTGGTCACAGCCGCAGTCGTCGCCGCATCCGCATTCATGGTCGTCGCCGCAGCCGCAGTGGTCATGGCCGCAGCCGCAGCCGTGAGCGGGCTGTACCTCCTCGGGGGTAGCGTCGCGCACTTCCAGGATTTTACCGTCGAAACGTACCGACTTGCCTGCCAGCGGATGGTTGAAATCCATCTTTACATGCTTGTCGGTCACTTCTTTAACCACACCGTTGATGCGGAAACCGTCGGCTGTCATCATAGGCACGATAGCGCCGGGCTTAATCACATCAGCGTCAAATTTGCCGTCGACTACGAAGATGTCGCGGTCGAGCTCAGCCACCTGGTCGGGGTCGTAGGGGCCGAATGCCTCGTTGGCATTGGCGTATACATTGAATTTCTCACCCTTTGTCAGCCCTTCGATGGCTTTCTCCAGCGGAGCGATCACGCCGCGGGTCACTCCGAAGACGATCTTCTCGGGATCGCTGGCATCCGTCTGATGTACAAGCTTTTCGCTGCCGTCGGCTTCTACTGCGTAGAGATCATAGCCGAGTTCTACATATTTTCCGGGTTCAATTCTTTCCATAATTTCGATTTTTTTTGAGTTTATGATTCAGTCAAATTCTGATATTTAAGCGGTAAGACCATCGGAGACGGGCTTACGTCGTATAGTTATAACAAAAATCGTGCCGTTTTGCTTTCGGCCGTCCGGTTCTGCCAAAAATCATCTGAGATTTTTGCGCAGCAGCCATCCGGAGACCACGACACCCACCAGCGCACAGGGTCCTGCGGCCAACGGAGTGAAGGCTATAGCCAGCGCGGCGGCAAGCGTTGTCAACCCTACGGCGTAGGCGGCAAGCGCCCATGTGCGCCGGGGAAGGCTCAGGCCGTAGCGCCGGTAGTAGACGGCAGTTATCATGGCCGTATAGATGGCATACCAGGCGGCGTAGGCGATGCCCAGACCGAGATAGCCGCCGTAGCTGTATCCTGCCACGTTCAGAGCCAGCGCTATAGAAGCCGATACGGTCTCGGTCACGATGAAGGTGCGCCCGTCGGCCTTGGCCACTATCACAAAGGCCATACACCACGATATGGCGCGCATCACCGTACCCACCATGGCGGGAGCCACCATGGCCACGGTCACGAGGAATTCCTGAGTGTAGAACAGACGCACCACTAGCGTCAGGCAGGCGATCATCACCGTCGCGAACGGCACAAGAATCAGCAGCGACAGATATATCTGATTCGCTACGAACATCTTAGTGGTTCGCGCCGAGTGTACCACCCCGGCCAGACGCGGGAAGAACTCCATCCCGATCACGGCGAACACCAGGCCGCCGTAGCGATTGACGAGCGAGAATCCGGCGTTGTAGAATCCGGCCACTTTCAGCCCTCCCTCATGGTTGAGGTAGGCCATAAACACGTACGACACAAGATGGAGCACCACAGCCGACACCGTCATGTAGAAGCCAAGCATAAGCACCTTCCGCCCGGTCTTCAGCGTGGAGCGCCATCCTTGGGCCGGACCAGCGGCGGGGAGCTTGGCACGGTAATAACCTAAGGCTAACCATGTTACCACGGCGTAGGCGATGAGCGAGGGTACCACCGAATCGATGCGCCAGAACCAGAACATCGGCACTGACACGGCCAGACCGCCCAGACTGCCGAGGATGGAACACCGAGTAAGAGTGCGGAATTGCTTGAGTCCCTGAAATATAGCTGCCTCGGAGCGGTTGACCGACATCAGGAGCACTGCCAGCGACAGCCATGCGAAGGCCCACCACATATCCCTGTTGCCGAACGATATGGCGCTCAGCCACGGCGACAACAGGAGGGTGAGCAGAGCGCCGGCGATGCCGAGCCAAAGCGCTAAGCGTCTGACAGCCTGGCCTATGCGACCTATGTCTTCGCGCGGCGAGGCAGCGATTTCGCGCACTGCCGTATCGCGGAGATTTAGCTGCGTCACCGAGGCTATAAGATCCATCCCTGATGACAGAATCCCGAACAGCCCCACCCCGGCAGGCCCGATCCAGAGCGCCACCAGCTTGGTGCGCACTATCGAACAGAGGATTTCGACGGCCTGCTGGCCGCCGAACATCCCGGTGATTTTCAGTATTTTACTGTTTAGCGCCAATTCTTTCGTTCAGAGGTGTTTATCGCTTCAGCCATGCCTCGGGATTCTCTTTGAGACGCTGATTGCGGATCTCGAAGTGAAGAATCGAGCGGTTGGAGTCGTTCGAGTCGGTGAAGACAGTGCCGATATTTTGTCCAGCCTTGATTTTCTGGCCTGTAGACACTGTAATCGACCCGAGGTTGGCGTAGACGGTCATATATTTGCCGTGGCGGATCACCACCACATTGTTGTAGCCGTCGGGGCGGAACACTGCCGACACTTCGCCGTCGAATACAGCCCTCACGGCTGCTCCGGGCGTGGTCTGCAGGTCGATGCCGGAGTTGTTGGTCTCCACATGGGGCAGAGTAGGATGCTTCTGGCGTCCGAAACGCTTCACGATGGTATAGCGTCCGGCCACAGGCATCGGTATGGCGCCCTTATGGCTCTCGAAACTGCCTGTCAGATTGGCCTCCACGCTGGTCCCGATGCCCGAAGGGCCGCCGGGAGTGGCCGGGGTGGAGAGTTTTGCTGCCGGGGCTTCGGTGGCAGTCGGAGTTTTGGCGGCGGAGGCTGATTTCCCTTTGTGCTTCACGGGTTTACCCTTGCGGGCCTTTTCCTGAGCGGCTGCTTTGTCGGCTGCGGCCTGCTTTGCCGCGGCTTCGCGTTCGGCTTTCACACGCTCCTGTTCAGCCTTTTTAGCAGCTTCGCGCTCGCGCTTGGCCTGCGCCTTGGCCTCTTTATCGGCCTTATTGGCCGCTTCGCGTTCGGCCTGGGCGGCGCGCGCCTGCGCTTCCTGTTCTAATTTCTTGGCAGCTTGGGCTTTACGGGCAGCTTCCCGTGCGGCAGCCTGCTCGGCGGCGGTACGCTGTGCAGCTGCCTCAGCCTCAGCGGCTTCGCGGGCTTCAGCTTCGCGCCGGGCTTTCTCTGCGGCGATGCGCTGCTGCTCTTCGCGTTCACGGCGCTCCTGCTCCAGACGCGCTTTTCGCTCGGCTTCGCGGCGCTCACGCTCTATGCGGGCCTGCTCGGCAGCGATGATGCGGTCGAGTTCGGCATCGAGCGAGGCCGACTCGCGCTGGCGACGCGCCATAATCTGGTTAAGCTCAGCGCCTTCTGTCTTAAGCCGGCCTACGAGCTTGTCGGTTTCGCCTCGCTTACGCTCCAGGGTGTTGCGCTCCCCCTGAAGCACGGAGCGGCTCTTGCCGATCTTGTCGCGGGTGGCGGTCAGGAGCTCGCGGCGGGCGGTAATATCTTTCTGTAAGGCACTGATTTCTGTCATCTTGCGGTCGCGCCATTTGCTGAACTGCTTCACGGCGTTCATCCTCCGGTAGGCCTGCGAGAACGATTTCGACGAGAAGATGAAGGCCAGACGCGAGGTGTTCTGCTTCATCCCCTGATTTTTCCTGACGGCTTTGGCAAACTGGCCGCGGATATTGCCCAGACGGGTGTTGAGCGCGTTGATTGAGTCGGTGGCACGCTGCATGGCGCTCTCGAGCGAGTCGATCGAGTGGGTGAGCTCGTCGATGTTGGCGGTACAGTCGGAGATTTCACCCTCGAGCTGACTGAGCTGGTTGAGACGTTTTTCGGTCTCTTTAGTGTTGAGGACGATTTTCTGACGGGTCTCGCGGATGGCTTTTTCGTTGCGCCGGCGCGCCTGCTTCACCTCGTCGGCGGTCTTATACCGCTGAGCTTTTGCGGCCGACGATTTCTTTCTCGAAGAGCCTTTGGAGGCCGAACTCTTGCGCTTGCTTTTCTTTTTCGAAGCCGAAGATTTTTTCTTTTTCGACGAGGATTTCCTGGCGGATGCGGATGCGGAGGCTGATGATGCGGCTGTCGGCGCAGGAGCGGCCTGCGAATCGGGCGCTGCAGGTCCGGCGGTCATTACGGCCGCCAGAAGCGATATGATGAGAAGTCGGAGCAATGATCGGTTCATATTCAGATGGTCAGAACGAAGAGATGAGTTTCAGCAGCGAGCTGCTGTCGATGCGCGTGTAGCCTTTCGGGAGCGACCAGCGGCGGTCAAGCCCCTGATTCCAGCTGGCTGAGGAGGTGCGCCATTCGATGGTGGCGCCCAAGTTTTTCCCTTTCACCACGTCGATGGCCACAGCCTCGGGCCACAGCCCGGCCGGGGTCGGGGCATAGTCGGCGTAGCTGACATTGGCGGCATAGCGTTCGCCGACGGCTATCGCGGTGGCTGCCAAGGTGTTGGCGTCGTTGCTGAGGATAAAACCATAGTCAAACCCTGCGGGCGACTCTTTCGGCAGGAGCATCAGGCCGGAGTCTGACTGGTCGATGTCGAAATCAGATACCGAGGGGCGTTGCCGGCTCCCTGCGCGGAAGATGCGGCCTATAAGGAGATCTTGAACATTGGTCAGAGTCACGTTGGCCCCGGCCATCAGGCGCCCTATCCCTTCCGACACATAGCGCTTATGAAATTTGTCGACCACATGGATGGAGTCGGTATCAATCCAGACATAGGCCACTTCAAAACCTAACATCCTGGCGGACAGGAAAATCCACTCTCCGCGCTTCATCTCGGCGCGGCCGGAGGCGCCGAAGCGCTTGGGCGCGGTGAGGTCAAGGCGCACGGTCATCTTCACATCGGTCCAGTCGCCTTCGGCGGCTGTCAGAGCCTGGACGCGCAGCGGCGGCGTCTGCGTGTCGACGGGGGTATTGACGTTGCCCGGGGCGGTAGTACCGGGGGTGACCTGCGCGGGAAGCCCTTGAGAGGCGCTTTTCCCCGAGCGGCAGCCGGTAAGGCTTACAGCGAGCGTCAGGCCCGCGATGATTGCAAGAAATCGATTGCTGTGTGGCATGTTGCTATGATAGTCGGGGGAGAGTTATTCGTAGAAGTGGGTTTTGTTTTTCACCTTCTTTTTCAGAAGGGCATTGTCGGGGTCAAGTTCGAGCGCACGGGTCCAGAAGTCGAGGGCGGCTTCCGGGTCGCCGTTCATATAATAGATGTCGCCGGCGTGATTGAGCACATCGGCCTGCGGATTGTCTTCTTCAATCTTCAGCGCCCTGTCGATTATCTCTTTAGCCCGGGTGTATTCTTTCTTTTTGAATAGTATCCAGGCGTAGGTGTCGAGCGCGGTGTCGTTGGCAGGCTCCTGACGCACTGTGATAGCCGACAGCGTTTCGGCGCGGTCGAGGTCCATCCCCTGCTCTGCCATGAAGTAGGCATAATTGTTAATGGCAGTCAGGTTGTCGGGATTGGCGTCCATTGCGCGCTCGTAGTAGACGAAGGCCGAGTCGGGCTGATGCTGCTTGTAGAGCTCGTCGCCTATGCTGCAGAGGATTATCGACTCCGTCTGTCGGTCGTTTTCGGCCACCACTTTCAGCGCCGCCTTCAGTTCTTCCAGAGCCTCTTTCCCTTTACCGCTCAGCGACAACGCATTACCTGTATAAAACCGTATCATAGCGTCGTCGGGCAGGCGGTCGATGCCGCGGCGGCCTATCTCGATGGCCTTGTCGTAGAGATTGGCCTGTCCGTAGAGCATTATGGTGGCGCGCCAGCGGTCGGGGTTGGCCATATCGGTGTCGAGGGCTATCTCCTCCTGCTCGGCAGCCGATTTATAGTCGTCGGTGGCGATGAAATACGATGCGTATAGGTCGCGCAGATCGGCCTCGTGGGGATACTGGCTCAAGAGGTCGGCAAACAGCGCCTCGATGCGCGGCCGCTGGATGGTATCGTTAAATAGCTGACCTATATACGATTTGAAGATTTCCATCTTCATATCCAGATCGAGCCCCTCCTGGCGCACAGCCTCGAACACTTCGCGGTCGAAACCGATGGAGTCGCCTGTCTGACGGTAGAATTGCGCACGCTTGTAGTATCCCAGCCCGTTGGTGGGGTCGAGGGCGCAGGCCCGGTTGTAGTAGGCCATGGCCGAGTCAGACCGCTCAAGAGCCATATTCACGTCGCCGGCGTAGATGAGGTTTGTGGCGTTGGGCTTGCCCGAACTGAGCAGATGGTCCACCTCTGCCAGAGTACCCGTGGTGTCCTTCAGGGCCACCAGCGCCCGCACTTTGTTTGACGACAATCCGACGTCAACCCCTTCGGCACGCTCGATGCGGTTGAGCACGGCGATGGAGCGGCGCAGATTGGCCGAATCGCCGCTCTGCTGCAGAGCTTCGGCCAGACGCATGGCTATGTCGGGCTTATCGGGATGGAGCGAGTCGAGAGTGGCCCATACGCGGATACTCTCGTCGGTGTTGCCCAGACGGTTGTTCACCATCCCGTAGAAGATGGCATCGTAGTAGTTGTCGGGGTGAGCGTCAAAATTAGCGCGCATCATATCGTACCCTTTGCGGCTCATCACGGTGTCCTGATTGCCTATGGCCATCATGTAGTAACCGAGATTCATCCCCGTATACGTGTCCGACGGGTCGAGAGCATAAGCGCGGCGCATCAGCTCGAAGTAAGCGTCATCGTTGTTGAGCGCATTCTGCTTCAACGCCTCCATGAAGATATAGTCAGCCTTGCGCTGGTCGGGAGTATAAGTATCAGTCTCGTAATAGTACCCCGGATGAGGTGTCGGAGCCTTCCGGCTCGACTTGGCGGCGGAGAGCACAGGCAGAAGCCCCACGACCGCTATGGCCGCGAGTCCCTGAAGCGCTCTGCTCAATCGTCTGTATTTCAGTTTGCTCTGTTGCATCAATAATAAAAATTTCTAAATGCGCGGCTACATTTTCTTTTATCCGGATGGCCTCGGACTCCGGATGGCTTCGGACTCCGTTTGGCCTCGGACTCCGGATGGCCTCGGGCTTGTCAGAATGGTTCAGATGGTAGGAGCGCGGTTCCGAGCGAGGTCTGAGCGTACATTAGTACGTGATGCCTCGCGAGAGGTTCGTGCGACGCCCCAGATGAGCCATTATCACAAGCCCGACTTATGACACGCCCGAGTGTCCGAATCCCCCATCTTCGCGTTCCGTCACATCGAGCCTTTTAGTCGGTTCCCAATCCACTCGCGTATAGCGCGTTATGACCATCTGGGCTACGCGTTCGCCATCGGCAATCTCCACCGGAGTATTGGAAAGATTGATGAGGATAATACCGATTTCACCGCGATAGTCACTGTCGACCGTACCGGGAGTGTTCACCAGCGAAAGCCCCTTCTTCAGAGCCAGACCCGAACGCGGACGGATCTGACACTCAAATCCATGGGGCAACTGCATATACAGACCCGTAGGGATGAGGCGCCGCTCCAGCGCACCGAGCGTAACAGATCCGTCGGGCAGATATGCGCGAATATCCATCCCCGCCGACCCCTCCGTGGCGTACGCCGGCAAATCGTGATGCGACCGGTTGATAATCTTCACCTTAATGGTTTCCATATCTTCGTATTTAATCAAAATCAAAAATATCCCCGGAGCCATCCCCGGAGCAGTAACTACACATTACTTCTATTTAACATACGAAGTTATAAAATATTTCAGAATCCGCCAATTTTTTATCCCCGGGCCGCAGGGCAACCGCATCAAAATAGAGAAATATTTCGAGACTCGTTCCGCTTAGAGCAGGTATGTGGAACCATTATATGGTAGAACACATTCCCGACACCAGGATGGCTATGTCATAAAATCTTTGTAATTTTATAGCGTTAAAAAGATGGCAAACCACCTGATTTTTAACGCTATAAATTTGCTTATCTCACTGATTTTCAGTAACTTTATATAACCTCAACCGTGGATTACGGTGATCATACAGCTACAACCGTGCGCCGTTATA
>CAMEGQ010000039.1 GCA_945916235.1 uncultured Porphyromonadaceae bacterium | reverse complement strand
ATAAAATTACGGAGTTTTTATGACATTTTGACTATGATTTCAGATATTTCGAAGCTGTACGCCGGCTTTAGACGAACAATCGTCGGAGTCGCGATAGGCATATTCAGCAACCGTAAGGGTAATATTTTGATGCGGTTGCCCTGCTCCATTCGTCCAAAAGGTGGCTTGGACATAGAACTGCTTGACAGCCGTGGATGAATGTTCCATATTTGATAGTTTAAGCGGCAAAAATTCTGTTAAAAATTCGTTTTCCCGTGTTCTTGAGCAGAATAATCAAAATTTTTTAATAAAAAAACTTGCAATTCAAAAAAGGTTGTTATATTTGCAATCGGAATCGTGTAAAAAATTATCCCTTATAATAACCCTCAATTAATCCCAATCAAAATGAAAGACTTAGTAGCAAAAATCAACGAGGTTTGCGCAACATTCGAAAAAGAAGCAAAGCTGAATGTTGAAAACGGTAACAAAGCTGCCGGTACTCGTGCACGCAAAGCATCGCTTGAGCTCGAAAAACTCCTCAAAGAGTATCGCAAAGCCTCTATCGAAGCTGCAAAATAAGCTATAAAGTTTAAAAGACTTTAGAAAAAAACGACATCGGCATATGCTTGAGCGCATGTGCCGATGTCGCTTTCTTTTTGAACGAAAGAAACCATCACCGGTGCCGGTCACATATCGTCGTTGCGCGGATTGTTATTGAGGGTTTTTGTCTCCTGCTTTTCGAGGCGTTTGGTGACCCTGTCATTGTCGGCTGCATCGATAGCGGCCCCGGGATATTCCCGGCATGCAGCATCTTTAGCTTTAGCTTGATTTGCGCTGCAGTAGCGTCGGGGAGTTTTGGCTTCGTTTGTGGTTTTCATAGTCTTGGAAGATTGTATCATTGTTTTATTAAACAACGATAGCGGGGGCAGTAAGGTTCATCTCCCAAGAAGTTAAAAAATCATTCTGGCTCCTGACATCCGCCCACGGGAAGTTCGCTGAGCTGACCGATATAGTCGAGGAGTTCCTGCCGTCCGCGCCGGTCGACGGCTGAAGTGCGGAATACGGGTGGCAGCTCGTCCCAGGTCTCCAGAAGAGTGGCGCAATAGTCGGCAGTCACCTTCTTTGCGGCAGTAGAGCTCAACTTATCGAGTTTGGTAAACACGATACAGAAAGGCACTCCGTTTTCCCCGAGCCATTGGATGAACTCCAGATCGTTTTTCTGGGGTTTATGGCGCCCGTCGATAAGCAGAAACAGGCATGTCATCTGCTCGCGGCGGAGGATATAGTCTTCAATCATGCGACGAAGCTGGAGGCGGCTGTCGCGGCTGCGCTGAGCGTATCCATAGCCGGGCAGGTCGACCAGATACCATTGGTCGTTGACCAGAAAATGATTGATCAGCATCGTCTTACCCGGGGTGGCGGAGGTCTGCGCAAGTCCCGAGCGGTTGGTCAGCATATTTATAAGCGAAGATTTTCCTACATTCGAGCGGCCTATGAACGCGAATTCATGGCGGGAATCGGCCGGACATTTGGCCGCGTCGGAATTGCTGATTACGAATCTTGCCGAGTTTACTATCATGCGAGGTAGTTGTTGTTGGTTTTTGTGAGTGTAAATTTACGATTTCCTGCTTTTATAACCAAATCCCTCTCCCGAAGGTTTGCCCACCGATAGATTCCGGTTTTTCGTTACAATTCCCACGGGACAACAGACAGTACTGAGATTTTTGGCGGTTTTTGGCTGTTGAGCGAAAGATTTGTAATTTTGCAGAGCCGGAGTTCTGCCGGCTGTCAATCTCTATCATCCAGCGATGCGCAATCCTAACCGCCAGACCACTTTCCGCTTCAAGCAGTTTGCCATGAGCAATGCCTTGAGTGCCATGAAAATAGGCACCGACGGAGTGCTTCTTGGCGCGTGGGCTCTGCGTGATGCCTTCCCGAGTCAGTCAGATTTGAAACTCCTCGATGTAGGCTCCGGTACCGGTCTGATCGCTTTAATGTTGGCCCAGCGTTTTGCCAATGCGCAGATTCATGCCGTAGAACTCGACCCTGTGGCAGCCCAGGAGGGGAGGGGCAACTTCGATGTCTCACCATGGAGCAGCCGACTTAAGATGATTCAGGGCGATTTCCTCAGTTATACGGGCGGTTCAGACCCGTCTGACGGCCGGTATGATGCCATAGTGTCGAATCCTCCTTATTTTACCAATGGTGCTCTGCCTGAAGATGCGCAGCGGCTGCATGCACGGCATCAGCAACAGCTGTCCATAGCCTTGTTGATTTCACATGCGGCCGAACTTCTCCGCTCCGCCGGACGTCTGGCGCTGGTGCTCCCGTCCGAACAGGCTGTTGAGGCGGAATATTTCGGGAGGATGGCCGGAATGATCCCTGCGATTATAACACAGGTGCATACAGCGGCCGGCAAGCCACCCAAGCGGGTTCTGATGGAGATGCAAAAGGAATACGCATCGATACCCGCCATTGAGCCTGTTGAGAGGGAAATCCTCACCCTGCATGATGCTGACGGAAACCCGACTGAGGCGTATCAGTCGCTTGTAGAGCCTTTTTATCTGAGAATCCATTAATTCTGATTATATCTCTCCGCAACCTAACGAAACCCCATACCGACCAATCATGAAATCTAATTTCCTCAAAGTTTCACTCCCCGACAATTCGCCAAGATGCACCAGCCCTTCGATGGGATTGCTTCTGCTTTTCGCGCTGTTCGCATTCTTTCTGATACTTACTCCTATCCTCACTCAACTTTTAGGCCGGATAATTACCCGTCCTGAGGCTTTGATGCGCGTATCGATGGTGGTTCAGGATTTGCTGGTGTTCATCATCCCGGCTCTGGTGACGGCTGTGGCAGTGACCCGGCTCCCGGCGCGTCTGTTGGCTCTGGATGTGAAGCCTTACGCCTTCCCGACATTGATGGGCATAGGAGCGCTGCTCTGTTCGGTGCCTGTGATGAATATGGTGGTCGAATGGAATCAGAATCTTCACCTGCCCGAGTCGATGGCCTCCGTTGAGGATTATATGCGTCAGCTTGAAGAGAGCAATACGGCCATGATCGACATGCTGATGAAGGGCGCCTCGGTAGGGTCACTTCTGGTTTCGGTGCTGATAGTGGGGGTGTTGGCTGGATTGAGCGAAGAGCTGTTCTTCCGTGGCGCACTTCTGCGCATCATTCAGGCGACGAAAATCAATATGCACCTGGCCATATGGCTTGTGGCTGTGATTTTCAGCCTGTTGCATTTCCAGATGTTCGGCTTTGTGCCGCGAATGCTTCTGGGTGCGTATTTCGGTTATCTGGTATGGTGGACGCGTTCGCTATGGATTCCAATAATAATCCATGTGTTCAACAACTCTCTGGTGGTAATCGACAGCTGGATTGCAGCCAACGATTCAAGATCGATCAATACGCTTTGCGCAAATCCCGAGAATGCCCTCGACTGGGTCGGAATAGTATTGAGCGTACTGCTGACTACGGCCTGCCTGATACTGATTTACCGATGGGGACGAGGCTCATCCTCGATATTCGAAAATTAACCGAAAGATCGATTGAACAGCCGCGAAAGATCGATTGAAGTAGTCGCGAATTATCAATTGAACTTCTTGCGATGGAAGATGAAGTTGCGTCCGAGGTATTTTTCACGCACTACGGGGTTGGCGGCCAATTCTTCCGACGTGCCCTGGAATAGGATTTTCCCTTCGAAAAGCAGATAGGCGCGGTCGGTGATGCGCAGGGTCTCCTGTGCGTTATGGTCGGTGATAAGGATGCCGATATTCTTGGATTTAAGTTTGTAGACCACTTCCTGAATATCTTCCACGGCGATGGGGTCGACTCCGGCGAAAGGTTCGTCGAGCATGATAAACTTCGGGTTGATGGCCAGACAGCGTGCTATCTCAGTGCGTCGGCGCTCACCGCCCGAAAGCTGGTCGCCGAGGTTCTTGCGCACTTTTTCCAGACGGAATTCGGCAATGAGGCTTTCGAGTTTGTCGCGCTGCTCCTCTTTGCTCATCGGAGTCATCTCAAGGATGGAGCGTATATTGTTCTCTACCGACATCTTGCGGAATACTGACGCTTCCTGGGCCAGATAGCCGATACCATGCTGGGCGCGGCGATAGACCGGGAACTTCGTGATATTCATGTCGTTGAGGTAGATCTGGCCTTCGTTGGGCACAATCAGGCCTGTGGTCATGTAGAAGGTTGTGGTTTTCCCGGCTCCGTTCGGGCCGAGCAGACCTACGATCTCCCCTTGCGTCACATCGATCGAAACATGGTTCACTACCGTGCGCTGGCGGTATTTCTTGACGAGATTCTCCGTGCGGAGCACCATCTTGCCGTCTTCGCGCGGCGATGTGCCGGTCTGGGAGGCAACCTCGCGGGCTACGTCCTCCGCCTGCTGCTTCTCACGGCTTTCGGCCTGTGACTCCTGGGGTATGTTGATATCTTCCATCTGCTATTTTGATAGGGGAGAGCGGTCGGTTAGTTGCAGCGGCGCTTGAGGCGTCCGTCGATAAAATCGGTAAGCAGCCCGATAGCCACGGCGTTTTTACCACCCTGAGGGATAATCAGGTCAGCATATCGCTTGGTGGGCTCGATATACATGCTGTGCATCGGTTTGAGAACATCCTCATACCGGTCGATAACCATCTGTGGCGTACGTCCGCGCTCGATGCAGTCGCGCGCAATCACGCGGATCAGGCGGTCATCGGGGTCGGCATCGACGAAACATTTCACATCCATCATGTCGCGGAGCTCGGGGTCTGTGAGCACCAGAATCCCCTCTACGATCACCACATCGCGCGGCTCTACATGGACCGTCTCAGGCTGACGCGTGCAGGTGAGGTAGGAGTAGGTGGGCATCTCGATGGAGTTCCCCTTCTGAAGCTCCTTGAGCTGCTTTACCAGCAGAGTCCACTCGATGGCGTCGGGCTCATCGAAGTTGATTTTGCTGCGCTCTTCCGGCGGGATATGCGAAGAATCCTTATAGTAGTAGTCCTGGGGGATTACTGCCACTTCGCCTGCGGGAAACGATTTGATGATTTTGTTGACCACTGTTGTTTTACCCGAACCGGTGCCTCCGGCTATTCCGATGATAAGCATGATGAATTGTCGAAATATGTTCGTTTTTCGTTTTTATTGCACGAAATTACGAATTTTCCTCCAAAGGCGGGCAAACCTCTGAGATTTATTTGAAAATTTTCCTAACTTTGCTCATTCAAACGGTCGTTTCGGGGATTTGACCGCCCCTCTGATTACCAAAACGCAACCAAGCAGTATGCTCATTATAAAGTCACTCGAACAGCTCGGCCGATACACGCTCTTCATGAAGCGTAGCTTCGGACTTCCCGACAAATGGAGCGTCTTCGGCAAGCGAACCGTGCAGGAGATTGTCAAACTTGGCGTCGACTCCATTCCGCTGGTAATTGTAATCTCGCTCTTTATCGGTGCGGTGATTACCATCCAGATGCAGCTCAATATCTCATCGCCCCTGATTCCGGCCTACTCGGTCGGTCTGGCTACGCGCGACATCGTGCTGCTGGAGTTCTCCAACTCCATCCTGTGTCTGATTCTGGCCGGTAAGGTCGGCTCAAACATCGCATCGGAGATAGGCACCATGAGAGTTACCGAACAGATTGATGCTCTGGAGATTATGGGCGTCAATTCGGCCAATTTCCTTGTGCTCCCCAAGATTGTGGCCTTTATAGGGTTCATGCCGGTGCTGGTAATCTTCTGTATCGCAACATCGTTTGCAGGCGGATGGTTCGTAGCCGCGTTCACCGACCTCATCAGCGTGTCGCGATATATTTACGGCCTCCAGGCGCTATTTCAGGAATGGTACGTATGGTATGGCCTGATCAAGAGTCTTTTCTTCGCTTATATCATCGCTTCGGTATCGTCGTTCTTCGGCTATACGGTCAAAGGTGGCGCTCTCGAAGTGGGCAAAGCCAGCACCAACGCTGTGGTCTGGAGCAGTATCCTGATTCTGCTGTTCGATGTCGTACTCACTAAAATCCTGCTGCAATGATTGAAGTCAAGAATATCACCAAATCGTTCGACGGCAAGACAGTGTTGCACGATGTGTCGGCTACCTTCTATACCGGCAAGACCAACCTTATCATCGGTCAGAGCGGCTCGGGAAAGACCGTGCTGATGAAATCCATCGTCGGCCTTCTCCGCCCGGAAGAGGGGGAAATACTCTATGACGGCCGCGACTTCCTGAAGATGTCGCCCGCGCAGGTGAAATCGCTGCGAAAGGAGATGGGGATGCTTTTTCAGGGCTCGGCTTTGTTCGACTCTGAGACTGTGCTGGGCAATGTGATGTTCCCGCTGGTAATGTTCTCGTCGATGAGCCACGAAGAGCAGCTGGAGCGCGCCCATTTCTGCCTAAAGCGAGTGAATCTGGTCGGAGCTGAGGACAAATTCCCGTCGGAGATCTCCGGCGGTATGCAAAAGCGTGTGGCTATCGCCCGCGCCATAGCTCTCAATCCGAAATATCTGTTTTGCGACGAGCCCAACTCGGGTCTGGATCCCAAGACGTCAATCCTTATCGACGAATTGCTCCACGATATCACCCACGAATACAATATCACGACTATTATCAATACTCACGATATGAACTCTGTGCTTGGTATCGGCGAAAATATTGTGTTCATCAACAAGGGCTTCCGCGAATGGGTGGGCGATAAGGACCGTATCTTCACGACGGCCAACGTGGCTCTCAACGAGTTTGTATTCGCTACGCGCCTGTTCCAGGAGGTGAAAGATTACATCATAGCCAACGGGAAGAAATATCCCGACGAGGAATAATATATTACATTGATTTGCTGATAAATACGATGGATACACATAATGCGGAACTTATAAATGAAGTCAATTTGCTGAGCGCCGACGAATTGCAGGGGCTGCGCGGTCTGTATGCCGAGCTGCTTCGCAATACACGCGAGGTGGCTGAGCCCGCTGATGCCGCCGATTTACGGCATGCGATAGCAAAAGCCGTAGCCGCCGGTCACTACGGAAGGGACAAATTCGGTAATTCATTGTTTGTTAGAGCATTGCTGACGGCAAATGCCCTTTGCTCGCGCGTAAGCGCCGACCGCAATATGGTTATAGCCGTTTTACTCTATCCGATCTGCCTGTCGGAGCATGCCACCACGGAACAGATATCCTCACTGTGGGGCGATGATATAGCCAAAATGGTGGGCGGTCTGCTCAAGGTATCCACGCTTTATCAGCGTGGAGCGGCTGTGGAAAGCGAGAATTTCCGGCGTCTGCTTATGGCCTTCGCCGAAGATATACGTGTGATAATCATCATGATAGTCGACCGTCTGATGCTCATGAAGATTATCAATCACCATCCGAACGAGAAGCTGGTCAAGGATGTGGCCTATGAGGCCAATTATCTCTATGCCTCGCTTGCCCACCGCCTCGGCCTTTACGCTATAAAATCGGAGCTGGAGGATATGTCGCTCAAATACACCGACCGAGCTACTTTCACCTCCATCGCCCGCCAGCTCAATGAGCGCAAGAACGAGCGCGACGCCTATATTCAGGCTTTTATCGGCCCGGTAAAGGCGAAACTCGAGGCTATGGGCCTGAAATTTGACATCAAGGGACGTACGAAGTCGATTTTCTCCATCTGGAACAAGATGAAGAAGCAGAAAAACGACATCGATCATATCTACGACCTCTTCGCCATACGCATCATTATCGACACTCCCCCCGAACGCGAGAAAACCGACTGCTGGGTGGCTTATTCGGTGATTACCGACATGTATCAGCCGAATCCTTCGCGCATGAAGGACTGGATTTCCATCCCGAAATCGAACGGCTACGAGTCGCTGCATATCACGGTGGCCGGTCCCGAAGGGAAATGGGTTGAGGTTCAGATACGTACCCGGCGCATGGACCTCGTGGCTGAAAAGGGCCTCGCCGCCCACTGGCGCTACAAGGGGATACGGTCGGAGGGTGGGCTCGACGCCTGGATGAACAATGTGCGCGATATCCTCGAGACTGCAGAGCAGGGCCCGATGGTGCTTATGCGCAACTTCAAGATGGATGTCTACGACAAGGAGGTGTTTGCATTCACTCCCAAGGGCGACCTTTACCGTCTCCCGGCCGGAGCTACGCTGCTCGACTTCGCCTTCAATATCCATTCGAAACTTGGATGCACCACCGTTGGCGGACGTGTCAACGGAAAGAACGAGAAACTTACCTATAAGCTCCATTCGGGCGATACGGTGGAGATTCTTACCTCTTCGTCGCAGGTGCCCAAGCAGGATTGGCTCAACTTTGTGGTCACGTCCAAAGCCCGCAGCAAGATACGCCAGACACTTAAGGAGCGTGAAAACCGAGCTGCCGAACTGGGACGTGAGATGCTTCAGCGACGGTTCAAAAACCGCAAGATTGAACTGGAAGAGGCCGTTCTCAGCCGCCTGGTCAAGAAGCTGGGATACAAAAAGCTGACCGACTTCTTCAACGACATAGCCTCGGAGCGTCTCGATGTCAATACTCTGACTGAGAAATATATAGCCTTTGAGCAGCATGAGCAGTCGCATAGCGCTACGCGCGTTTCGGCCGAGGAGTTCAACCTCCAGCAGTCTGGCGCCGACGCCGAGAGCCAGGAAGGCTCCGGCAGCGGCGATGTGCTCGTAATAGGCAATGACATAAAGGGGATGAACTATCGCTTTGCACGTTGCTGCAACCCTATCTATGGCGATGACGTGTTCGGATTCATTTCTGCCGAGGGGGTCATCAAGATTCATCGCTCTGACTGCCCGAATGCACGCAATATCCGAGAGCGCTATCCCTACCGTATGATTACCACACGCTGGTCGGGCAAGATAGGCGCGCAGTTTGCCGTTACTCTCAGTGTGGTGGGACGCGATGATATCGGTATCGTCACAAACATCACATCAATCATCACCAAGGAGAAAGCCGCATCGCTGCGCAATATCGCTATCGACTCTCACGACGGCCTGTTCCAGGGCCATCTCACCCTTGGCGTAAGCGACAACCGCGTGCTTGCGGCCCTGATTAAAAAGATCAAGACCGTAAAAGGCGTCAAAGATGTGTCGCGCATAAACTGATTCCGGAGAAAATTTCGTAAATTTGCCGAAAATTGTAAAGTTTCGGAAACTAACGTTTATGAAATATTTCGCCAACGCTGCTTATAGTTTGCTAAAAAGCAGTCTTTTCTCTTGTGGTATAGCCGTTTGCGCCATTGCCGAAGGTACAGCCTTTACCTCCTGCTCCTCCAAATCTGAAAATGCCGACGCCCGGGGCCTGCTTACTAAGGCTACCGAAGCTATAGAGGCCAACGATGCTGAAACGGCTCTCGCGCTGCTCGACTCTCTGCAGAAGACGTATCCTTCGGAGATCGCCATACAGCGCGAAGCTATTGTGCTTCGTCCTAAAGCCATTGAAATCCAGGCCACTGCCAAGCTCGTTATGCTTGACTCGCTGAAGCAGGCCGATCTCAATACGCATAATAGCGCCAAGGCGACCTTGAAATGGATTAAGACTCCGGGAATGATCGAGGGCTTCTGGACTCCGGCAGCCACCTACAATGCTTCATTCTTCAACTCTACAGGCATTCAGCCGCGAGTGGACGAGATCGGTCAGTTCTACATCGTTTCCTCGGCCAACCCTGCGCTGAAGCATACATCTGTGGCTCTTGTCACGCCCAAGGGGGAGGCTGCCACACAGGCTGTGGCCTACGATGGTGAGAGCAACTATCGTATCGACGGGGGAGAGGTGATAACCTTCTCGCCCGCTCAGAGCGACACTATCGGACATATGGCTTCGCTTATCCGTCAGAGCGGCGACTATGGGAATGTAAAGATCCAGTTCCGTGGTGGCCGCCTGAAGAATCTCGCACTCTCACGCCAGCAGATCGACGGCCTCGCCAACGCGTGGGAGTATTCCCATGCCATCATCCGTGCCCGCGACAATGAAGTGGAGCGCGAGCGACTCACTCGTACCATCGAGATTGCGCGCCGTCAGGCCGCTGCCGAAGCAGCCCGTGAAAATTGAATACATAGTTTAAATGGAAGGAATTAATCAGTTGGTGTCGATCGGACATATCGATCTGGCATCTGATGAAATAAAGGGTACCCCCGATTACGATAGTCTGCCCCTGCTGGCCACGCGCAATCTGGTGCTGTTTCCGGGTGTGGCACTCCCTATAGCCATGGTGCGCCCCGATTCGCTGCGCATAGCCAGGGAGGCATCCGAGAATCATATCCCGGTGGGGATCATTTGCCAGAAGCAACCCGAGGATAAGCATCTTGACAGCATCGATCAGGTGTGGCCCTATGGCGTTGTGGCTGATGTTTTCAAGGTGATTGAACTGCCTGCCGGACCGCCTATGGCTCTGGTTAAGGCTCGCAACCGCTTCAAAGTGGTGGGCGCAGCCGAACCTGCAACGGCTCTTCCGGCTCTGCATGCCAAGGTCATGCCGCTTCAGGATGTGCTGGGAAAAGCTAAAGACCCGGAATTCGATGTGCTGATAGCCTCAATCCTTGAGCTCAGCAAAGAGATAACAAAGAAGACCGACGCTTTCGAGATGATGTCGGCTCAGGTGGAGGGTGTGCTGACGCCTGCCGAACAGATCAACCATATCGCCTCGATGATGCCGTTTGACGCCGAGGAGAAGATCAAGATGCTGGCGCAGCGTTTGGTAAAGAAGCGCGCAATGGAGCTTTTCGCTTCTCTGGAGCGTATGATGCAGAAACTGGAGATTACCGACAGTCTCAAAGAGCGCGCCAAGGCTGATATGGACCGTCAGGCCCGCAATGCCTTCCTGCAGTCGCAGTACAATGCCATCCGCGAGGAACTTTACGGCGACGAAGCCGAGGAAGTGGTTGCGCTGCGCCACCGGCTGGAGGAGACTCATCTGCCTGAGGCTGCCGATAAGACTGTAGCCAAGGAGATTGACAAACTGGCCCGGATGAATCCCGCCACTCCCGACTATGCCACATCGCTGGCTTATCTGGAGACGGTGCTCGATCTTCCCTGGAATACATTCACCGACCTCAACACCGATTTCGCTTTGGCCGAGGAGACGATGAATCGTGACCACTACGGACTGGAGAAGGTGAAAGACCGCATTCTGGAGCAGCTTGCCGTGATGCTCAATAATCCCGGAGGCAAGGCTCCGATACTTTGCCTTGTGGGTGCTCCTGGAGTGGGGAAGACCTCTCTCGGCCAGAGCATCGCCAAGGCTCTGGGGCGCAAATATGAGCGTATCTCACTGGGTGGCCTACACGACGAATCGGAGATCCGCGGCCACCGCCGCACATATATCGGCGCTATGCCGGGCCGCATCATCGACGCCATGAAACGAGCCGGCACGCGCAACCCTGTGATTCTTCTCGACGAAGTCGACAAGATCGGGGCGGACTACAAGGGCGACCCGTCGGCCGCTCTGCTCGAAGTCCTTGATCCGGAGCAAAACTGCCGTTTCCACGACAATTATGTGGATGTCGACTTCGACCTGTCGGATGTGCTTTTCATCGCTACGGCCAACACGTTGCAGACGCTTTCGCGTCCGCTGCTCGACCGTATGGAAATCATCGAGATCTCCGGCTACTTGCCCGAGGAGAAGATGGAGATAGCCCGCCGACACCTCATTCCGCGCATCTGCCAGCGACATAACATCTCTGAGCAGCAGATGGCCATATCTGATGCCGCCCTGCGTATGGTGGTGGAGGAATACACGGCGGAGAGCGGTGTGCGCCAGCTCGAAAAAGCCCTTTCCACGATTGCCCGCAAGTGCATTCTCAATCATATGCGTCATAAAGACAACCCCGCGGAGATTCAGCCCTCCGACCTCAAGGCGTTCCTCGGGCTGCCGATTCATCATTCCGACCGCTGGGAGACCAACGAGTTTGCCGGAGTGGTGACCGGATTGGCCTGGACGCAGGTGGGTGGAGAGATTCTTTTTGTCGAGTCGTCGCTTTCGCAGGGGAAAGACGCCAAACTGACTCTCACGGGAAATCTCGGCGACGTCATGAAGGAGTCGGCCGTCATAGCCCTTGAGTATGTGAAATCTCATGCCGCCGAATTCGGCATCGACCCTGAGGCCTTCGCCACCCATGCGCTTCATATCCATGTGCCTGAGGGCGCTATCCCCAAGGATGGCCCGTCGGCGGGTATTACTATGGCCACTTCTATAGTATCAACTTTTACGCGCCGCAAGGTGCGTGCCCGTATGGCGATGACCGGTGAGATCACACTGCGCGGCAAGGTGCTCCCCGTTGGCGGTATCAAGGAGAAGATTCTTGCGGCCAAGCGCGCCGGGATTACGGATATCGTCCTTTCGTCCGACAATCGGCGCGATGTGGAGGATATCAATGCCAGATATGTGGAAGGGCTGACCTTCCACTATGTCGACAATGTGGCGCAAGTGATTGCCATAGCTGTCACCGACGAACTCGCCAGTGCCTGACTGAATAATATTAACTGCTGATTGCTAACCGAATAAGATGGCCGAAACTACATTGCTTGAGCGCCTTGACGGCATAGATGCCCGATTTGAAGAGGTGTCAACCCTGATTACCGACCCTGCGGTGATTGCCGACATGAAGCGCTATGTGCGGCTTAATAAAGAATACCGCGACCTCGAGCGCCTGACAGCCGCCACCCGCCGCTACCGTACGCTCCTTGCCAATATCGAAGAGGCCCGGATGCTGCTTGAAGAAGAGAGTGACCCGGAAATGAAGGCCATGGCGCGTCAACAGCTTGACGAGGCTTTGGAGGCGATTCCGGCTCTGGAGGAGGAGATCAAGATTATGCTCATCCCGGCCGACCCGGAAGACGCCAAGAATGCTATCGTGGAGATTCGAGGCGGCACGGGCGGAGATGAGGCGGCGCTCTTCGCCGGCGACCTGTATAAAATGTATTCTCGCTACTGCGAATCCAAGGGTTGGCAGGTGGCCGTCACGAGTTTCAGCGAGGGCGCCGCCGGCGGATTCAAGGAGATAGTGTTTGCCGTCACGGGTGATAATGTCTACGGGACTCTCAAATATGAGAGCGGAGTTCACCGTGTGCAGCGTGTGCCTGCCACAGAGACTCAGGGGCGCGTCCACACCTCGGCGGCCACTGTAGCCGTGCTCCCCGAGGCTGAAGCCTTCGATGTGGAGATCAACGAGGGGGAGATAAAGTGGGAGACATTCCGAAGCGGCGGAGCAGGCGGACAGAACGTTAACAAGGTTGAGTCGGGAGTGCGCCTTCGCTATATGTGGCGCAACCCAAACACCGGCCAGACTGATGAGATACTGATAGAATGTACCGAGACGCGCGACCAGCCCAAAAACAAGGAGCGCGCCCTGAGCCGCCTGCGCACTTTCATCTACGATAAGGAGCATCAGAAATATGTCGACGATATAGCTTCGCGACGCAAGACTCTGGTATCTACCGGCGACCGTTCGGCCAAAATCCGCACCTACAATTTTCCGCAGGGGCGTATCACCGACCATCGCATCAACTATACGATATATAATCTGCAGGCATTCCTCGATGGCGATATTCAGGATTGCATCGACCATCTGATAGTGGCCGAAAATGCCGAAAAACTCAAAAATGCCGAACTGTAGACTCTCCAAAGCGGTGGCAGCGTCACCGCGAGTCTCAATATCCTTTAAGTAATAATCTTTCAATCTTCTGAATATGAACACGAAACAACTTGTCGACAACATTTTCCGCAAGCGTTCGTTCCTGTGCGTTGGTCTGGACAGCGACCCCAAGAAGCTGCCGTCATCGCTGCTGGAGCGCTGCGAAACGCCTGCTCAGGCTATGCTTGAATTCAACAAGGCCATTATCGACGCCGTGGCTCCCTACTGCGTGGCTTTCAAGCCGAACACAGCATTCTATGAAGCTCTGGGTGCTGAAGGATGGGAGACTCTTACGCAGACAGTGGCATATATCCGCCGGAACTATCCGGACCAGTTGGTAATCGCTGACGCCAAGCGTGGCGACATCGGCAACACCTCGTCACTATACGCCCGTGCCTTCTTCGAGGCTATAAATGTGGATGCGCTCACTGTGGCTCCTTACATGGGTTCCGACAGTGTCAAACCCTTCCTGGGTTACGACGGGAAATGGGTAGTGCTTCTTGCCCTGACATCCAATCCCGGGTCGCACGATTTCCAGTTTTCTCAGGTCGGCGACAACACCCGTCTGTTTGAAGAGGTAATCACTACGGCACGCGAGTGGGGCACACCGGAACAGCTGATGTTTGTCGTAGGCGCCACTCAGGGCGAAATGTTTGCCGATATACGCCGGGTTGCTCCTGATAATTTCCTCCTTGTGCCTGGTGTAGGCGCTCAGGGGGGAGATCTCGCTACCGTTTGCCGCTATGGCATGACAGCCGACTGCGGTCTGCTGGTCAACTCGTCGCGAGGCATTATTTTCGCTTCCAACGGCGAGGATTTTGCCGAGGCAGCCGGCAAGGCTGCGCAGGCTCTGGCTCTGGAGATGGCTGACCAGCTGAAAATTTTCGCCGGGAAATAGCGGAATTTTGCCCCGAAAATCCTAACTTTGTGAATCAACTCCCGAACATAAAAATTTAACCAAATAAAAACTGACACCAACAATGAAAATCGAAGATTTCAACTTCAACGGCAAGAAAGCCATCGTTCGTGTTGACTTCAATGTGCCTCTCGATGAGAACGGCAACATCACCGATGATACCCGTATCCGTGGCGCTCTTCCCACCCTCGAAAAAATCCTGAAAGATGGCGGAAGCCTCATCATTATGTCCCACATGGGCAAACCCAAAGGGAAAGTGACCCCCAAATTCTCTCTCTCCCAGATTAAGGATGCCGTAGCCAAGGCTCTCGGCCGCGAGGTGAAGTTTGCTCCCGACTGCGCAAATGCCGCTGAGGCTGCTGCCAACCTCAAACCCGGCGAAGTGCTTCTGCTCGAAAACCTCCGCTTCTATCCCGAAGAAGAGGGCAAGCCCGTAGGCATCGAGAAGACCGACCCCGGTTACGAAGAGGCTAAAAAAGAGATGAAAGCCCGTCAGAAAGAGTTCGCCAAGACTCTGGCAAGCTATGCCGACGTTTATGTAAACGATGCATTCGGTACGGCTCACCGCAAACACGCTTCCACCGCTGTCATCGCCGACTATTTCGGCAAAGACGACAAGATGCTCGGCTACCTCATGGAGAAGGAAGTATCGGCCGTTGACAAAATCCTCAGCGACATCAAGCGTCCGTTCACCGCTATAATGGGCGGTTCGAAGGTATCTACCAAGATCGGTATCATCGAGAACCTCATGGACAAGGTTGACAACCTTATCCTCTGCGGCGGTATGACCTACACCTTCGCAAAAGCTATGGGTGGCAAGGTCGGCAACTCGATCTGCGAGGACGATAAGCTTGATCTGGCCCGCGACATCATGAAGAAGGCCAAAGACAAAGGCGTGAACCTCGTGCTCGGTACCGACTGCGTGGCAGCCGACAGCTTCTCCAACGATGCCAAGACTCAGGTTTGCTCAGTAATGGATATCCCCGATGGTTGGGAAGGTCTGGACGCAGGTCCCGAGACCCGCAAGGCTTTCGCCGATGCCATCCGTGACGCCAAGACCATCCTCTGGAACGGTCCTGCCGGTGTATTCGAATTCGACAACTTCACCGCAGGTTCGCGCGCTATCGCCGAGGCTATCGTTGAGGCTACCAACAAGGGTGCTTTCTCGCTCGTAGGCGGCGGCGACTCAGTAGCTTGCGTCAACAAGTTCGGTCTGGCCGATGAAGTCAGCTATGTTTCCACCGGTGGCGGTGCCCTTCTCGAAGCTATCGAGGGCAAGGTGCTCCCCGGCGTAGCTGCTGTGAAAGACTGATTCGCATAAATCTAATCTGATAAGCGGGGAAACAGGGCTCTTACCCGTAAGCGCCCCGTTTTCCCGCTCTTTTTATCCATCGCCCGCAGATATTGTCGAACTGACTCTTATGATGAAGCCAGCCGAGATAGAGATTTCCGAGGAGTTTCAGGCGTTTGTAGATGCAAATCTGCAGACCGACCCCTCGCGTCTGCGTCTGAAATATCGCGGTGACAGCCGCCGATGGGTTCCGCTTGCGATCGATCATATTGAGTGCTTGAAGAAAAGCCGGGATAAGTTCGGCGATCTTCAGCCCCGGCTGATGGCCTTCCCTTTGTCAGTCGAACAGGCCACGTCGCAGAGCGTAGCCCGGTTCCATGCAAGTATGGCGCGACGTTATGTAGGGGAGATCAGCCGGATGGCAGACCTCACGCTCGGAATGGGGATTGACCTTCGGGCTATGGCTCTTGCCAATCCCGGGCTGGAGGCTGTGGGGATAGAGATGAAACCCGAATTCGCCTCTGTGGCGGCTTACAATTTTCGGGATTTGCCTTCTGTGACAATCATAAATGATGACTGCACCCGCTGGCTCGCAAATCAAGCTGAAAACTATGCCGCTAAATCTGGTAGCGATACTGCGCAATCGGGAAATGATGCCCCGCAATCTTCGAACACTTTAGGCGCTGGCAAGCGATATGATTTACTGTTTCTCGACCCGGCCCGGCGCGATGCCTGTGGCGGGCGCGTATATAATATCCACGACTGTCAGCCTGATGCGGCAATGTTGCTCTCCGAGATGGCCCGCATAGCCCGGTATGCCATGATTAAGCTGTCGCCGATGCTCGATGTGAGTCAGACCCTCGCAGATCTTCCGGGCATTATTGCGCTGCATATAGTGGAAGAGCGCGGAGAATGCCGCGAGCTGCTGGCCGTTATAGATCTGTCGAAAGTCGCGGAGGTGGGTAAGTCGGCGAAGGAGGTCCCTGTCGTTGTCAACTCAGGGGATAAAGAGTTCACTTTCGATCGCATTGAGGAGGCCGAGGCCTTGGCGGCGTTCGGTGCGCCGAAAGAGGGTATGTACCTTTACGAACCTTCGCCTGCCATGATGAAAGCCGCTCCATTCTCGCTGCTTTCAACCCGATTCGGGATGAAAAAGCTGCATCCCAATACCAATCTATATCTCGCAGACATTCCTTTGGCGACGCTTCCCGGCCGCTGGAACCTGATTGAGCGTGTCGTGCCGTTTAATTCGCGCAATGCCAAAGCTTTGGCCAGAGAAATTGATGGGGCTGATGTGGCTGTCCGCAATGCTCCGCTTCAGGCTGAGACTCTTTCAAAGCGATATGGTTTCCGTCCCGGCGGATCTCACCGTCTCATGCTCGCTACCGCCGTATCAGCGACAGATTCTGCCTCACAAAAGCAAAAAGCTTCACTTAGGGGTGAAACCATTCTTATTCTTCTTCGCAGATAAGAGCCAAATATCCCAAGAGGCTGGTACTATTTTTTCTGGAACATGCGGGCCATGGCGCGCTTGTCGTCGCGCTCTTTGATGGACTCTCGTTTGTCGTATTCCTTCTTACCGCGGCCGATGCCTATCACTAATTTGGCATAACCGCGTTCGGAAATAAAGAGGCGCAGCGGCACGATGGTGAAGCCCGACTCCTTGCCGTTTTTCTCAATCTTCGCTATCTCTTTGCGATTTAGCAGAAGTTTGCGGTCGCGGCGCTCGGTGTGATTATTATATGTGCCGTAAAAATATTCGGCGATATACATGTTTTTCACCCATACCTCGCCGTTGACCACATAGCAGAAGGTGTCGGCCAGAGAGGCTTTGCCCTGACGGATTGATTTAATCTCAGTGCCCGTGAGTACAAGTCCGGCGGTGTAGGTATCGCCGATGGCATAGTCGAAAGTGGCGCGACGGTTCTTTATGTTGACTTCTTTGAATTTCATTTTTAGGCGGGCTTTAGCATGAGATGAATTTTCGTGTTCGGATCTTCAACGGCTCCGGGTGTAAATGTCAAACCAATGCGTTGAGCAAAAAGTTTATCAGATAATATGATCCCGGAATCGAAAGTATGGTCAGCAGCATGTACATCCCCACTTCCTGCTCGCTGACTCCGCAGAAGCGAGCGCCTTTCCAGATGATAAACACGCAGTAGAGCGGCAGGAAAGCGAACAAAGCCACATGCACCTTGACCAGATTCTCCAGCACACCGATCAGTCCCAGCAGGGTGAGGGAGACGATTACCAACATTCCCCAGCGGGGTGCATATTCGGCGGGATGGTCGGTGTGCAGAAATCGCGGCATATAGGTCAGCAGGACATAATTGGCAAACTGCGACGAAAGGAATAGGCTCACGAAAGTGATGATGGCGTGCTGCAGCGCTTCAAGCCATCCTCCGGGCACTCCGTAAATTAGGCGGAAGAATGCCGAAAGGGCACACACCAGAGCGATGGGGAGAAAGCAACGGCGATAAACGCCGCTGAACGTGTGACCGTCCCAGTCGCTATGCTCATCCCAGTCGCGCTGGAAATCCTCCCACCCGTTGGCAGGCGAGAAAATCAACTGAATGAAATATTTGCAGAAGCGATGAAACATAGTCTTTTAGTCGCTCAGGTGAAGAAGGTTAGTTTTAATGCGAGGTTACATAGGCTTCAGCCGCATGGCTGTCCGGTCTGACAGCGGGCTGAATATCCTTGCAAAGTTACGCAACATCTGCCAACTCACCAAAGAAAATTTCATCCACGTGGGCAAAGGTTGCAATTTTGGCAGAAGTTGACTACCTTTGTCTCTGATTTGCGGCCGCCGGGACTGCCCTGCGCGGCAGAATGACAACTGATAAACAAACCGATTATGTTGAAAACTATTCTTTCCATCGCCGGCCGTCCGGGTCTGTATCGTCTTGTGAATAAAGGCAAAAATATGCTGATTGTAGAGCATCTCCAGACCGGCAAACGTCTTCCGGCTTATGCTCGTGACAAGGTGGTTTCGCTTGGCGATATCTCCATCTATACCAATGAAGGCGACACGCCCCTAAGCGGTGTGCTTGAGAATGTTAAGGCCAAGGCTGAAGGCAACTCCGTGGATGTCAAGGGGATGAGCGATGCAGAGGTACGCGCTTATTTCGCTGAGGTGCTTCCCCAATATGATGAGGACCGCGTATACACCACCGATATCCGCAAACTCCTGAATTGGTACAATCTTCTTCTTGCTGCCGGTATTACTGATTTCGCAGAAAAAGAGGAAGCTACTGAAGCCGAAGAAGGCGCAGCCGAGGCCAAATGAATCTCACAGACCCCAAATCCGGGGCTAAATGCGGTCCCGAAGAGCTGAGAGATCTGTATGTCCGCCATTTCGGCGAGGAACCGCACACGGTGAAACGCCTTGCGGGGGCCGGCTCCAACCGGGCTTACTACTGCCTGGAGGGTCCGAAGGGGACGGCAATCGGTACTGTCGGAACTGTTCTCGCTGAAAACAAAGCTTTTATAGCCCTTTCTCGCCATTTCGCGGGTAAGGGCTTGGCTGTGCCTTCGATTCTGGAGGTGTCGGCCGACGGGATGTGCTATCTTCAGGATGATCTGGGCGATGTGTCTTTGTTCGGAGCGATACAGAGCAGTCGCGAGTCAGGACAGTATTCGCCTGCTCATCTCGGACTGATGGCGGAGTCGATGAAGATGATAGCCTCAATTCAGACATCCGGCGCTGAGGGGCTTGACTTCGGCGTATGCTATCCCGAACTGGAGATGAACGAACGGATGATACGCTGGGATCTGAATTATTTCAAATACGATTTCCTCAAAATCCTCGGTATAGAGATTGACGAGTTGAGTCTGGAACGCGAATTTGACGCCATGGCCACACGGCTGTCAACCCGCTGTCGCTCGGCTGAGACCTTCATGGCACGCGACTTCCAGAGCCGCAACGTCATGCTTGCTGAGGGCGAAAAACCTTATCTGATTGATTTTCAGGGTGGACGACGAGGGCCGATGGAATATGATGTAGCATCCTTTCTCTGGCAGGCACGCGCCAGTCTGTCGCCTCAGAATCGCCGGGATCTCGTGGAGGTCTATATATGCGAGATGCGTCGGCTGATGGGGGAGCGGTTTGACGAAGCGGCTTTCCGACAGTCCCTGCCGCTGATGGTCGTTTTCCGCATGCTTCAGATTTTAGGCGCCTACGGTTTGCGCGGTCTGTCGCAGCGACGCCCGCATTTCCTTGCCAGCATCCCCGCGGCGTTGCGCAATCTGGCCGACTATCTCGACGAAAGCCGGCTTGCGATCGAATACCCTTATCTGCGCCGTCTGGCGGATGAATGTCAACAGGCCCGCGAGGTGAGAGATCTCAGTATGATAACTTCCGTAAAACCAATGGAAGGGGTGCTGACGGTGACCGTAAGCAGTTTTTCATTTAAGCGCGGAGTGCCTGTGGACCTGTCGGGCAATGGCGGCGGATTCGTGTTCGATTGCCGCGCCGTGCACAATCCCGGCCGCTACGACAGGTACAAACCGCTGACCGGCCGCGACCCCGAAGTGAAAGACTTTATTGAGGAAAACGGTGAGATATTCCCGTTTCTTGAAAATGCCGAGGCATTGGTCAAGGCCGCTGTCGCTCGATATCTGGAGCGTGGTTTCACCTCACTCTGCGTATGTTTCGGATGCACAGGCGGCCGTCATCGCTCGGTATACTCGGCAGACAGTATGGCCAGACTGCTGCGGAAGCTTTTTCCGCAGATAAGGGTCGTGGTCTGGCATCGCGAACAGGAGATTCTGGAGGAGTATAAACCTGAAATTGCACAGCGATGAAAGCGATGGTATTTGCTGCCGGCATCGGTTCGCGCCTTGTGCCGTGGACGCTCCAACATCCTAAAGCTCTTGCACCCGTGGCGGGAGTGCCGGCATTGGAGCGTGTGCTCATGCGTCTGAAGAGCGCCGGAGTAGATAGGGTAGTGGTCAATGTTCACCATTTCGCCGACCAGATTGAAGAATTCCTCGCTGCAAATGGCAATTTCGGTCTCAACCTGACCGTCAGTGATGAGCGCTCCCGGCTGCTTGATACGGGCGGTGGCCTCCTGAGGGCAATCCCTCTGCTTGACGACGGCAGCAACGAGCCGATACTGCTTCATAATGCCGATATTGTGACAGATGTGCCGCTGGAGCGCATGGCTGCAGCCCATAATGCGAATGCCGCCGATGCGACCCTGCTGGTTTCGCCTATACGCTCATCATCTCGTATGCTCTATTTCGACGCAACCCGACGTCTTCGTGGCTGGCGGAATCTGAAGACGGGGGAAACGCGTCCGGAGGGATTCGGCAATACAGATGACGCGACCTATCCGGCCGCCTTCAACGGGGTACATATAGTCAATCCTACACTTTTCCCTCTGCTCAAACGGTATGGCGAGCAATATGGCGAAGTATTTTCCATCACGCCATTTTATCTTGACATACTTGACCGGGCGATCATCCGGGGATACGCCCCGTCGGCGCCCTACCGCTGGCACGATATCGGCTCCCCCTCCAAACTCGAATCCGCCTCAGCAGATTTCGCTCAGACCTAAAATTTTATTCAGAAATTTTTGGGGAATTGGGGCGGAAATGTTTTGCCGGATGAAAAATAATGCGTAAATTTGCGGCCGCTAAGGGAGAGGAATGCATTCCCCGCCCACAGCAAAACCATACAAAACCAATTTAATATCTAATTTAGATGGCAACAAAAATCAGACTGCAACGTCATGGTCGTAAAAACTATGCGTTCTATCCTATTGTTATCGCCGATAGCAGGGCACCACGAGATGGTA
>CAMEGQ010000038.1 GCA_945916235.1 uncultured Porphyromonadaceae bacterium | reverse complement strand
GTAGATTTATTGAAAGGATAGGTTCTTATAATCCGAACACTAATCCTGCTACAATTACTCTTGATTTCGATCGGGCTTTGTATTGGGTAAATGTCGGCGCCGAACCGACCGACACCGTTCGTTCCATCCTCTCCAAGGAAGGTGTGCTCCTGATGAAGCATCTTCAGGGTGGCGTTAAGAAGGGTGCTTTCGATGAGGCAGAGGCTCAGAAGCGTTTCGATGCATGGAAAGCCGGCAAAGAAAAAGCGCTTGCAAACGTGAAAGCTACCGAGGCTTCGAAGGCTGAGGCAACCGCTAAGGAGCGTCTCGCAGCCGAGCAGGCTAAGAACGCCGCCAAGGCAGAAGAGGTAGCTAAAAAGAAAGCTGAAATCGCCGCCGCCAAGGCTGAGGCTGAAGCTGCCGCTAAAGCAGCAGAGGCTCCTGCCGCTGAGGCTGCCGAAGAGGCACCCGCTGCAGAGGCTGCTGAATAAACTCGGCTGTACTCAGGCGATTTCACGCCAGGCAATAGCTAAACAACAGCGCCATCCCCACCGTGGGGGTGGCGCTGTCGCTTTTTGGGATGGGCTGTGAGATGAACTTGATTTCGGGGGCTTGACCGTGATCTGATTGCGGGTTTGATTGTTGTTTGGTTGGCGATTTGTTAGTGGGTCAGATTGTGTGTAAACAAAATATGAAAATCAAAATCAAAGTGAAAATCGGATGAAAATCGGGGCGTAAAGAGTTGGAAAAGCGTTAAAATTTTTGTATCTTTGTGGCGCTTTTTTGAGCCAATTATGTTTGGTTACCACGTTGTTGGTGGTAATTAATTGATTAACAAACGCAAAAATGATTGAAATCACTTTTCCCGACAATTCGGTGAAGCAGTTTGAAGATGGCGTTACGCCTCTTGAAATTGCCCGCTCGCTGTCGCCGCAACTTGCGCGCGACGTTCTCGCAGCATCTGTTGACGGTCAGGATTGGGATCTTACACGCCCTATCCACGCCAATGCATCTCTGAAACTTTTTAAATGGGAAGATCCCGAAGGCAAGCATGCTTTCTGGCATAGCTCCGCCCACCTGCTCGCCGAGGCTCTTCAGGAGCTTTTCCCCGGCGTGAAGTTCGGTATCGGCCCGGCTGTAGAAAACGGCTTCTACTATGATATCGATCCCAACGGCCACAACATCACATCGGCTGATTTCCCCGCTATCGAAGCAAAAATGCTCGAGCTCGCCCGCCGCGACGAGCAGATTGTGCGCAAGGAAATCTCCAAGGACGATGCCATGAAAATGTTCGGCGACCGTGGCGAAACTTACAAGTGCGAACTCATCTCCGAACTGGAGGATGGACATATCACCACATACACGCAGGGTAACTTTACCGACCTCTGCCGTGGCCCGCATATTCCTTCGACGGGTGTAATCAAGGCTGCCAAGGTGATGAACCTTGCCGGTGCATTCTGGCGCGGCGACGAGAAGCGCAACCAGCTGGTGCGCGTCTACGGTATCACATTCCCCAAGAAGAAGATGCTCGACGAGTATCTGGTAATGCTTGAAGAGGCTAAGAAGCGTGACCACCGCAAGCTCGGCAAAGAGATGGAGCTCTTCGCCTTCTCGCAGAATGTGGGTGCCGGTCTGCCTCTGTGGCTACCCAAGGGTGCCGCTCTGCGCGACCGTCTGGAGCAGTTCCTCCGCAAGATCCAGAAGAAATACGGTTATCTTCAGGTGATCACCCCGCACATCGGCAACAAGATGCTGTACGTCACCTCGGGACACTATGCAAAATATGGCAAGGACTCGTTCCAGCCTATCCATACCCCGCAGGAAGGGGAGGAGTACATGCTCAAACCCATGAACTGCCCCCACCACTGCGAAATCTTCAAAACATTCCCGCGCTCATACCGCGATCTGCCTCTGCGTCTGGCAGAATTCGGTACAGTATACCGCTATGAGCAGACCGGTGAGCTCCACGGCCTTACACGTGTGAGAGGATTTACGCAGGATGATGCTCACATCTTCTGCGCTCCCGAGCAGATCAAAGATGAATTCTGCAAGGTGATGGATATTATCTTCTATATCTTCAACGCTCTGGATTTCAAGAACTTCGAAGCTCAGATTTCGCTTCGCGACCCGAAGAACAAACAGAAATATATCGGTTCGGACGAGAATTGGGCTCTTGCAGAGAACGCCATCATCGAGGCATGCAAGGAGAAGGGACTGAATGCACGCACCGAGCTTGGCGAAGCCGCTTTCTACGGGCCTAAGCTTGACTTCATGGTCAAGGATGCCCTTGGACGCCGCTGGCAGCTGGGTACGATTCAGGTGGACTACAACCTCCCCGAGCGCTTCCAGCTGGAATACACCGGTGCCGACAATCAGAAGCATCGTCCGGTGATGATCCACCGCGCACCGTTCGGATCGCTTGAACGCTTTGTGGCAGTGCTTCTTGAGCACACCGCAGGTAAATTCCCGCTCTGGCTCGCCCCCGATCAGGCTATCATCCTCCCCATCTCGGAGAAATTCAACGACTATGCCTACGAGGTAGCCAAGCAGCTGACAGAAGCCGATGTTCGCGTGACTGTCGACGACCGCAACGAAAAAATCGGACGTAAAATCCGCGATAATGAGCTTCGCCGAGTGCCTTACATGCTTGTTGTAGGAGAAAAAGAAGCACAAAATGGTGAAGTTTCTGTCAGAAAACAGGGCGAAGGTGATAAAGGTACGATGAAAATTGCTACCTTTGCAGACGAAATTGCTCGCCTCGTCAGCGAACTGAAATAATATATGGATAACAGATCACAGAATCCCACAGGGCCTCGTCCCTCACATAATGGTTCGCCGCGCCCCCAGGGTGCGGGTGGACCGCGTCCTCAGGGCGCCCAGTCATCGCGTCCTTCGGGACCTCGACCCGGCGGTTTCTCCGGTCCGCGTCCCGGTGGTTTTTCCGGACCCCGTCCTTCGGGACCGCGTCCGCCTATGCCCCGCATGCCCCGCAAAGAAGAGCCGTATGCCATCAATGAGCGTATTCGCGCCAAGGAAGTGCGTCTGGTAGGCGATAATGTTGAAAACGGCATTTATCCTATCCAGCAGGCTCAGAAGATTGCTGACGAGATGGAGCTTGACCTCATCGAAATCTCACCCACCGCGCAGCCGCCGGTGTGCAAGATTCTCGATTATTCCAAATTCCTCTATCAGCAGAAAAAGCGCCTGAAAGAGCAGAAGGCTAAGGCTACGAAAGTGGTGGTAAAGGAGATCCGGTTCGGACCTCAGACCGATGACCACGACTACAACTTCAAGCTTAAGCATGCTCAGGGCTTCCTTCAGGAAGGATCGAAAGTGAAAGCCTACGTATTCTTCAAAGGCCGCTCAATCCTTTTCAAGGAGCAAGGTGAAGTGCTGCTGCTTCGTTTTGCCAACGATCTGGAGGAATACGGAAAGGTGGAGCAGATGCCGGTGCTTGAAGGCAAGCGCATGATCATCATGATTTCTCCCAAGAAGAAAGCCTGACGCCTAAGAACGGAAGGCCAGACGCTTTGAAACGGATGCAAGCGCTCTTGGAGGATAGACCCTTGCATGAGCCCGACAGCCGGAAGATGCTTGGAAAGTCAACTGAAAAACAAATAGTTATCTGTCGCCCTCTATGGCTGCGGCAATAATGTAATCACTTAATAATTAAACAAAATGCCAAAGATTAAAACCAATTGCGGTGCGAAAAAACGTTTCGCGCTCACAGGATCGGGTAAGATCAAAAGAAAGCACGCTTTCAAAAGCCACATCCTGACTAAGAAAACCAAAAAGCAGAAACGCAACTTGACCCACTTCGGAACGGTCAACAGCGTAGATGTAGCTAACGTTAAAGCACTTCTGGGTCTGCGCTAAGAAGCTGAGGCTTCCGACGCTAACAGAATCCTGTAAAGGTTTTTTCAATTATCAGTTCAAAATTTTATTAACCGAATGTGCAGCTTTAAGAGCGAAACAAGGATAAAATAAGTTTCGCCGCTCACAGTCAAAACATCGAACAACAATGCCAAGATCAGTAAACCACGTTGCATCACGTGCTCGCAGAAAGAAAATCCTGAAACTCACCCGCGGTTACTTCGGCTGCCGCCGCAATGTCTGGACCGTAGCCAAGAATACCTGGGAAAAAGGTCTGACCTATGCTTACCGTGATCGTAAGGACAAGAAGCGCAACTTCCGTGCTCTTTGGATTCAGCGTATCAACGCCGCTGCCCGCACTGAGAATCTTTCCTACTCGAAGCTCATGGGTCTCATCCACAAATCGGGCATCGAGATCAACCGCAAAGTGCTTGCCGACCTCGCTCTCAACAATCCTGCCGCTTTCAAGGCCGTTGTTGACAAAGTGAAGAACGCATAAGCCCGTCAGCGGGAACAAATCTTCTACAGAAGTTAATTCCACAATTCATATAAGGGTCGCCTCAGTGCGGCCCTTATATTTTTGCACAAAATGTGGTTGAAATGTGCGATTTAACGCAAAATTGGCTACTGTGAATTAAGTAAAATTCAAATTTTTTTGCGAACTTTGCATGTTGTTTGGACAAGGCGGTAATTGCCGCCGCATCCCTAAGCCGGCCTGAAATCAGGCTTGCCAAACCAACTTGTTAACCTAAAAGGAGTTAGATGCAATTTACAGCAGATCAAATCGCCGCTTTAGCAGGCGGAAAAGTAGAAGGCGACGGCTCGGCAGTGGTCTCCACCTTTGCCAAAATCGAGGAGGGACATCCCGGCGCGATATCATTTCTGGCTAATCCCAAATATACCCATTATATCTACGATACCGAATCGTCGGTGGTGCTTGTAAGCGACAGCTTTAAAGCCGAGAAACCGGTGAAGTGTACGCTTATCCGTGTGGCCGACCCTTATGCCACGGTAGCTTTTCTACTTGAAACGGCCGCTAAGCTGATGCAGCCAAACCCTGTGGGCATCGAGCAGCCCTGCCATATCGCCGAAGGCGTAGAAGTGCCGGAAGATGCATACATCGGTTCGTTCGCCTATATCGGCAAAGGGGTGAAGTTGGGCAAAGGAGTCAAAATTTATCCTCAGGCTTACATCGGCGATAACTGCAAAATAGGCGACAATGCCATCATCTACGCCGGAGCAAAGATTTACTACAACTGTGTGGTAGGCGATCGGAGTATCATACATGCTGGCGCTGTGATCGGAGCTGACGGTTTCGGCTTTGCACCTGTCGACGGACATTACAACAAGATTCCTCAGCTCGGCAACGTAGTGATTGAGGATGATGTGGAAATCGGTGCAAATACAACAGTGGACCGCGCCACAATGGGAAGCACACGCGTAGGACGAGGCACAAAGCTCGACAATCTGATTCAGGTGGCTCACAACTGCGTGGTCGGTCACGACACAGTGATGGCTGCACAGTCGGGTATCGCAGGCTCAACCAAACTCGGCTCCAACTGTATGATAGGCGGTCAGGTAGGTTTTGCCGGACATATCACGGTAGGCGACAATGTTCAGATCGGAGCCCAGTCGGGTATTCCCGGTAATATTAAGTCTGATTCGCGCATGATGGGTTCGCCCGCCACCGACATTCTTAAATATGCCAAACTTGTGGTATTCGAGAAGAATCTCCCGTCGCTTTACGACCGCGTAGCCGCCATTGAAAAAGAACTTAAGGCAAAGGCTGCCGCCGAAGAAATCAAGAAATAACACCGACTAAAGATAATATCTGTCACTATGAAGCAACAAACTCTTGGCGGTGAATTCACCGTAAAAGGTAAAGGACTTCACACAGGCCTTGAAATAGAGGCTACATTCTATCCTGCACCCGAGAATCACGGATATAAATTCCAGCGCGTAGACCTTCCTGACCAGCCCATCATCGATGCTCTGGCAGAGAATGTAATCGAGACAGGCCGCGGCACTGTAATCGCCAAGGGCGATGCCAAAGTATCTACTATCGAGCACGCTCTGGCAGCCCTCTATGCCGCAGGCGTCGACAACTGTCTGATCAAGGTGGATGCCCCTGAGGTTCCCATTCTTGACGGAAGCGCAATCGTATTTGCCAACGAAATCGCACGTGTGGGCCTCAAGGAGCAGCAGGCTGACAAAAATTACTATGTGGTAAAGCATAAGATTGAGGTCCGCGACGAGCAGACCGGTGCGCATCTGACTGTGCTCCCTGACTCGGAATTCTCCATCGACGTGATGGTGGGCTATGATTCCCCCGTGCTTGCCAATCAGTTCGCACGACTGGAAAATGTGGCAGATTTCACTCAGGAAATCGCTCCCTGCCGCACCTTCGTATTTGTGCGCGAAGTGGAGATGCTGCTTCAGGCCAACCTCATCAAGGGTGGCGACCTGGATAACGCTATCGTAATCTACGACCGCAAGCTTCCTCAGGAGCAACTCGATCACATCGCCGACCTTATGGGAGTGCCCCACAAGGAAGTGGCAGATTTCGGCTATATCAACAACCGTCCCCTGCAGTTTGACAACGAACCCGCCCGCCACAAACTTCTCGACGTGATGGGCGATGTGGCTCTTATCGGCCGTCCGCTCAAAGGCCGCATCATCGCATGCCGTCCCGGCCATAAAATCAACACTACATTCGCAAAGCAAATCCGTAAAGAGATTGTGCGTCAGGAACTGCAGGCACCTACATACAACCCCTCGGTGGCTCCCCTGATGGACATCAACGCCATCCGCGCTCATCTTCCCCACCGCTACCCGATGCTTTTGGTCGATAAGGTGATTGAAAAGGGCGACAGCTATATCGTAGGCGTGAAGAATGTAACGGCCAACGAGCCTTTCTTCCAGGGACATTTCCCGCAGGAGCCTGTGATGCCCGGAGTGCTTATGGTCGAAGCCATGGCGCAGACTGGAGGTCTGCTTGTGCTCGGCACAGTCGACGAACCCGAAAAATACTCCACCTACTTTATGAAGATAGACAATGTGAAGTTCCGCCAGAAAGTAGTGCCCGGCGATACACTTCTCTTCCATGTGTCGTTCATTTCGCCGCTGCGCCGCGGATGCGCCCTGATGAAGGGTGTGGCTTTCGTAGGCGACAAGGTGGTGTGTGAGTGTGAGTTCATGGCTCAGATTATAAAAAATAAATAATCAAAGGATTTAAGGAATGAAACAACCTTTCGCATACATACATCCGGCCGCCAAAATTCATCCAAGCGTGGTCATCGAGCCGTTTGTCACGATCGATCAGAACGTAGAAATCGGCGAAGGCACCCACATCGGCAGCAATGTCACAATCATGGAGGGCGCCCGCATAGGCAAATACTGCAACATCTTCCCCGGAGCTGTGATCTCAGGCATACCTCAGGATCTTAAATTCAAGGGTGAAGACACTGTAGCCATCATCGGCGATCATACCACCATCCGCGAATGTGTCACGGTCAACCGTGGTACCGCATCCAAGGGGTGGACCAAAGTAGGCAATAACTGCCTGATTATGGCTTACTCCCATGTGGCTCACGACTGCTCAATCGGCAACAATGTCATCATCTCGAATGCCACTCAGATAGCAGGCGAGGTGCAGGTAGACGATTTCGCCGTGATAGGTGGCGGTTCCCTCATCCATCAGTTCTGTCATCTCGGAGCTCACGTGATGATTCAGGGCGGTTCGCGTATCAACAAGGATATTCCGCCGTATGTAAAAGCCGGGCGTGACCCCATCGCATACACCGGTATCAACTCAATAGGTCTGCGTCGCCGCAACTTTACAAATGAGCAGATTATGGCCGTACAGGAGATTTACCGCTATCTGTATCTCTCACGACTGAATGTGTCGGATGCTGTGGACCGTATTGAGGCCGAGATTCCCGCTACCACCGAGCGCGATGAAATCATTGAATTCATCCGCAATTCCAAGCGTGGCATCGTGCGCGGATATGTATAAACAGAATCTACTTACCTAAATTCAGTGCGCCGGTGGCCGTATCGGGTCGTCGGCGCACGATGTTTTATTACGACGATGAAAACTACTCTTATGGTGGTCGGACGCACAACGACGCCGTATATTAGTGAGGGCATTGAGCTGTTTACCAAACGGATACAGCATTTTGCACCGTTTGAAATCGCTACTATCTCCGATGTGAAATCCACCAAAACCATGACTCCCGACATGCAGAAACGCCTGGAGGGCCAGCAGATACTGTCGCGGCTGTCGACATCGGATCATGTGATACTTCTGGATGAGCGCGGACGCGAGTATACTTCCCGTGAATTTGCCGCCATGGTGGAGCAGCGTGCCTTAGCGGGAGTGAAAAATCTGGTTTTCGTCGTCGGCGGACCTTATGGATTCTCCGAAGAGGTCTATGCCCGGGCAAACGGCAAAATATCATTTTCTAAAATGACATTTCCCCACGAGCTTATCCGCCTGATCTTCGTGGAACAGCTTTACCGCGCCCATACCATTCTGAATAATCTGCCGTATCATCACGACTAAGAGCCGGTCGGGCAAGAGTTGGTCGTTGGCAAAATCTCAGAGAATCAGCTCGCGCATTACAGCGTCGGATGTGAGCCAGTTCGATTCAGGGATTACAATCCGGAGATTATCGTGATCATCAGCGGCAATCTGGACGGCATCCCCAGGCAATCCGGCCAAATTGGCCATGAACTGCGAGAGCAATTCCGGTCCGAACATATTCCGAGCCTTTGCTGTAGAGAACCCCTTGGCCGTGCGCAAGGAGCAGATGATATAGTCGTTGAAACGGTTTTCAACACTCTCGTCATCAACGATATATGCAGCCGTTCCCGACTCGATGGCCTTGAGATATTTTACTATTGAAGCCGGATTGAAACGCCTGACCTTGCCATCGAATGAATGAGCAGCCGCGCCCAGGCCAAGATATGGGGTGAAATCCCAATAGGACGAGTTATGTATAGCTTCGTAGCCCGGATGGGCGAAATTAGAGATTTCGTAATGGCTGAATCCTTCATCGGCAAGTCTGCGGCTTACGGCGAGATAATGTTGCTCAGCTTCCGCTTCGGAAGCTTCCCTAAGCAGCCCCTTCTGCAACCGTGCATGCAACCTTGTTCCCGGTTCGTAAGAAAGAAGATAGGCCGAGACATGCGGAGGATTGAATCTCAGCAATTTTTCCAGGTCTGCGACAGCCTTGTCGGATGTTTGACCGGGCAATCCGTAGATAAGGTCGGCATTGAAGTTGATTCCAGACGCCGACAGCGCTTCAAGAGCCGCAATGGCAGAATCGGCTGAGTGCGCTCGTCCGATAGTAGACAGCAGCTGAGAATCAAACGATTGGATTCCGATGCTTATGCGGTTGATGCCGAGGCTGACGAAGCGTGAAATGCTTTTAGAGTCGATGTCTTCCGGGTTCGCTTCGATTGTAACCTCTGAAAGCTTTTGAAAATCAATCAGCCGGTGAAGCCCCGTCATTAGTTGCTCAAGAAGTCCGGCCGGAAGCATAGATGGCGTACCGCCGCCTAAATAGATGGTGGAAATCGCGTCTTTTATTTCATACTTTCGGAAATCAAGCTCGCGGAGCAGAGCATCTACATATCGCTCCATGGTCTGTGTGCGAGGTGTGGAGTAGAAATCGCAGTATGCGCATTTCGACCTGCAGAAGGGGATATGTATGTAGAGCCCGGCCATTAAATCAGAATTTTATCGGCTCGCGCCGGCACATCTCGCGGAATGCGCAGTAGCTGCATTTGTTGTCGTCGTCAGTGCAATAGAACGGCTGGTTTTCATCGAAAAGTTCCTGAAGTTTTGCCACAAGTACATCGTTGAAATTCTGCCGGTAGGCGCGATAATCGTAGATCTGGTATTTCGATCTCGAAATTTGGACAGCGCCGCTCTCATAGCCCGTATCAGGGATAGGAGCTTCGCCGATGGTCAGAGCCGGGATATCGCTGATCATTAGCGTGCGCAGTTTGAAAATCATCGGCTGAATCGGGAGCGTGTAGCCTTCGATATGTTCCAGAGCCTGACAATAAATCATCAGCTGGAGGAAAGCCTTGACTTTATGGTCATCGAACGATTTGGCGAATGAGGGCGTATGAGTATCGTCGCCGCCGGTCTTATAGTCAATCACGCGGATTCGGTCGATATCCGGATTGTTGTGGCAGCGGTCGATGCGGTCGATTCGGCAGTTGAGGTTGATGGATTCCGACTGTCCTTCGGAATTGGTGAAAGTCAGGCGCGTGTATTCGTTCCATTCGCTATGGAGGTAGGTGAAGGGGGCGAAAGCCTTCTCGCGCTCCAGCACCTTGCGCACATTTTCGGCTATCACTTCGCGCGTGAGCTGAAGTTCGCGATGGAACTCGTCGTAACATTCTTTCCCTTTGCGAAGATGGAATTCGTTGATAGCCCGGGTGATGTAATTCTCAATCTTGTGTGGAGCGGATATGATGCTGTCGATGATATCGGCCGTGATGACAGCACCCTCGGGCGACGATTTGAGCTGCTCGTTGTAGATTTTTTCGAACACATCGTGGACGATGGTGCCGTAGACGCTCTCATCGAGCCAGTCGTGGATATCATCCTCGCGTTTGAAACCCATGATGCGCTCGAGATAGAACGACATCGGGCATGAGGCGTATTGCTCGATTGCGCTTGCCGACAGATATCTCACACCCTTGCCGGGGCGGTATTTCAGAGTCGTGCCGGTAGGATCGTACGGGTCGGGCTGATAAGCCGAAAGGGGGATGACACCTTTTTCGTCAGCGTTGGGATCCGGCCTCCGGTAAGATTCGAGCATGCGCATCACAGCCTTAGATTTCTTGACTTTATAGGCCGGAGCATTGGGAGAAGTCACGGCATAGCTAAGCACCTGATGGCGTAGATTTTCCGGTTTGAAGATGCTCTTTAGCTGGCGGATATAGCGCGACATCTGAGTTTTCATGCCGGTGGTGCGGGCGTCGTAGAGAAGAATCACACGCTTAGCCCTCGAGATAATGCGGTAGAAATAGTAGGCATAGACCCCTTCCTGATCCTGAGGTTCGGGCAGCCCGTAAGCTCCGCGGAGAAGACCCGGTATAAACGAGGCATTATATTTCGCACGCGGGAATACGCGCTCGTTCATCGACGGGATTATGATGGTGTCGAAATCGAGCGCACGAGCTTCCAGGATACCCATAATCTGCAGGCCTTCAAGCGGTTTGCCTTCGAACTGGAGGGTCTCGCCCAGAATCAGTTTGTCAATAAGGCTAAATACCGTGGCTTTCTCGATTTTAGTCTCAGGTGAGTAGACCTTGTATTCGTCGAAAAGAGCGCCAAGGCGGTCCACAGCGTCAAGATAGCGCGAGGCGAAAGTGTGCTGCAACTGGGTGAGCGATTTTTCCGGCGCATCGGCGATTCTGGTAGAAGATGCCTCAGAGGCCTCTTCGTCGTCGATTTCAGGGGTGAAAAGCAGAAGCAGTGAGCGCAGATAAGCGAGCACATCGGCCGGATTGTTCGTATCGGGTATGGCAGTAAAAATAGGAGCCAGCCATGGAAAATCGTTGAAACGCTCGGGAGCGACGTTGAACTCGCGATTGTGGCGAAGGTCGATTACCAGATGGGCACATTCCGTGTGGTGAGTACCATGGACCAGCGGATTGGAAAGCACAGTCACGACATCCTCCAGATAGAAAGTGGTCTTACCCTGGACTTTGCCGGCCTTGATCTGCATCCCGATGATATCTTTTATCAAACCGGATATGGCCGTGTTGCGCAGGCGCAGACCCATCGTGAGATTCGTGCAGCTGATCTGTTGCGGCAGAGCCGAAAGTAGCGGAATCACCATGTTTTCCTCCGGCAGCACGATAGAGGCCGACTCAAGCGGATTGGCCGTAGGGTCGGCAAGGAATTTTTCCCCGTCGGCATTCTCCTTTGCCGGGAAAATCCGGTCGAGCACCCTGCCGATGGCTTTAGCCTGGCCGATGCGCGAGGGGACTCCGAACACATCTATCTGAGGATAACCCTGAATCGGCTCCACGCAATCGTAGAGCGAAGGGTAAAGCCGGTTCAGCTCCTTCACCATTTTTGCGCCATGGAACGTTTCATGTTCGAAAGCCGGAGAGGCAATATCCCAGTAGAAATCAGCCATAGACATTCCGCTCTCCGGGTCAGTCATCGACTGAAGTCTTTTGAAGATGGCGCGTTCGGCTTTGGAAAGATTGTTGAAACCGACGAAGATATATCTGTCGTAATCGAGATCAGCCGGGGTAGCCTCCTTCAGATATTCGACCGCCGACTTTATAGCCTGACCCTGAGAATGGAGCTTCTTTCGCTTCATAGTCAGGTTGAACCCTTCATAGACCTTCTGCATGGCTTGCCAGAGGCGGAGAAAGCCTACGCCAAGGTGTTTTTTCCGCTCCTTATCTGGGCCGTCGCCATCGGAATCTGCATCATCTTCCCGGGCTAAAGCGTAGTCGATATGTTGCCAGAACTCTTCGCCCGAGTAAGGCACTTTGTCGCGCCCGAAATATTCGGCGACTACCTCTTGCTGCTCCGGTGTCAGATATGTTGATGCTATCTCTTTGAGATTCTTTACATTACGAAATATCTCCTGGGGGCTGCAAAGAGCATTGTCCACATCGTCAAAATCGGAGAGTAGGGTGTCGCCCCAGAGCGCAAACTTGTTAAAATCCACATCGCTGAGTCTGCCGCCTGACTGAGCCACAACTTTGCGGTATTCGTCGAAAAGGATGAAGAGCATCTCCATGCGCTCGGCCGGGAGAGTATCGTCGAAACTTTCGACAAAATCCACCACGGTCTGAGTGGCGGGCAACATAAGCGGCTGACCCGACTCTGCAGCTATGTCGGAGAGATATTTCGTGAAGAAAGTGGCGCTTCGGCGCGAGGGGAACACGAAACAATATCGACAGAGCGCGTCTTTCTCATGGGTGAGATATGCTTCGGCTATCGACTGGAGAAACGGTTTCATAGCGGCTTATTTAAGCTCGGCGGCAAGCGACGGGTTGACGGAATCGAGAGTTGCGATGAAGGCATCGACAAAGGCATCGGCAGCATCGGGATAGCCCTCGTCGCGCATACGCTGTTCGCGCGAGCGGAAATCGATCAGAGCCACTTCCATCTTCATCGTATCGGTAGAGGTCTGGGTGCCGGAGGCAAGCTCCAGAGCGCGGTCGACGCCAGCCTGACGCACGGCTTCGAGGTCGGCGTCGTCGACATGGTGGGAAGAGCATGCTGCAAGAGCTAAGGCTGCGATGGCCGGAAGGTATTTTTTAGTCATAATGGCTGACATGTAGATGGTACAAATATGGTGTAGCAGGCCTGCATTGAAGCCGATGCAGACATACTCTACAAATTTACGCATTTTTTCTCAGAGAATCACCATCGCTACCTGTGCGCAACCCAGGGCATCGGCTAAAGCATTGTGATGATTGTGGAAAGGGATACCGAGAAAGTCGCAGAGCACAGGCAGGGAGAACGACGGGCATAGCTGGCGGGGGATGGTCATCCTGGCTTTTGCCAAAGTGCAATAGAAGGGATAGTCGGGATAATCCATCTGATAGCAGCGGAAGGCCGCCCGGATGCATTTCTCGTCAAAGGCTTTATTATGAGCTACCAGTGGGAGATTGCCGATCATCGGCTCAAGGCGTCTCCATACTCTATCGAAAGTGTCGGCGTCTTCGGTCATAGCGCGGTCGATGCCGTGGACCTGCTCGGTGAAATACCGGAAGTAAAATTCCGGTTCGGGCTTGACCAACTCGTAAAACCGGTCGGTAATCACCCCGTCTTCTACCTTCACTGCCCCGATGGCGCAGATGCTCGTGGGATGATTGTTGGCGGTTTCGACGTCGATGGCTACGAAATTGTCCATTTTGCTGCTTGATTGACCGGAACGGATGAGATTTTTGGGGGGAAGGCGTCAGCTGGAGGCGGCTGTGGAGTTCTCGATGGCAGTTTTCACTTGCTCCATAAGCCAGCGCGGGGTCGAGGTGGCCCCGCAGATGCCTACCGAGTCAGCATTCTCAACCCATTCAGGGCAGAACTCCGAGGGGTTGGAAATCAGATAGGTATGCGGATTAACGTCAAGGCAGTGGCCGAAGAGTACCCGGCCGTTGCTGCTTTTCTTCCCGGCCACAAAGATTATGACGTCGTGGCTTTGCGCGAATTTTTGCAACTTGCCCACACGGTTGGCCACCGAGCGGCAGATGGTGTCGTAACTTTCGAATTTTACACCCGGCATCAGGCGCCGGCGGATTTCTGCAATTATGTCACGGAAGCCTTCCACTGACTTTGTGGTCTGGGAGTAAAGGGCGATAGGGCGCGAGAAATCCACTTTGTCGAGTTCGTCGATATGCTCTATCACGATAGCCTCCCCGTTGGTCTGACCTACAAGGCCGTTTACCTCAGCGTGGCCGTTCTTGCCATAAATCACTATTTGCGGGCGGTCGCCGTCGGTCGCGTCGTAACATTGCTTAATGCGCTGCTGGAGTTTTAGCACTACCGGGCAGGTGGCATCGATAATCTCAATATTGTTGGCTACAGCAGTGGCATACGTCGAGGGAGGCTCACCATGGGCACGGAGAAGCACCTTCACATCGTGCAGGCGGTGAAGATCCTCATGGGTGATTACCTTCAGGCCACGCTCCGCCAGACGATTCACCTCATCGCTATTATGGACGATGTCGCCAAGGCAATAAAGGGCGCCGGAGCTGTCAAGTTCGGCTTCGGCCTTGCGAATGGCAGTGACCACTCCAAAGCAGAATCCGGAATCAGAATCTATTTCTACGAACATGGCTGTTGGGCGGTTAGGTGAGCGAGGGTTAAGGGCTCTGTCAGTAATATCCGACGGTGGATCATTTAGAGGTCAATCGGCTGATGACGTTGTGATACTGGTCGATAAGCCAACGGTTCTGTTCATCAATAGTCATCGTGGAATTGTCGAGGACTATGGCGTCGTCGGCTTTGCGCAGGGGGCTTTCCTTGCGGGTGCGGTCGATTAGGTCTCGGCTTTCCACGTTGGCCAGCACTTCATCGAAGGTGGTGTCGACTCCCTTGGCCTGCAGCTCCTTGAACCGGCGTTCGGCACGCGTGCGCGCTGAAGCGTCAACGAAGATTTTCAGCTCTGCATTGGGGAATACCGTGGTGCCGATATCTCGGCCATCCATCACTATCCCTTTCTCCTTGCCTAAAGCCTGCTGCTGCTCGACGAGGAAATGGCGTACGGCCGGTATGGCTGAAACGTCGGATACATGGCCCGACACTTCGAGTCCGCGGATTTCGTTTTCTACGTCTTCTCCGTTAAGGATAGTGTGCTGGCTGCCGTCGGCATCGCGCTTGAAAGTGACAGAAATACGGGGCAGGGCAGCGGTGAGTACCTCTGTGTCGACTGCGCCGTCGGCTGCAATCAGCCCGTGACACATGGCGTAGAGAGTCACGGCGCGATACATAGCGCCCGTGTCGACATAATTGTAGCCGAGGCTTCGGGCCAGAGCTTTGGCCATCGAACTTTTACCTGAAGAGGAGTAGCCGTCGACAGCTATGATAATCTTTGGAGCTTCCATCAGTAGAGCAATTCGTTAAGGTTGAGATTCAGATTGAGCATCAGAGTGGTAGCTCCCGAATGAGGCTGGGCGAAAGCCAGCGCCACATTGAAGCGGCGCGTGTTCATGCCTGCGCCGAGGGAGAAACCCGAGAGGAAGCTGCGCTTGTAGGTGCTCATATCAGTGCGGGTCTTATAGTTATAGCCGAGGGCTATGAAAAAGCGGTCGTTGGGGATAAAATCCACGCCAAACACGAGGTGGCGGAAAAGATTGGAGGCAAATTTGTCGGTTTTGACAAATTCTTCGGTCTGAGTGCCGTCGCCGGTTTTCCAGTAGGGGAGATGCCATTTATTGAGCTTCCAGGCGGTGATTGAGAAGCGGATAGGCACTCCGGGAAACATTTTTGAAATACCGAGGCGAAGGTCGATAGGGAGACGGTCGTGGGTCTCGTTGAATTTCTTCACCTGACCGCCGAGATTAGCCGCCACGATAGAAGCCGAAAATTCGCTGTCGGGATCGTAGTAGTTGATACCAAGGTCGGTGGCTATAGCCAGGGCCGAGTAAGCTTCGTAGCTGGAGTAAAGAAATTTGAGCGTGATGCCGCCGCGCAGACGGTCGGTAATGTCGTATGAGAACGTTCCGTTAAAGTTTACATCCTTAGGGGAGAAGGAACCGGTGATATTACCGAATTCGTCGGCCGCCGTAATGCTGCCGTAGCCGAAATATCTGATTCCGGCGCTCCAGGCTCCGCGCTCTGTGGCCGAATGAGCATAGCGCACACCGGCGAAGTTGGAGCCGCCCATATAGTGCATATAGTCTACGAGAATCTGATTGCTCATCTCGGAGCCGAGCAGGGCAGGGTTCTGGTCGGTGACGCTCAGTTCGTCTTCAATCGTGGTAATGTTGACGCCGCCCAGGCCGTAGATGCGTGCTGAGGATGTGGTCTCCAGATAGTTGTAGGCAGTGGAGCCATCCTGAGCCATGATGGCCGGGGAAACGAAACAACTGGCCGCAAGGGCTGCAGTCAGCGATATATATAGGCGTTTGTTCATTAAAATCAATAGCGTGAATCATATAATTAACGGATTTACCCGTCCAACTATTACATTCCGGCCGAATTTTTCCCGGATAGGCCACTATGCAGAAAGCCGGAGTCTTAAAGGCTGTTGTCCCATAAGTCCTTTGTCTGAAATAAAATCGCAAAATTCCGGCAAAAAAGTAGGGCAGATATATTGCACGATTTCGAGGAAAATTCCTAAATTTGCGCTTTAAAATTCGAACACGAGCCGTATGAAATTTACCAAAATGCATGGTATCGCCAACGACTACGTCTACATCGACTGCACCGACGGGACGTTTGGTGGTGAAACGCCGGCAATTCTGACCGACGACGAGTGTATAGCCAAGGCCTCACGCCTGCTCAGCGACCGCCATTGCGGTGTGGGCGGCGACGGCATCATCCTCATTCTCCCATCAGCTACTTCTGATTTTAAGATGCGCATCTTTAATGCCGACGGTTCGGAAGGTAAGATGTGCGGCAATGGCTCCCGCTGCGTCGGCAAATATGTCTACGACCATAATCTTACCCGGTCAAACTCCATAACGCTCGAAACTCTTTCGGGCGTTAAATATTTGCAACTCAATCTGGGCGCCGATTCGCTCGTCGATACTGTAAAGGTCGACATGGGTGAGCCGGAATTCACACCTTCCGCCATCCCTGTGAATGTGGCAGAAGGAGCGTCAAATGTCCGTATCCCTGTGGAAGACGGTGGAACACATTTTGAAATCACTGCCGTGTCAATGGGCAATCCTCATGGCGTGATATTCGTCGACGAACCCACGGATGACCTTGTGCTTGGCGTGGGTCCGATGCTGGAAAAACACCCCATGTGGCCCGACCGAGCCAATATCGAGTTCGCCAAGGTGCTGAACCGCAACGAGATCCGGATGCGCGTATGGGAACGCGGCAGCGGAGAGACGATGGCATGCGGCACAGGCGCCTGCGCCACGGCAGTGGCAGCGATGCTAAATGGCCTGACGGAGCGCCGCGTGAAAGTGCATCTTATCGGCGGTACGCTCGAAATTTTCTGGGATCCCGACACCAACCATGTGATGATGACCGGCGGTGCCACGGAAGTGTTCCATGGCGAAGTGGATCTCGGCCTGTTAGGATTGTATAAATAAGATGTCAAGGCAAATATCTGATGATTTGCCAATGCAAAAAATTAAAGTAATACCCGAATATAATGTTTAAGATCAACGATAATTTCTGTAAACTCGCCGAAAGTTACCTGTTTTCAGAGGTTGCTAAGCGCATCAACAAATATAAGGAAGAGCATCCCGAAGCCGATATAATCCGTATGGGTATCGGCGATGTGACCCGCCCTGTCTGCGAAGCTGCCATCAAGGCTATGCATAAAGCCGTAGATGATGAGGCATCATCGACTAATTTCCATGGCTATGGTCCGGAGCAGGGGTATGGATTCCTTCGTGAAGCCATTGCCAAGAATGACTATCAGGTCCGTGGCATCGAAATCGCTCCTGACGAAATCTTCATCAGCGACGGTGCAAAGAGTGATACCGGCAATATCGGCGATATCCTTGCCCGTGGCAATCGGGTAGCGGTGACCGATCCGGTCTATCCGGTCTACGTAGACACCAACGTGATGGGAGGCCGCGCCGGAGAGCTGGATGCCGATGGCTGCTGGAGCAGTATTATTTACCTCCCCGTGACGGCCGAAAACGGTTTTGTCCCGGCGCTCCCGGCCGAGGTGCCCGATGTGATCTATCTGTGCTATCCCAACAATCCCACAGGCACTGCGCTGACCCGCAGCCAGCTTAAAGTCTGGGTGGACTATGCACGCAGTCACGGTTCACTCATACTGTTTGATTCGGCCTATGAGGCGTTTATCCGTCAGGAAGATGTGCCCCACAGCATTTACGAAATCGAGGGTGCCCGAGAGGTGGCTATCGAATTCCGCAGTTTCTCGAAGACAGCCGGATTCACCGGTGTTCGCTGCGGCTACACGGTGGTTCCGAAGTCGCTGTTCGGCGAGGATTCTCAGGGGAAGAAAATATCGATGAATCATCTGTGGCTTCGTCGCCAGTGCACGAAGTTCAATGGTGCAAGCTATATCTCGCAGTGTGCCGCAGCAGCTGTCTATACTCCCGAGGGACGCAAACAGACCACTGACACCATCGATTACTATCTGCGCAATGCAAAGGTAATGCTTGAGGGGCTGCGCGAAGCCGGCCTCGAGGTTTTCGGTGGAGAGAATGCACCCTATGTCTGGATTAAGACTCCGGCGAATGTCGGCTCCTGGGAATTTTTCGACCTTTTGCTCGACCGCTGTCATGTGGCCGGTACACCCGGTGCCGGATTCGGTCCGTCGGGCGAGGGGTATATCCGTCTGACGGCTTTCAACACATACGAAAACACCGTCGAGGCTGTGCGCCGAATAAAGGCTGCGGATTTCAAATAATCTGATTCAGGAAACGAAAAAGTTATTATTGGTAAAAAAGATTATAGTCATTTATTATTCATTCATTATGTCATTGCTAAGATTCAAAGCAGTAGAGGAGGCCTGCGACCGTAAGCCCGTCAAAGTGACGGCGCCGACTGAGAGCACCGAAAAGTACTACGCTAAGGCTGTGTTCAACCGGGAGAAGATGTATGAGTATCTTCCCAAGCAGACCTACGACCGTCTGGTTTATGCTATCGACAACAAGCAGCCTATCTCGCGTGAGCTTGCCGACAGCATCGCCGACGGGATGAAACGCTGGGCCACTGACAACGGTGCGCACCACTACACCCATTGGTTTCATCCTCTGACTGGAGGTACAGCCGAAAAGCATGATAGCTTTATCGAGCACGATGGAAAAGGCGGAGTGGTTGAGGAATTTTCCGGCAAACTGCTTGTTCAGCAGGAACCAGACGCATCGAGTTTCCCCAACGGAGGCATCCGCAACACCTTTGAGGCGCGAGGCTACTCAGCATGGGATATCTCATCGCCGGTATTTATCGTTAACGAGACTCTCTGTATTCCGACTATTTTCATCTCATATACGGGAGAGTCGCTCGACTTTAAGACTCCGCTTCTGCGAGCTCTGAATGCTGTCGATAAAGCTGCCACAGCTGTGGCTCAATATTTCGATAAGGATGTGCGCCATGTGATGTCGTATCTCGGCTGGGAGCAGGAATATTTCCTGGTTGACAAGGCTCTGTATGCCGCCCGCCCCGATCTGGTGATGACCGGACGTACGCTCATGGGACATGAAAGCGCTAAAAACCAGCAGCTTGAAGACCACTATTTCGGCGCTATTCCTTCACGTGTGCAGGCTTTTATGCTCGATCTTGAGATTGAGTGTCATAAGCTGGGCATTCCGGCACGTACCCGACACAACGAAGTGGCTCCCAATCAGTTTGAGCTGGCCCCTATTTTTGAGGAGACCAATCTGGCCAACGACCATAACCTTCTGCTGATGACGGTAATGGACGATGTGGCCCGTAGGCATAACTTCCGTGTGCTGCTTCACGAAAAGCCGTTTGCCGGAATCAATGGCTCGGGCAAGCACAACAACTGGAGCCTTGGCACCGACCGCGGTACTTTACTTTTCTCGCCCGGAAAAACTCCGCGCGAGAATCTTCGATTCATCACCTTCTTCGCCAACGTTATGGCGGCTGTATACCATCATAACGGCCTGCTGAAGGCATCTATCGCTTCTGCTACGAACGCCCACCGTCTTGGAGCGAATGAGGCGCCCCCTGCCATCATCTCGATCTTCACCGGCAAACAGATAGCCGATCTGCTTGAACGCCTGGAGAAGAGCACCGATGATGAACTGATTACCTTCTCGGGCAAGGAGGGGATAGACATGGGTGTGGCCCAGATCCCCGAGATTATGCTCGATAATACCGACCGCAACCGCACATCGCCCTTCGCCTTCACCGGCAACCGATTCGAATTCCGTGCAGTCGGTTCGTCGGCCAACTGCGCCTCGGCGATGATAGCCCTTAACGCCGCTGTGGCAGAGCAGCTTAAGCAATTCAAGGCCAGAGTGGAGGCCCGTGTAGCCCGTGAAGAATCGCTCTATCACGCTATCCTCGAAGAGGTTAAGGCTCTTATCATCGAATCCAAACCTATCCATTTCGATGGCAACGGCTATTCCGACGAATGGAAAGCCGAGGCAGAGCGCCGCGGGCTGGACTGCGAGACATCTGTGCCGCGCATCTTCGACGCTTACCTCCGTCCGGAGTCGGTGAAGATGTTCGGGTCGACCGGAGTATTCTCCGAGTTTGAACTGAAGGCCCGTAATGAAGTGAAATGGGAGACTTATACTAAGAAAGTACAGATAGAATCGCGAGTGCTCGGCGATCTGGCTATCAACCATATCATTCCAGTGGCTACGCGCTATCAGTCTGTACTTGTCGACAATCTTGTAAAACTTAAGACGCTATTCCCGGTAGCCAAGGCTTCCGAACTCACATCGGGCGATCTGGGTACCATCGAAAAGATGTCGCACCATATGAGTCTTATAAAAGAAGAGTTCGAGCGCATGACCGAAGCCCGCAAGGCTGCAAACCGCATCACTGACGAACGCGAAAAAGCGATCGCTTACCACGACACAGTGATTCCGGCTATGGAGAAGATCCGTACGCATATCGATAAACTTGAGCTTATGGTCGACAACGAAATGTGGCCTCTGCCCAAATATCGCGAAATGCTTTTTATCCGCTAAACTTCGGCGGTGATGCAACAGAAAATCGGGGACGTGCCAGCGTGGTCACGCCCCCGATTTTTATAGCATTACAGGATTCTATTTGTCTACCTTAGGAGTATTCGTCTGGTTGTCAGCTGGATTTGCGGAGGGCTGAGCCTCGGATGTGCCGGGATTCTGAGTGGAAGCCGGTGTCGCGGTGGAACCGGCGAACACTTTCGAAAGATATTTCTCCTGGAACCGCTGGAACAGCTCCCAGAAGTTCGGTACGAACATAGTACCCACAAAGGCATTGACGGCCATGCCGAACACTACAGCGCATCCGAGCGAGATTCGGCTTTCAGCTCCGGCTCCGGAGGCAAACAGCATAGGCATCACGCCGAACACGAAAGCCAGAGCTGTCATCATAATCGGTCGGAAACGCACCTCGCCACCCATCTGGGCTGCCTGACGGATGGGCATCCCGGATTTGCGGTAGTCGATGGCATACTCTACGATAAGGATTGCATTCTTGGCCGCGAGCCCGAGCAGAAGGATGATGCCGATCTGAGTGTATATGCTGACGCTTTGATTCATGAAGAAACATCCGAGGATGGTACCGAGAATAGCCGTCGGCATCGCTATGAGATCGGAAGAGCACA
>CAMEGQ010000037.1 GCA_945916235.1 uncultured Porphyromonadaceae bacterium | reverse complement strand
GTTGGTTAGAGCACCTGACTGTTAATCAGGGGGTCGTTGGTTCAAGCCCATCCTGGAGCGCTTTCCCCTTCCCCCGAGGTGTTGTCGGCTCCCCTGCCGGCAGCACCTCACCTTTTTTTAGGGGGGGCTTGGGCAGAAGAGCCGGGGGAACTTGGATAATTCGTATAATTCGAATAATTCGTATAAGGTGGACAAGGGGAACGGGGATAAGAGGGGATTTGGAGGTGGATCAGGCGGGGATGGAGGTGAGGCGGCCGGAGTAGTTGTTGTCGCGCATCTTGGCGTAGGCGCGGAGGAATTTGCGGACGGTGGCTACCATCTCACGGGTCTCTTGCAGAAGGTTGAGGTAGACGTAGAGCACGGTCATGGACGATGGATGGTCGTCGCGCAGGCTCTTGTAAAGCAAATGGTAGGTATCGGAGATTTTGTCCTTGATTTCGTCGCAGTGACGCCGGATGAGGTTGACCGTATCGAGCGCTCCGGAGTCCATCATGGTTATGGTGTCGTTTAGCAGAATGGTGACATCGGTGCGTATCGACCAGAAATCGCCGATATATTCCTTGGGAAGCGGATTGAAATTGCTCTCGGTGTGTTCGCGGCACATCTCCGTAATTCGGCGAAGATTGTAAAGCATTGACATGCAGCAGTTGTTGCCCAGATAGAACCATGTGCTCTTCTCAATGGCTACCTCGCGCGGTAGCAGGCGCAGGCAGAGAGTCTCCCTGCGACGGTCGCTTTTGAGGGTGATCTTTTCTTCGCGCAGCAGTTTGTCGGAATGGCACAGGGCCTTGAGGTTTTCATCCATGAAGGCTTCGGTCACGGCCGAATATTCAGCCTGAGCCAGAGCCAGGAAGCGCTTCTGATTCTCGGTAAGATACAGCAGGAACATGGGCCAAACTTCGTCTTTATCCTTTGAGGCCAATATGCTCTGGAATATGACGTCGCCCTGCTCTTCGGCCTGTTTGAGCTTGAAACGGCGGTTGCTGCGGATGATTACGGCCACGGTGGCCACAGCAAGGAGGATCATCACCCAGAGTCCTCCATAGTGCATGGCTACGACGATTACGGCGGCTCCGACGAAGGCGACAGCGGCAGTGATGAACCATCCGCCAATGACAGATATGATGCCCGTAATGCGGAATACAGCGCTTTCACGGCCCCATGCGCGGTCGGCCAGCGATGTGCCCATGGCCACCATGAAGGTGACGAAAGTGGTGGAGAGCGGCAGTTTCATGGACGTGCCGATGGCGATTAGCGCTCCGGCGAGCACAAGATTCACCGAGCCGCGGATGAGGTCGAAGGCAGCGCCGCGTTCCATGATGGTCTCGTCGGTGTTGAAGCGGCGGTTGAACCAGGCTCGAACCCCTGCGGGGGTGATTCGGCTGATGACATCGAGACACGACATGGTGAGGCGAACGAGCCGCCGGGCTATGCGCGAAGAGCCGAACATCTCGTCGCTGCCGCTCTGGCTGCCGAGACCTACCTCCGTCTGCGACACCTTGCGGGCCTTTTTCGAAGTGGCCAGCGATACGACCATTATCACGCCGGCGCCGATGAGAAACCATACGCTGGTGTCAGACGGGCCGTTGAGCGATCCCATGAGGTAAGAGCCGGCATTCCCGTCGCCGTTGGCCATATAGTCCTGATAGGAGGCAAGGCCGGTGAGCGGTACGCCGATGAAGTTGACCAGGTCGTTGCCGGCGAAGGCCATGGCCAGGGCGAAGGTGCCCATGAGCACGATGACTTTAAGCACATTAACCTTAAGGATATGCAGCAGCTGCATCAGCAGAGTGAACCCGACGAAGCAGCCTCCGATGAGCTGCCAGGTGTGGGAGCTGATCCAGAACTTTACATCGGGAGTCATAAAGGTGAGGTCCCTGGTGCCTTTAATGAGCAGGAAATAGATGATGGCTGTGGCGCAGAGGCCGCCGAACACGCCGATGTTCCATTTGAGGCGCGTCTTATAGTTGAAAGTGAAGATAGTGCGGGTGATGAGCTGCACCACCGTGCCGAAGACGAAGGCGATGGCCACGGAGAGGAAGATGCCGAGGATTACCGAGAGCGCTTTCTCGGTGTTGAGCAGATCGTTGAATCCCAGACCGGTAGTGTCGTGAGCCATTTTGATGAGCGAGACAACGAAGGTGGCTCCCAGCAGTTCGAAAACCAGCGACACAGTGGTGGACGTAGGCATTCCAAGCGAATTGAAAGCGTCGAGGAGGATGATGTCGGTGACCATTACTGCCATGAAGATGCAGATGATGTCGTAGAACGAGAATTGCTCCGGCCGGAATATGCCGTGGCGGGCGATATCCATCATGCCGTTGCTCATGGCGGCGCCTATGAAGACTCCGACAGAGGCTACGATGAGGATGCGCTTGAGCGGAGCGGCCTTGGAGCCTATGGCCGAATTGAGAAAATTGACGGCGTCGTTGCTGACACCCACCGAGAGGTCGAAGATGGCGAGCAAAAAGAGGAAAATGATGACGCACAGAAAGATAGTATCCATATTGCAAACCTTTGTGTTTCTACCGCGAAGTTAGCAACGGGATATTTCATAAATGTTTCACTCTTGCTAAGTTCTCATTAAGTATCGTTATGACCGGCTCTTATTGCGGGCTCAGGCTGAAGGTGAAGGCCAGGCCGCCGGAGGGGCGGTTTTCGGCCTGGATGGAGCCGCCGTGCCATCTGACAGCGTTGCGGACTATGGCCAGACCGAGGCCTGTGCCGCCCGACTGTCGCGAGCGCCCCTTGTCGATGCGATAGAAGCGTTCGAAGATCTTGCCAAGATGCTCAGGGGCTACTCCGCGGCCATTGTCGGCAACGGTGAATACGCCCCGGGCATCGACCGATAGTGTGATTTCCGAACCCTCGGAATAGGCTATGGCGTTGGTAATCAGATTGTGGAAAATGGATGCGATCAGCGAGGCATTGCCCGGGAGGGTATACGGGCGCGGGATGCTGTTGGAGATGCTGAGGCCCCGGGAGGCAGCCCGGGACTCATATTCGGCGCAGATGTCCGCAACGATGCTTCCCAGATCGGTTAGCTCCGAGGGGATGCTGTCGGCGCCATCTTCCATGCGCGTAAGCGTAGCTACATCGGCCAGCAGCGAGTCCAGCCGCCTGTTGGCATCGAGACACCGGCGCGTGAAATCCAGGCGTTTGTCTTCCGGCATTTCGGGATGGGCGACCATCGTCTCCAGGCATAGCTGCATGGAGGCTACGGGCGTCTTCAGCTCGTGGTTGATGTTGTTGGTGAGGCGGCGCTTCATGCTGTCTTTTTCCTGCTGCTCGCGCAGGGCCTGACGGTGCTCGCGGTCGCGCTCGGCCACGGCACGCTGCAGCTTGGCGTAAAGGCGGACGATGTGGTGGGATATGTCGCCGAGTTCGTCGTGGGGGAACGGCTCGGTGTCGACTATGCGGTCGCCGCGCTCGGCCTTTTCGGCGAAGTCGCTAAGCCGGCTCACATGTTTGCCCAGACGGCGCGTGACGAAGAATCCGAGAATGCACATTATGGTCGTAACCCCGGCCATGAACCACAGGAAGGCGTAGTCGGCCGCGAGCAACTGATTGAGCGACAGGGAGTAGGGGGCGGCTGTGCGCACCAGGTATTCCGAGCCTCGTTTTGCCGAATAGAAATAGGTCTGGCCTGTGCTTTCGCTGTGGCGGCGTAGCGTCCACCCCTCGCCCATACGCATGGCTTTGGCGATCTCTTCGCGGTGGAGGTGGGACGTGCCCGGAAGCGAATCGAGCGTATTGTCGTAGATAACCTTGCCGTTGAGGTCGATGATGCTCACGCGCAGACCCGCGAACTCGCCCTTGGGGAGGGCTATTTCCCCTCTGGAGTCGAGATGCTTGAGAATCATCTCGTTGACCATCTGGAGGCGGCCGTTGAGTTCCTCGGCCTTGAATTGCTTTTCGCGTTGATACTGAAATATGGCGAAGCAACTCACCAGCAGCCACGAATAAACCACAAGGCCCAGAAACAGGCGATTCTGATAGCTAAGTTTAATCTGTGAAGACATATCCGTAGCCGGTTTTGGTGACGATGAGATGGCCGTAAGGGCCGAGTTTGGTACGCAGGCGCGTGATATTGACGTCGACCACACGGTCGAGCACAACCACCTCGCGCGGCCATACAGCATCGAGGATTTCCTGACGGGTAAAGACCCTGCCCGGACGGGACATGAGCAGCGCTAGAATCTCGAACTCCTTGCGCGGCATCCTGACCTCGTGGCCGCCGACGGAGCAAACCTTGCTTATGAGCGATATTCTAAGGCCTTGGTATTCGAGCAAGTCGGGGGCGGGGGCTGATGGAGGGTAATTCGTATAATTCGAATAAGGGGATTTGTCCGCTTCCATTTGTCCGCTGTTTGCGGCGGGGGCGGTGCGGCGAAGTACGGCTTTGATGCGGGCGAGGATGTTTTTGATCGAATAGGGCTTGGTGATGTAGTCGTCTGCTCCAAGGTCGAGACCGCCTACCATATCGTCGACCGAATCTTTGGCAGTGCAGAATATTATGGGGATACGGGCAGTGTCGTGGCGTTTTTTGAGGATTGTGGCCAGCTGAGTGCCGCTGATGCCATCCATCATTATGTCGAGAAGGATGAGGCTGAACGAGGCTAAATCGAGTGTGAGCGCATCTTCGGCGCTCAGGGCGGTGGTCACTTCAAATCCTTCGGCTTCGAGGTTGAAACGGAGGGCTTCGCAGAGCGTTTCCTCATCGTCAACCACTAAAATTCGCTGTCGGGTGTCCATATTGCAGGTGGGTTTTCAGAATTTCAGCAGGTAGGACTCATAGGCCACAGAGCGTCCGCCGAACCCCTCTTTCTGGCGGAGCAGGCCCTGATTGAGGATGCGCCCGCCTTGTTCGCATGAGATGCCGAAGTCGAAATACCGCATGCCGCGGGCCTCCCGGGCTATGACTTGGGCGAACAGGGCTGGGAGAGCACCGGCCTGACGGCCTGCGGAGGAAGAGGCGATATACTGAGCATGAGCCACATGGCGCGAGCGGAAGATTACCGTGCCGGCAAGGATCTGCCCGTCGGCATCCTGAGCCGTGTAGAGGCGGATATTGTCTGGGAAACGGCCGCGGAGCAGCTCGATTTCCCCGACCGAGTGGACGGGGCGGACGCCATGACGGGCCGTAAGCACCTCGGTCAGGAGCTCCCAGTAGCCTTTGAAATCGTCGGAGCGTGAGATTGTGACGCCGGAGCGGAGGGCCTTGGCGCGGTTGCGGCAGGCGTTGGCGTCGAACAACTTGTGGGCGAGCATGTTGGCTATATCATCTTCGGTATCGTCGGAGAAGCCATCGCTGACAAGACGGCAGTCGATGGCGCTTGACAGCGAGCAGGCCTCGGGCGAGGCGCCCAGACGGAACATGGCGTAGCGATCGTCGTCAGCAGGGATCGAAGGATAGATCCAGGGCACCGGCTTGTAGAGCAACTCACTGACGCCAAGCGATTTGTAGAACTCTACGGCCATTCCGGTGAGCGTAAGCAGGTCGGCAGCCTGAGGGCGCGACATGTCTGTTAGCCAGCCTCCGAAAGTGAGGCCGCCATGGGACGATACTCTGACGCCTGCTATCGAGGCGGGGAGCAGAGCCACCGCCCTTCCGCCGTCGTACGCCACCAGCGAACAATCCTCGAAGCGGTCGGCATGATAGTCCATGAATCCGCGGCGGAAGAGGAAGCAGCCCTGACGGCAGTGGTCGACGAATGAGTCCCAGAGCGGGGCCATTGCAGGCGTGTAACGTTTAATTTCCATTTTTTTTCGGAGATTTGCGTCGGGATTTGATGCAAAGTTAGTAATTTTGCATTAAATTCTACATCATACTTAACGACAATGAACATAGCCATCGTGGGCGCCAGCGGCGCCGTAGGGCAGGAGCTCCTGCGGGTGCTCGATCAGCGCAATTTCCCGTTTGACAATCTGACGCTCTTCGGATCGAGCCGGAGTGCGGGTACTACCGTCACCTTCCGCGGTAAGGAATATACAATAAAAGAGCTGAAGCACAACGACGACTTCCGCGACATCGACATAGCCTTCACCTCGGCCGGGGCCTCGACCTCGAAAGAGTTTGCCGAGACCATCACGCGCCACGGCGCCCTGATGATCGACAATTCCAGCGCTTTCCGCATGGACGAGGATGTGCCTCTGGTGGTGCCCGAAGTCAACGGCGAGGCAGCTCTTGACGCTCCGCGCCGCATAATAGGCAACCCCAACTGCACCACAATCCAGATGGTGGTGGCTCTGAACCCCATCCATAAGCTGTCGCCTATCCGACGGGTGCATGTGGCCACCTATCAGGCTGCCAGCGGGGCAGGCGCTACGGCTATGGCCGAGCTGGCCAACCAGTATGGCGAGATAGCCCGCGGCGAGAAGCCTACGGTGAAGAAGTTCGTGGCTCAGCTGGCCAACAACGTCATCCCTCACATCGACGTGTTCACCGACAACGGGTACACCAAGGAGGAGATGAAGATGTACAACGAGACGCGCAAGATTATGAACGCTCCGGAGCTGACGGTGAGCGCCATGTGTGTGCGAGTGCCTGTGATGCGCGCCCACTCCGAGGCTCTCTGGGTTGAGACTCAGGAGCCAATAAGCGTGGAGGATGCCCGCAAGGCTTTCGCTGAGGCCGAAGGGGTAGTGGTGATGGATGATCCCGCCAATGCGGTCTACCCCATGCCGCTGGAGCTGGCCCACCACGACCCTGTGTACGTAGGACGTCTGCGCAAGGACCTTGCCAATCCTAACGGGCTGACATTCTGGACGGTAAGTGACCAGATCCGCAAAGGCGCGGCTCTGAATGCCGTGCAGATAGCAGAATATATACTTGCCCACCGTAGGTAAGCGGAAGCTGTCGCAAAATAAGCGGAGCATTCTGCAAAATAAGCGGAGCATTCCGCACTCCCACTGTAAATAATCTATTACCATGATTTTAGGCGCACTGGTCACACATCCGGTCACTATTTTCCTCATAGTGCTCGCAATCATACTGATTGCGCCGGTGGTGCTCACGCGCCTGAAAATCCCGCATATTATCGGGCTGATAGTGGCCGGAGCGCTCGTGGGACCCTACGGCTTCCATGTGCTCGACAACGACAGTTCGTTCAGCATCTTCGGGCAGGTGGGGCTTCTCTACCTGATGTTTCTGGCCGGTCTGGAGATAGATATGTACCATCTGCGGCGCAATCTGCGGCGCGGAGTGGTGTTCGGACTGATTACCTTCTTCGTGCCGATGGTCATGGGCGTGGCGGCGAGCATCTATCTGCTTCATACTTCCACACTTACGGCCTTCCTGTTAGCCTCGATGTACGCTTCCCACACGCTGATAGCCTATCCGGTGGCCCAGCGCTTCGGCCTGACCAAGAGCCCGGCTGTGCTCATCTCGGTGGTGGGTACGATTGTCGCTGTAATCGGTGCGCTTCTCATCCTGGCGGGGGCTGTGAATATCAATGCCACAGGGAGCGTAAGCCTATGGCAGGCTACGCTCTTCGGAGGCAAGATACTGGTGTACTGCCTTGGCGTACTGTATGTCTACCCGAGGCTTACGCGCTGGTTTTTTAAGCATTACAGCGAGAAGGTGACGCAATATGTCTATGTGCTGGCCATGGTGTTCCTCTCCTCGTGGCTGTCGGGGGCGATAGGGCTCGAACCCGTGTTGGGAGCTTTCTTCGCCGGACTTGTGCTCAACCGCTACATCCCGTCGAATTCGCCGCTGATGAATAGCATCGAGTTTGTGGGCAACGCGCTGTTTATCCCTTACTTCCTGATCGGAGTGGGGATGATGATCAATGTGGGGGTGATATTCGCAGGCAATACGCTGCTGGTGGCGCTTGTGATGCTCGCTGTGGCGCTGATAAGTAAGTGGCTGTCAGCCTGGGGGATGCAGAATCTCTACGGGATGCAGAGCGCCGACCGGCAGATGATGTTCGGCCTGACGACGGCCCACACGGCAGTGGCCCTGGCTGTGGTCACCATCGGATACAACATGATACTCCCCGACGGCAGCCGGATGATGGACGAGACGATACTCAACGGCACGATGCTGGTGATTCTGATCACGTGTGCCATGGCGCCTATCGTTACCTCCCACGCCGCCGCCAAGATAAAGATACGCATGCTTCAGGAAGAGCCCGAGGAGGACGCCAGAGAGCAGGACAGGGTCAACAATATCCTCGTGCCCGTGTCGAATCCCATCACGGCTCCGGCGCTTACGGAGACGGCGCTGCTGACGCGTCTGCACCGCGCAGGGCGACACACCGACCGGCTTTTCGCCCTGCATGTGCGCAACGATAACTCCCAGGCCTCCAAGAGCGTAGGGGAGATGGCTCTGAAGCTGGCCACCGACACCGCCGCCGGAGTGGATACCGACATCAACTGCATAGAGCGCTTCGACATCAACACCGTGGCGGGCATCATCAACACCGTTCAGGAGCGCGACATCTCGGAGATTATCCTCGGGATGCACCGCAAATCCACAGTAATCGACTCGTTCTTAGGCGTTAAGATTGAGCAGCTGCTGAAATCGGTCAACTGCATGATGCTGATCCAGCGCTGCTACATCCCGCTCAATACGGTGACGAGGATTGTGGTGTTCGTGCCGCAAAAGGCTGAATATGAGACCGGATTTCGCAAATGGGTGCTTACCATGGGCAATCTGGCGCGCGAAGTGGGATGCCGCATCATCTTCTGCGCCTCCCCGGAGCAGCAACCCATGATCCGCGGCATCATCCACGCCGCCCAGCTGTGGATACGCCATGAATACCGCGACTATTCGTCGGCCGACGACTTCACGCTGCTGGCCAACAGGGTGCTTGACGACGACCTGATGGTGGTGATCAGCGCAAGGCCCAACTCGGTGTCGTATTCGGGAGATATGGTTGGCATAGAGCAGCTTATCCAGAAATATTTCACCCGCAACAACCTCTGCATCATCTATCCCGAGCAGTTTGGCGACGTGGAGCCAACCTTCACCTTCACTGACCCGCTCGGCAGCGACATCTCTACCACGGCATCGCCGCTGTGGATCAGCATACGCGGCCGTCTGAGCCGTCTGAACGCCCTGAAAAAGCGACTGACCCACCGCCACCGAACCAAAAAGAGGCTTTAAGCGTAGAGTATATATCATCAAAACTGTAAGAAATGAGCTTTTTAGAGCCGAAGATGCCCGACGGCATCAATCTTTCCGAACTGCGTTCGCCCGCCGATATCAAATCGATGGATATCGACCAGCTTCAAGCCCTTGCAGCCCAGATTCGTGCCGTGCTGGTACGCCGCCTTGCAGCCACGGGCGGCCATGTAGGCCCAAATCTCGGTATTGTGGAGGCTACGGTGGCCCTGCACTATGTGTTCGACTTTCCCAAGGATAAGCTGATATTCGATGTGTCGCATCAGTGCTACACCCACAAGATGCTCACCGGACGCATCAGGGCTTATCTTGATCCGGCACACTACGGCGATGTGAGCGGCTATACCAGTCCGAGCGAGAGTGAATACGACCTCTTTGCCGTAGGCCATACGTCCACATCTGTGGCTCTTGCCGCCGGCATGGCCAAAGCCCGCGACCTCAAGGGCGGGAGCGAGAATGTGGTAGCCGTAATCGGCGACGGTTCGCTCAGCGGAGGCGAGGCCTTCGAGGGACTCGACGCAGCCGCCGACCTTGGATCCAACTTCATCGTTGTGGTCAACGACAACCAGATGAGTATCGCCGAGAATCATGGCGGGATCTACCGCAACCTCGACGAGCTGCGGCGCACCAACGGTACGGCCGAATGCAACCTCTTCCGCGCCATCGGCATGGACTATATATATGTAGGCTACGGCAACGATATGCGCTCGCTGGTAGAGGCTTTCCGCGCCGTGAAGGGGTCGAAGAAGCCCGTGGTGGTGCATCTCAACACCATGAAGGGTGAAGGTCTCCCGGTGGCCGAACGCGACAAGGAGAGCTTCCACTATTCCGCCCCGTTCGATCCGCGCAACGGCGAGCTGCTGCACCCCGGCGACGGCGACAACTATATCAACCTGTTCGGCCGCTGGATGTGCGACCTCATGGGCGACAACCGAGATATCGTGGTGCTGACAGCCGGTACGCCCGGTGCCATCGGCTTCCCACCCTCGCGCCGACAGATGCTTGGCGACCGCTTTGTCGACGTGGGCATTGCCGAGCAGTGTGGCGTGGCTATGTCGGCCGGACTGACCAAGGCCGGGATGCGCCCCGTGTTCGCCCTGCAGGCCTCGTTCGTGCAGCGCGCTTACGACCAGCTGGAGCAGGAGGTGGCCATCAATAATCTGCCTGCTACATTCGTGATTTTCAATGCTTCGGTGTGGGGGATACCTGATGAAACCCATCTGGGATTCTTCGCTACGCCGATGTTCTGCACTATCCCGCGCTTCCGCGTGCTGGCGCCGGCGTCGCTCGAAGAGTTCTTCGCCATGACCCGCTGGGCTATCGAGCATCCCGAGCATCCTACCACTGTCATCGCCCCGTGCGGCCCCGTGGCCCACGCTCAGGAAGAGGTTGAGACGGATTACGCCGAAGTTGGTTATCGCGTTGTGGAGCAGGGAGATACCGTGGCAGTAATAGCCGCGGGTGATTTCCTCGGTATTGGCCGTCAGGCTACTGCCCTGATGAGAGCCAAAGGGCTGAACCCTACGCTCATTTCGCCGCGCATCGTGTCGGATGTAGACCCTGCCGCCATGGAAGCTCTCAAAGGGTATAAGACCGTGATAACTCTGGAAGACAACAGCATAGCCGGAGGCATGGGCGAGAAGATAGCCGCCAGCCTCGGCCGTTACGGACTGACGATCCACACCCTCGGCCTCCCCAAGGCTATCCCCAACCGCTTCAACGCCGCCGCTCTGCTTGATCAGCAGGGGATTACGCCTCAGGCCATCGCCGACCTGGTGTAAGAGCCTGAGTGCGCTATGCGACTGTGTAAGTTCTTATAAATCTCATAATTAGAGGATTCGTATAAAACAAATTAAGCCTGCAAGCGGAAAAACTTGCAGGCTTAATTGTGTATGTGAGTGTGAGTGTATATGTGAGTGTGTATGTGAGCGCGGGTTACTTGTAGTTTTCGGCGAGCTCGCGGATGGAGTTGAAGATGCTGTGGTCTGCTTCGCTCATGGAGCGTCCGCGGCGGGCCATCATGCGGCGGGCGATGTCGAAAAACTTTTCCATGGGGAGGTCGGTGAAGCCCTGAGCGCCGCCTTCGCTGAAGGAGGCGATAAAGTTGCGCGGGAAGCCGGAGCCATGGATGTTGACGCCGACACCTACCACGGTGGCGGTGTTGAACATGGTGTTGATGCCGGCTTTGGAGTGGTCGCCCATGATCAGACCGCAGAATTGCAGGCCTGTGCGCAGGAAGCGGTGGGAGGGATAGTTCCAGAGCTTGATCTCCGTGTAGTCGTTTTTGAGATTGGAGGCCACGCATCCGGCGCCGAGGTTGCACCATTCACCTATCACGGCGTTGCCAAGGAATCCATCGTGAGCCTTGTTTGTGAATCCGAAGATCACCACATTGTTGAGCTCGCCGCCGACTTTACACCATGGGCCGAGCGATGTGCCCGGGTAGATTTTGGTGCCCATGTTGACGGTGGAATGTTCGCCCAGAGCGATGGGGCCGCGCAGGCAGCTCCCCTCCATGATGTCGACGTCGCGGCCTACGTAGATGGGACCGTGGGATGCGTTGAGCACAACTCCTTCCACCACAGCGCCGCTCTCGATGTAGATCTGCTCATGGTCGCCAATGACGATGTTGCTTCGCGGAATTGCCTGACCCTCACGGCCTTCGGTGAGCACTTCGAAGTCGGCTTCTATCTGGCGCGAATTGAGCAGGAAGATGTCATAGACGAAGCGGATGGCGTCGACCTTCTCGCCGAACTCTGTGCCGCGTACTTCGGAGGCCATGACCTTGTCGAAGCCTTCGGCGTTGCCTCGGTAGGCTACCAGAATCTTCTCGCCGGCGCGGGTGTAGCTTACCAGCGATTCGCCCGGCTGGAGGGCTTTGACAGCTTCGGCCAGAGTGCGTGTGGCTATCACATGCGAGGCTATGTAGAAATTGTCAGCGGTGGATACGACGGGGTATTTCTCAGCGAGATAAGGCGCTGTCAGATATGAGAAAGTGCCGGTGATCATCGATTCCCATTTGGCGCGCAGGGTGGTGATACCCACCAGGAAATCGGCTATAGGACGAGTGTAGCTCAGGGGCAGAAGATTCTCTCTTACAGCGGGGACATCAAAAAGGATTACGTTGACAGATTCCATAGACCGAAGACTGTTTGATAATTTGTGGTTAGAATTTTTCTAATGTTGAGCAAAAATACTAATTTTGTCTAATAATAACAAATTTAAAAAGATGAAGTTCACCAAGACCCCGCTTGAGGGCGTATGGATAGTAGAGCCCAAGCGCTTCGGCGATGCCCGCGGCTATTTTATGGAGACATTCAAGGCCTCGGCCTTCGAGGAGGCTACCGGGCTGCGTCCCGACTTCGTACAGGACAACGAATCAATGTCGACGCGCGGAGTGCTCCGCGGGCTGCATTTCCAGAAAGGGGAATTCTCGCAGGCCAAGCTGGTGAGAGTGTCGCGCGGGCGTGTGCTTGATGTGGCAGTCGACATCCGTCACGGTTCGCCCACCTTCGGGCAATATGTGGCCGTGGAACTCAGCGACGAGAACCTGCGTCAGCTCTATATCCCGCGTCATTTCGCCCACGGATTCCTCGTGCTCAGCGATGTGGCTCAGTTCCAGTATAAGGTCGACAACATCTATTGCCCTCAGAGCGAAGTCACCCTGCGCTTCGACGACCTCGCCGTGGGCATCGACTGGCCCATCGCCAAAGAGGAGATGCTCCTGTCGGCCAAAGACCTTGTGGGGATGTCTCTCGATGACGTCAAGGCACATCCCGAGTTCAGCGCCGACTGAGTCTTCAGTGAGCCTTGAAGCCTTGAAGCCTTACTCTCTGCCAAAATCTTATCTGAAATCTAATAGTTTATAATCAGTCATCTCATATCCACAGATTCAATATGTCATATCGTCACTTAAATTCAAGCGAAATAGCAGCCCTGGAGGCCAACGGATGCTCCAGTACCGACTGGCAGCGCGTGATGGTCACAGACCCATTCTCCCCTGAGCGTTACCGCCGCAGCCATTTCTCAGGCGATGTAAAACTCGGAGCAGCCACCGGCACTATACTCCGCGACGGGAAAATCCCCATGCCGGCGGGAGTCTACAACGCTGTGGTCCATAACTGTACGATAGGCGACAATGTGTTTATAAACCGCATCGGCAACTATATAGCCGACTATAATATCGGCGACAATGTGGTGATTGAGAATACAGGCACCATCAACTGCTCCGGCTCCACCACCTTCGGCAATGGCGTCGAGGTGGCCGTGCTCAATGAGACGGGCGGCCGCGAAGTTCCCATCTTTGACCGTCTTTCGGCTCATGTAGCCTATATCTCGGCCATGTACCGCCATAATAAAGATCTGGTAAGCAGTCTGCGCGCCCTCATCGACAAATATGTGGAGAGCCGCCGCAGCGACCGGGGCGAAATCAGCCATGATGTCACCATCATCAACACCGGCACCATCAAAGACGTATATGCAGGCCCTTACGCCACCATCGAAGGCGCCACAAAGCTCGAAAACGGCTCTGTAATGTCGGAGCAGGCCGACCCGGTATATGTCGGGCCCAATGTGATTGGTCAGGACTTCATCTTCATGGCCGGAGCAAAGGTAGATTCCGGAGCCGTGGCGGTACATTCGTTCGTGGGACAGGCATCGTCGCTCTCGCGCCTGTTCTCAGCCCACGATTCGCTCTTCTTCGCCAACTGCGCCTGCGAAAACGGTGAGGCTGCGGCCATCTTTGCCGGTCCCTACACCGTGACGATGCATAAGTCGAGCCTTCTGATCGCCGGCATGTTCTCATTCCTCAACGCCGGCTCGGGCTCCAACCAGAGCAACCACATGTATAAGCTCGGCCCTATCCATCAGGGTGTGGTCGACCGCGGGTCGAAGACTACTTCCGACAGCTACATCCTCTGGCCCGCCCATATCGGCGCCTTCTCGCTGGTGATGGGCCGCCACGTGAGCCATGCCGACACCTCGCGCCTTCCCTTCTCCTACCTTATAGAGCGCTCCGGCGAAGCACACCTCGTGCCGGGCGTGAACCTCAAGAGCGTGGGCACCATCCGCGACGCCATGAAATGGCCTAAGCGTGACAAACGCCACACTTCCGACAAACTCGACCACGTCAACTTCAATCTTCTCAGCCCCTACACCGTATCCAAGATGATTACAGGTATCAATCTGCTCGACGAGATTGAGGCTACATCGGGCGAAACTTCGGAGGTATACTCTTATCAGGGGCTTCAGATGAAGGCTTCAGCCCTGAGAAAGGGGCGCATGTACTACGGGCTGGCCATCGATAAGTTCATGGGTAACTCGGTGCTGAAACGCCTTGAAGGCAAGACTATTACATGCGATGATGACATCCGTCGCCACCTCTGTCCGACCCACGAATCGGGGCGCGGCGAATGGATCGACCTGGCAGGCCTCATCGCTCCGCGCGACGAGATCCGCCGCCTCTGCACCGACATAGCTCAGGGCCAGTTCAAGGATATTGAAGAGGTCAACGAGCGCCTGGCCACCCTCAGCCGCGACTACTACGACATGGAATGGACATGGGTAGCCGAGAATTTCCGCTATTGGTGGGGTAAGGATGTGTATGAGCTGACGGTGAAGGATGTGCGTGAGATCGCCGACAAATGGTGCGACAGCGTGGTGCGTCTGGACAAGATGCTCTATGAAGACGCCAAGAAGGAGTTCTCGTCAGTGGCCCGTACAGGCTTCGGCGTGGATGCCACATCGGAACGCAGCCGCCGCGGCGACTTCGAGCAGGTGCGCGGCGATTTCGAGCGTGACCCCTTCGTGAAGATGGTTCTCGATCACATCCGCAATAAGACCGCCCTTCACGACGACCTTATAAGCCGCCTCCCCTGCTGATTGCGCAGGGTAGCGCGGGGATAAAGAGCGCTAATTGATTTTATAATTCATATAAATCTTATAAATCTTATAAAATTTATAAGAATTAATAGTTTATCCCGGCTTTACAGTGAGATTGTCATCCCTTCGTTGGCGATGAGAGTATCCGGAAATATCGACTGCGCTTCCGCAAGGTGGCGCAGTTCGTCATTATAGGCCTTTGAGAAATGGCCCAAGAGCAGGCGGCGGGCATTGGCGTCTCGGGCTATGCAGGCAGCCTGCGAGGCTGTGGAGTGGAAGCGCTCACGCGCCTTCTGAGTGGCATCGTCGGCGTATGTGGCCTCATGGTAGAGAAGGTCTACTCCGCTGACATAAGGCACGATTGAGGGGTCGTAGAGCGTGTCGGAGCAGTAAGCGTAAGAGGCCGACGGGTCGGCAGGCTTGGTCAGCTGTTCGTTGGTGAAAAGGCGCCCGTCGGGGGTCGTGTAGTCAGCACCCTCCTTGATGGAGTGGAGCCTGGCAACGGGGATGTCGAGGAATTTTACCATGTCGCCACGCAGATGGCGCAGCTTGGGCTTCTCGCGCATTACGTAGCCCACGCAGGGGATGCGGTGGCGCAGGGGAAAGGCCTCAACGGTCAAAGCCGGAGTATCGAGCACTACCGACGGCTTCGAGGGGTCTACGATGTTGAACTTCAGCTCGTAATCGCGCTCGCGGCAGAAGAAATCCATGATTTTACCGAACATTTCCGCACCTTCGGCAAAGGTGTGAACCGTCAGTGTGCCCCCCTTCTGCTGAAGCGCCAGCGTCGATAGCAACCCCGGGAGCCCCAGACAGTGGTCGCCGTGGAGATGCGATATGAAGATATGGCTCAGACGGTTGAATTTCAGTCCCTGACGGCGCATGGAGAGCTGGGCGCCCTCGCCGCAGTCGATCATCATCAGCTGGCCGCGGAAGTCAACCACCTGGCAGGCAGGCAGATGGCGAAGCGAGGGGGTTGCAGAGCCGCAGCCCAGTATGTTGAGGGTAAAATCGCTCATGGATGTATGGGTGAGGTTTATAGGCGTCCGCCACGGTGGCCTGGAGGCGGTCCGCCGGGACCGCCGGGGCCGTCCCATCCGCGTCGGTTGCGGTCGGAGGGTTCGTTCCCCTTGCCGAAGGTATTAAACTTGTATGTGAAGGTGAGCATAAAGTAGCGTGTGAGCGTATTATACTCAGTATCATCGATATAGTTGGCGGTGACGGAGCGGCGGATCGACGACTTTTGCTGCAGCAGGTCGTAGACCTTGAGCATCACCGTGGCAGCGCGTCCCGCCATGAACTGATAGGAGATGGAGGCGTTCCACATCCAGGTGTTGGTGTTGTAGCCCTGCGAGTATCCCTTGGTAGCCTGATAGTTGACGTCGGTGGCGAGCACAAGGCCGAAGGGGGCGTAGTAGGAGCCGTCAAAGCGGCCGCCGTAGCGGTGCACCGTCGGGGTGTTGATGTTCTCGATGGAGTTGGTGGTGCGCTGCATGCTGTAGTAGGGGCGAAGCTCCAGCTCGAGGTTGTCGGGGCGGAAGGCTATTGAGGGCGATTCGTTGAATATCAGCGTTCCCGAGCGGTTGAGAAGCCCGTTGTTGTAGCCGGCCTGACGGTTGTAGAACACAAAGATGTTGTTGTTGAACGAGAAGGTCTTCTTCGAGCCGAATGGCTGCGAGAACATGTTCATCACGCGGATATTCCATACGCCGTTGACATTCTCATACTGAGTGCGGCGTCCGCCGGTAGCCGGGTTGTAGTCGGTGCGCGAGATGATGGAGTTCTGTGTGATCTGTGCATCCATCATCGACATTATGGAGCGCTGGCTTTCGGGCGAGAACTTCTGGAATCGCAGGCGGATATTGTGGCTGAACGTAGGATTCAGCGACGGGTTACCGATGATCACATTCAGCGGATTGGTATAGTCGGGCACGGGCTGCAACTGAGTCATGGAAGGCTGGGAAGAGCGACCCATGTAGTTGATGTTCAGCGAGCTCTGCTTGTCGAAGCGATAGCGCAGACGCAGGAAGGGGGCATAGTTCCATACCCATCGCTCGGGGATGGTGCGCTCGCTGTGGACCATATTCTGGCTCTTCGACATCGAGGGGACGAACGACACGCCTGCATCCAAGGTGTATTTAGGCTTTACCTGTTTGAAGCCCAGGCGGATATCCTGCGTCATGAAGTCGTTGCGGAACGAGTTCGACAGCGTATCCATGCGTTCCCAGGGGGTGAAGGTGAGGTTGGCCAGATCGTCGATGCCGTTGACGAAGTCGGGATAGCGGCGGTCAACGAATTTGTTGGAGTTGTTCCAGCGGTACTGAATCCGGTAGCTGAGCGTCAGGAAGCGGCCGTTGGATACATTGCCCAGAGGCTCAGTCCAGCTGACGCGTGCGGATACGTTGTTGCTCCAGGTGTGGGAATCGGTATACTGGTCGTAGGAATCGATTGAGTCGGTGCCCTCCTGATTTAGAATCTGGTAGAAATGGTTGTAGGAGAAAGCATTCTCATATTCGCGCACATCGCTGAAGCGGTAGTTGGCCATCAGCGAGATGGAGCGGCCGCGATGGGAAGCGAAATTGTGGTTGTAGATCAGTCGGCCGGAGGCTTCGTAGCTGTTGCCCCGCGACGAAGAGTTGTTGAAGCTGCGGTTGACCCACGGGCGCGACGCGTCTATGGGGTTGAGCGCGTAGAGCGTGTCGGTCTCCATGATGTCGGAGAGGTTGCGGTTGAAGGAGAAAGTGGGGCGGAAGTCGAAGGTATTGAACGAGTCAGGCTTCCACTCGATGCGGAAATCGGCGCGTAGGTTGTGGCCGCGGTCGCGCGACTCCGACTCGGAGTTCTCGTCGGAATAGGCGTCAGACAGCAGATACTGGCGGCGCTGGCGCTTGAGCGATTTACGGTCGGTGTGGCTGTACATCACGTCGCCACCCACGCGGAGTATTTCCCCGTTGCCCACATTGAAGTTGACGCCGAAGTTCTGCGATGTGTTGATGCCGTTGTCGCCTCCGAAGCGGCGGAAACGGTTGCCGTTGCCGTCGGTGAAGCCAAGATCGTTGGTGTTGTTGGCTGAACCGAGGAAGGTGATCTGGTTGTCGTTCCAGAAGCGGTTGATATTGAATGTGGCCTGATAGCGGTCGTCAGTGCCGTAGCCGCCCTCCACAGTGCCGAACCAGCCGTTTTTCATCCCCTTCTTGACGGTAAGATTGATGACTGTCTCATCTTCGCCGTCGTCAACACCGGTGAGGCGCGCAAGGTCGCTCTTGCGGTCTACGACCTGAAGCTTGTCGACCATGTTGACAGGGAGGTTTTTGGAGGCTACCTTGGGGTCGTCGGCGAAGAATTCCTTGCCGTCGACGAGAATTTTCGTCACCTCCTTGCCGTTGGCGGTAATCTTGCCGTCGGAGTCTACCTCCACACCGGGCAGGCGCTTGAGAAGGTCTTCCACAGCGGCATTCGGCGGAGTCTTATATGTGTCGGCGTTGAATTCGATGGTATCCTGCATCACCTTCACGGGGGTCTTGACGCCCACCACAGTGGCTTCCTTGAGCATGATGCTGGATTCGCTCACGCGGATGGTATCGAGCTTTACCGATGAGCCGGAGATGGCGAAGGGGAGGGTCTTCTTATCGTAACCGATATAGTTCACCTCGGCCACGTAGGAGCCGTTTTTGAGGCCCGACACCGAGAAACGTCCGTCGGCGTCGGCGATGGCGCCCTTTACGAAGGCGGAGTCGCGAGCCTGAAGTATGCGCACTGTGGCGTCAATCAGGGGCTGACCCTGGGTGTCGGCTACTATGCCTTTTACATTGTAAGCCCATGCTGCCGCCGCTATCGCTGCGGCTGAGGCGAGCACAAGATGTCTGCGGGTTAGATTCATGATGAGTGGACGTGGAGACCGCCAGAGGAGCGACGGTTCAATTGCAGATTGGAAACTCTGATTCATTGCAACGCCCTTCAGCGAAGGGCGCACATTAAATATGATGCAAAGTTAGCCAATAAGTTAAATTTGCGGAAATAAAAATCCACATCCGGCCGCATTCGGCCGCAGATTTCTCACTGACTTATGGCGCATTCCGGGATGGCGGCCCGCCGGCTTGATGGTATCAGCCGGCGGAACCCAACCTTTTACGGGCGCAGGCGACGCAGGACGAACTGATCGGCCAGAGCGTGGTTGGTGCGCAGATTCATATTCTCATTTTCGGGGAGGAACACCAGCGTCAGGCGATGGTGACCCGGAGTGAGCCGCGTTTCTACCACATTGGAGAGTCCCCAGTCGTTCCAGTTGCCCGCTCCGCGCTGCGGCATCACAACGGTGCCTGCACGCTTGCCGTCGACCAGCAGGGTGCGGACGGCGGCTTTATTCTCTGTGTTTAGTACGCCGTTGCCGTTGGCGTAGCGCAGCTGGATGGCATAGACGCCACCCTCGGGTACGTTGACATTCACTGTGGCGCTCCCCGCCTTATGGTCAAGTTCGCAGAAGCCTTGACCGCGGTAGCCGTGGAGCGGAGCACGGCCCACATTGCAAGCCTCGTCTGACTCGATTGTGACGCCCTCGTTGGGGAAATCGGCCAGAATGGTCTGGGCGTTGGAACGAGGCTCGGAGGCGAACGATTCAGTGCCGTTGGAGTTTACGGCGATCACCTGATATTCGCCCGGAGTTGTGGCCAGCCATGAGGTCTCGTTGGTCTGGCCGATAACCTTGCCGTCGCGGATGATGTTGTAGTGGTCGACCCATTCTATCGGGTTCCACTGCAGCAGATTGTTGACCGGGCCGAGCGGAGCATCCACCGACGGGTCGTTGGCAAGCCAAGCGATGGGAGTCAGCGGCGCCTTGAGGTTGTCGACCTCGTTGATGCGCATCTGCTCGGGGTTGTTGTCGGCCATGACGATGCGGATATTGTTCTCTCCGGTGATGTCGCCGGGGATAAAGGGCGCATGCTCCTTGCCGTTGAGATAGAAATGGGCGATTTTGGAGCCGTAGCCGGTGATGGATATGTTGAGAGTGGCGTTGCGGTAGTGAAGACCGTTGAGCGAGCGGCTGTCGCCCAGCACTTTAGGTACGAACGGACGGAATTCGATGCCGTCAGGCTCGTAGTTGATACCGAAGAGCACCTTCATGGTGACTGCCAGATTGCCCGACAGACACCACAGCATGTTGGAGGAGTTGAGCTCGGTGGCGATGTCGCCGTTGTCGAGGTTGAAATTCTCCTTGTTGGTGGCAAACAGGGCAGCCGGGCGGAAAATCGAGCCGATCCCCTGCATCACACCCTCCTCATTGCCCACTTTGGCGTTAGCCAGCGTCCAATATGCCGCTACCCAGGGCCATAGTGCGTTGTTGTGGTATGCGGGCATGTCGGCTATCTGCGGGTAGAAGATGGCTGTGCCGAACGGGGTGGTGGGGTTCTTCTCTGTGATGAGGCGGCTGCGGTTGGGCGAAGCCACTCCGAAGAGTATGGCGAGCGACTCGCCCAGCGTCTCGGCGCGCGGATTGAGGATGGGGTAGTCGCGCCCGTAGCGATACATGGCGTAGTAGCCCTTGTCGTCCATCCAGAGCTGGCTGTTGATGGCGTCTGACAGCGCCTGTGCCCGCGCCTCGAATTTGCGGGCTTCGGCAGGTTCGCCCAGGGCGTAGGCCATTTCGGCCAGCACGGACCATGCCTGAGCATGCACCACTGAGGTGTTCAGCGCCTCGCTCTGGGCTATGTCCGACATCTGCATCCATCGCGGATAGCTCTGCTCGCGCCAGTCGATGAATGAGGTCTCGCCGCGCACGAGCCCGGTGGCGGGGTCGTAGACGGTCTTATAGTCGTCTTCAAGCGAATTCTTGATTACGGGGTAGATCTTGCGGAGCCACTCCTTGTCGCCCGTGGTCTTGTAGAGTTCGTAGGCTGCGATGCTCCATATCTGGCGGTCGGTGGAGATGGGCCAGGCGCCTCCCGAACCGGTATCCTGCACTATGCGGCCGTTTTCGTTGATCTTCCGCTCCAGCGAGATGCGCGACGCCTCGGGCTGAAGTGCGGCCATGGCCAGAATGATGGAGTAGCTGACGTCGCGGGTCCACACTCCGGGCCATTCCTTGCCTGTGCGCAGTGTGAGGTCGGGCTCCACGGCGTTGACCATCTCGTCGAGGCCCATATTGAATATGGCTTCGTGAAGTTTGTTGGGCGTGATCAGCTCGGGGTAGATGGAGATGTCGTTTTTGAGCGTCCACTCCTGCTCTACGGGCATTCTAAACCCGGGCTGGGCGTAATAGTCGGAAACAATCTTATGCGGATCAGGGGCATAGGCCTTGAAGGGTCCCTGAATAATCGAGTCGTCGACCCACCGGTAGGCTTTGGTGGCTACGTACTGGCGCGGCCGGGCGGTCTGATCGTCGGCGTTGCCGGATGCTTTTCGTGCGGGTTCGCCCTGAGCATGGAAAGCGGATAGCGCCATGACGCAAAGGGCAAGCAGATGTCCGTTAAAGGTTTTATAATGCATGCGATGAAGCAGTTTTGTCTGGTATTTAATTCTAATAACTCCCCCGGTGCCCGAATTGTTGAACCGTGTACCCTTATGAAACGTGCCGGGCCGATTTGGGACGTCTAATTTACATAAAAAATCAATCTCCGCATCCATTTATGTCTGATTTTTTCATACTACAGCCTAAAAATGCAGCTCAATGGAGAATTTGGCCTGAAAGATGGCTGATTCGGAGTAAGAACCGGCTCTAAAAAACAGGCGCCGAAGCCTGAAGCTCCGGCGCCTGATATGTCAGTAAAGCCAGGGGTTTAGTCCTGGAACTTTGCTTTGATGAATTCGCGGTTGAGGCGGGCGATATTGCTCAGCGAGATGTTCTTGGGGCACTCGGCGGCGCAGGCACCGGTGTTGGTGCAGTTGCCGAA
>CAMEGQ010000036.1 GCA_945916235.1 uncultured Porphyromonadaceae bacterium | reverse complement strand
TTATACGAATTATACTAATTATAAGATTTCTCCCGAGCGCTATGAAGCATAAAAGCCCGGCGGGAGGCCGGGCTTTTCGCATATCGTATGGGTCGGATCAGCAGTAAGATGGAGTAGCTGATGCTTGGGTCAGCAATAAGATGGAGTAGCTGATGCCGACGGCGGGAATCAGAAGGAGTAGCTGATGCCGACGGCGGGAATGAAGGCGTGGAGCTTGTAGTCAGCTGTGAATTTGCCTTCTTTGTTCATGGCCTTGAGGTCGGCACCCTGGTAGGCGGGCAGGCCGTAGCTCTGAAGCATCTGGCTGAACTGCGTTACGCCTGCGTTGTAGGTGGCAAGCGAGTTGTTGTAGGTGTCGGCAAGGAAGTTGGAGTATGTGCCTGTACGGCCATCAACGCCGCAGCCGTGCACATACATGAAGGCGACGTCGATCGACAGCCCCTTGATGGGTCGGAACGAGAAACCTACCGACGGCTCGACTTTGGTCATGGCCGGAGTCTCGGGATTGTAGTAGTCTTTGTCGCAAGGCGATGAATCGATCATCAGACCGGCGCGAAGATCCATGCGGTCGGTCAGCGCGTACTGTGCGCCGAGGTGATAGGTGAAGGCGTTGTGATAGTTTTTCTCGATGTGCTGGTCGAAGGCCGAGAGGTCGGCAAATTCGATGTCGAGCTGTTTGTAGGTCTTCCATCCGTTGTACTGCAGGTCGAAGGCCAGCTCCAGTTTGGGGATGGGCTTGTAGCTGACGCCGCCGGTGAGGATATAGGGGCAGGGCATCATGGCCGAGAAGTTGGTGTAGTTGAGGTTGTCGAGGTTCTTGCCCAGAAGCTGACGGGCCATCTCGTCGGCATATTCTACTGAAGCGTTGCCGGCTTTCACCTTCATCTCGGTCTTGGTGCGGTAGGAGAGACCGACGTTCCATTTTTCGTTGATATCCCAGAGCACACCCACGTTGAAGCCTACTGCCAGCTGCGAGTCGCCGGTGAGGTTGACCGAAGCCGGGGGCACCTGACCGTACTTATACTGAGGTTCGGTGGGAGCCTCGCCGGGATCCGGGCCGCCGAGCATCTGCTGCGCTTTGGCGATGTCGTATTTGAGCTTGGCGCCCTGATACTGCAGATCGAGCAGCGAATTGAGCGAGTTGGAGGTGAGCAGTGCCTTGTTGAGGTTTACGTTACCCCACGAGATCATAAGGCCTGCGCCGATTGAGAGATTGGGGAGCACGCGGTAGGAGATGGTGGGCTGCACGGTGAAGATCTTCAGGTCGACGCTCTGATTGAGGATTGCTCCGGGCCACGATTTGCCCCAGTTGATCGACGATCCGTAGGGGGTGTAGATCGACAGGCCGGCATAGAGGTCGTCGTAGATCTTGAATCCGGAGGAAACGTTCATAGGAGTTGCAGTCTTGTTGGAGGAGACGTACTCCTTACCTTCGTGAGTGGCGTAACATGTGGAGATGATGGCGCTCATAGCGGCCGAAACTTCCATTGTCTTATCCATGAATGCCAGTGCGCCGGGGTTGAAAATGGTGCTCTCTGCGCCGAGTTTCATAGCCACGCCGGCGTGGCCCATACCCTCTTGTTTTGCACTGAATGTGTTTACCTGATAGCCCTCAGCCATGGCTGCGAGCGTAAGAGTTGCCGCCACCAAGGCGGTGATTTGTCTCTTCATATTTATTAAAATTGGTTAATCTGGCGACAAAATTACCAAAAATATCCCAAACTTCCAAATTTTCGCGCAAATCACTCTCAATCTACCTTGAATTTGCAGCGAAAAAGCGCTTTGGCGGCGCGGTGGGAAATAAGGGTTGCAGAAGTGGGGAAAAGGATGTAACTTTGCAAGATAAAGTGTAAATACAAGATGAAACTAAGCGCAAATAATACGAAGGTGCTGACCGGCCGCTTCCCTGATGATGCTGCGGCTCGCCGGCGCCTTGCCGCTTCGGCAAAGCGTGTCGTAAAGGCTATCGGAGGTCTGCGGCTGGCCGCTGTGGCAGTGCTGGTAATGGCTGCCGCGATGATGGCTGAAGCCGCCGTCAGCGACCTGCCGGTCACCACGGTCAACGGCCGCAAATGCTATTATTATGATGTGGAACGCGAGTCGATCTACGGCGTCAGCATCAAGCTCGGCGTCACCCGCGACCAGATTATCGAATATAACCCCTCGGCGGCCGACGGCCTCAAGCCCAAGATGCGCCTGTTTTTCCCCGTGGCAAAATTTTCCAAGGATGCCGGTCAGCGCGAAGCGGTCTATGCCGCCGCTGCCGGTATCAGTACCCATGTGGTGAAACGCGGTGAAACCGTCTATGGCATCGCCCGCAAATACGGCATGTCGCCCGACTATCTCATCCGCCTCAACCCTTGGGCCGACGAGGGGATACGCGAAGGGCAGACCCTGCGTATCACCGACGATCTCACCGCTCCGCAGGTAGAGCCCAAGGAAGACCTCCAGCCCGCCGAACCTGCTCCCGCAAAAACTACCGTAAAAGCTACCGAACCGGTAAATACCCCCGAACCGGAGAAAGCAGCCGAAGCGCCAGCCCCGGCCGAGACGCCGGCCACCGTCCCGATGACGGTCATTCAGCCTCAGGCTACAGCCGTGGAGGAGGAGCCCGCCCGGGAGGAGGAACCCGCCCGGGAGGAGGAACCCGCACTCGAACTGACTCACCCGCGCAAAGTGGCCGTCCTGCTCCCGTTCATGCTCAACGAAGAGCAGCAGAGCCGCGCCACTCAGCTTTACACCGAATTCTTCCGTGGCATGCTCATGGGTGCAGATACGCTGCGCAACAATTATTCCAATCCCGTAGAACTGAAATTTTATGACACCGAAGGCTCGCTTGAAACGGTGAAATCTATACTCGCCAAGCCTGAGCTTTCCGATGTCAACCTCATCATCGCCCCCGACAACGCCGAGCAGCTTGAAGCTATCGCCGACTATGTCGGTCCCGACACCTGGATTCTCAACGTCTTTGCCGTACGCAACGACCTTCAGAGCAATCATCCCAATGTGATTCAGGCCAACATACCGCATACGCGTATGTACGACGACGCCATCGGCTGGTTCATGGAGCATTATGCAGGCCGCACTCCGGTGTTCATAAGCCGCAACGGCGGCGCAGCCGACAAGAATACGTTTGTCCTGGCCTTGCAGGCCCGCCTCGACGAGGCTGGCCAAAACTATCGCGAGCTGAAATATGACTCCGCACTCTCAGTCGTTGACCTCGAGGGGATAAGCGCTGAGGATGACCGCCCTGTGTTCGTGCCCGTCAGCGGCTCGAAAGCCGAATTTGCCACATATATCCCGGCCATTAAGGAGCTTCGCAGCAATGCCCTCGACCGCGATTCGGTGTCGCTGTTCGGTTATCCCGAATGGGTCACCTTCAGGGGTGAGACCTTCGACGACCTCTGCGACATGGGCGCGACCATCTATTCGCGTTTCCTTGTCAATGAAAACGACTATTCTGCCAACGACCTCAAGCGCCGCTACAAGGAGCTATACGGCTCGGAAATGTTTGCCGCAGTGCCCACTCAGGGTCTTCTGGGCTATGATGTGGCCCAGTATGCCATCGCCGCCATGCGTGCGCTTGTTGATGGCCAGGAGATCCTGACGCGCTTTACCGGAGTGCAGAATTCTCTCGACCTCCGCCGCGACAATCCCGGCGAAGACGCCGGTCTGGTCAACGACAACCTGTTCATCCTGACTTTCAGCCCCGGCGGCATCATCAGCGCCGAACGCCGCTGACCATCCTCACGAATCCATCATCCGGCTCTCTCCATAAAAAGTTAACGCCCAGACATTTTGATGAAATTGCGCAATATATTCCTGGCTTTCGCCCTGCTGACGGCATGGCTGATTCCGGCATCGGCTCAGCGCCACTATGTGCCCCATGTGCATGTGGGCGCCCACGCTGGAGTCTCGCTCTCGCAGGTGTCGTTCTTCCCCTCGGTGAAGGAGTCGATGCTAACCGGCATGCAGTTCGGCCTCTCGTTCCGCTACGCCGAGGAGCGACATGTGGGCCTGTTGGCCGAGCTCAACATCGAGCAGCGCGGCTGGAAAGAGAATTTTGAAGAGGATAACGACAAATTCGCCTACTCGCGCCGTACCACCTACGTTCAGCTCCCGGTGATGACCCACATCTTCTTCGGCTCGCGTAAGGTGAAATGTTTCTTCAACCTCGGCCCGCAGGTAGGCTATATGATCAGCGACGGCATCACCGCCAATTTCGACTATGAGCATCCCGACGACATGAAAGATTTCCCCGGAGAATACCGTCCTACGGCTCAGATGGCCATGAAGATCAAAAACCGCTTCGACTACGGCATCGCCGGAGGCCTCGGCATGGAGCTGGTGGTGGCCAAGAAGCACTCCATACTCCTCGAAGGCCGCTATTATTACGGCCTGGGCAACCTTTTCCCCTCGTCGAAGGCTGACGAATTCTCCGCCTCGCGCGGCAATTCGATAGTGGTCACCCTCGGATATATGTTCAGGATAAAGTAGCCTGCACCGTCGCGCCGGCAGGCCTGACCAATCATTCATAACCCAATCAGACTAACCCCTCATCTCAGCATAAAATGGACAAGAAGATTTTCGCGGCAACATTACTACTGACCGCAGCCATAGGCGCACAGGGCGCCGAAGCGCTCTGGCTCCGCGACGTGCAGATCTCGCCCGACGGCTCGCGCATAGCGTTCTGCTACAAAGGCGACATCTACAGCGTCCCCTCCAAGGGCGGCCGGGCCACGCGCCTGACTACAGTCGACAGTTACGAATCCAACCCGATATGGAGCCCCGACGGCTCCAGAATCGCCTTCGCCAGCGACCGCTACGGAAATTTCGACGTCTTCGTGATGGATGCTGCGGGCGGTCCGGCCAAGCGCCTGACGAGCAACTCCGCCGGTGAGATCCCCGAAGGGGTTTCGCCCGACGGCAAGGAGGTGTACTACTCCGCTGCCATCCAGGCTCCGGCATCGTCGGTGATGTTCCCAACGGGCCGTATGACCCAGCTCTATGCCGTAGGCGTAGACGGCGGAGCTTCCCGTCAGGTGCTCCCCACTCCGGCCAAGAATCTTGAGTTTGCTCCCGACGGCTCTTTCATGCTCTATACCGACCTCAAGGGTTTCGAAGACGAATGGCGCAAGCATCATACATCGTCGGTCTCCCGCGACATCTGGCGCTACGACTTCGCCACGGGCAAACATACCAACATCACCAACCGCCCCGGTGAGGACCGCGATGCCAACTACGATGCCGCTCAGGGTGCCGTCTATCTGCTCAGCGAGCGCGACGGCGACACATTCAATGTGTGGACCTTCCCGTTGGCCGCTCCCGACAAGGCCGAACGCCTCACTGATTTCAAGACCCACCCCGTGCGCTTCCTCTCGCGTGCTGACAACGGCCTGATGGCTTTCACCTACGACGGCGAAATCTACACCATGGCTCAGGGCGGCAAACCTGCGAAGATCACGGTCGACGTGGTGGCCGATGAGGCTCCCGCCACTGTAAAACGCCCCGTGCACGCAGCCTCCGGCCTGGTATCGCCCGACGGCAAGAGCGTGGCTTTCATCAGCCGTGGCGACGTTTTCGTTACTTCTGTGGAATATCCTACCACCGCCCAGATTACGCATACCCCGGCCGCCGAACGTCATCTGTCGTGGGGCTCCGACAGCCGCACACTCTATTATACATCGGAGCGTTCAGGCCGCAAAAACATCTACAAAGCCACCATCAGCCGCGCTGACGACCCGGATTTCGCCAATGTGGCCTCGATTAAGGAGGAGGCTGTGTTCACCCCCTCCGCTGGTGAAGAGTTCTCTCATCCGATGGTATCGCCCGACGGCAAGAAACTCGCCTATGTCAAAAACCGCAACCATCTGATGGTCAAAGACCTCAAATCCGGTGCCGTCAAGGAGCTGACCAAAGGGGAGACATACCCGTCGAAAGACGACGGTATGGGCGCCGTATGGAGCCCCGACTCGCGCTGGATGGCTATAGAATATGTGCCGGAGATGCGCGACCCCTATTCCAACATCGGGCTTGTCAACGTCGAGACGGGCGAAGTGACCAACATCACCCCCTCGGGATATTTCGCATCAAATCCGCGATTTGTGCTTGACGGTAATGCAATTCTCTATGGCACAGACCAATATGGTATGCGCGCACATGCTTCGTGGGGCTCGCAGGAGGATGTGATGATCGTGTTCCTCAACCGCGAGGCCCGCGACCGCTTCAATCTCAGCGAAGAGGATTACGCCCTGCTCAAGGAGAAGGAGAAAGCCGCCAAGAGCAAGGCCGATGCCCCCGAAAAATCCTCGGATAAGGCTGATAAAAAGTCTGCAAAAGGGAAGAAGGACGCCAAAGATAAGAAGTCTGAAGATAAAAAGGCCGACAAGGCTGTGAAGCCCATCGTGGTCGAGCTGGCCAACATCGATACGCGCATCAAGCGCCTGACCCCCTATTCGAGCGATCTCAGCGACGCTATCGTCACCGCCGACGGCGAAACGCTGTATTACCTCTCGGCTTTCGATGATGGCTACGACTTATGGAAGATGTCGCTGCGTAAACGCCAGCCCAAACTTGTCAGCAAGCTCGGCGCTAAGAGCCATGTCAGCTTCGTGACTGACAAGGATGGCAAAACCGTCTTTATCGTCGGCGACAAGATTCAGAAGCTCGATACCAAATCTGACAAACTGACCGCCGTCACGGCCAAGGCCACCCAGACCATCGACCCCGTCGCCGAGCGCGAGGCGATGTTCGACTATATGGCCGTGGAGGAGGGCGAACGATTCTACAACACCGGCATGCACGGCATAGACTGGCCTGCCATGACCGAAAGCTACCGCCGTTTCCTCCCCCACATCAACAATAACTACGACTTCGCCGAGATGCTCAGCGAAATCCTGGGCGAACTCAATGTGTCGCACACTGGAGGCCGTTATCGCGCAGGCCGTTCAGCCAACGGCGACGTTACGGCGTCGCTGGGTCTGCTCTACTACCTCGACTATAAGGGCGACGGCCTGAAGGTCGATGAAGTGGTGGTCAACGGCCCGTTCGACAAGGCCGCTTCGCAGATGGCCAAGGGTGCCGTGGTCACTTCAGTCAACAACGTTGCCGTCAAGGCCGACACAGATATGGCTACGCTTCTGGCCGACCTGGCCGGAAAGAAGACTCTGGTGGAATTCACCACCCCCGACGGCGCAAAGGTGTCGGAAGTGGTCATCCCCGTGACCAACGACCGCATGAATTCGCTGCTCTACGACCGTTGGGTTAGCGCCCGTGCAGCCGATGTCGACCGCTGGTCGAACGGCCGTCTGGGCTACGTCCACATCCCCTCCATGGCCGACGAATCGTTCCGCCCGATGTATGCCGACCTTCTCGGCAAATATGCCAACCGCGAGGGCGTGGTGATCGATATCCGCTGGAATGGCGGCGGCCGCATGCATGAGGATATCGAGGTGCTCTTCACCGGCAAGAAATATCTCACACAGGAGATCCGCGGCAAGGATGTCTGCGACATGCCTTCGCGCAGGTGGAACAAACCCTCGGTAATGCTCGTGGCCGAACCCTGCTACAGCAATGCCCACGGCACTCCATGGGTCTACCAGCATCAGGGCATCGGCAAGGTGGTGGGCGCTCCCGTGCCCGGCACCATGACTTCGGTCAACTGGGTGACCATGCAGGATCCCTCTCTGGTGTTCGGTATCCCTGTCATCGGCTACCGCACCGCCGAGGGCAACTATCTTGAAAACACTCAGCTGGAGCCCGATGTAAAGGTCTACAACTCTCCCGAGGATATCAAGGCCGGCTACGACCGCCAGCTCCACACAGCTGTGGAAACCCTCCTGAAACAAATCGATAACAAAAAATAAATCAATCAGATATGAAATCACGCATCTATGCATTTGCTGCCGTAGCCGCCTGTGCGGTATCGGCATCGGCCTTCGGCAATTTCGCAGCCGAAGATCCTCTGGCTACCCCCGCTGCTCCCGCTCAGGAGGAGGCCGCTGACTCTGTGGCCAAGGACACTGCCTTCGTGTTCACAGAAGTTGTCACCATCCCTACCACTTCGGTGAAGGATCAGAACAAGAGCGGCACATGCTGGTGCTTCTCCGGTACTTCGATGTTTGAGGACGAAATCGTACGCCAGGGTGGCAAACCGACCGACCTCAGCGAGATGTTCACCGTGCGCCAGTGCTATCTGGACAAGGCCGACCGCTATGTGCGCATGTATGGCGGCACCAATTTCGCCGCCGGCGGCAGCATCATGGATGTGCCTTACGTATGGAGCCGTTACGGCGCCATGCCCGACAGCATATATACCGGCCTTCACTATGGCGAGGAGAAGCATATACATAACGAACTCGACGGCATACTGAAAGCTTACCTCGATGTGGTAATCAAGAAGCCCAACAAGCGCCTGTCCACAGCCTGGCGCAAGGGATACGAGGCTATCCTCGACGCTTTTCTGGGCGAAGTGCCCGAGACGTTCACTGTCGACGGCAAGAGCTACACTCCCATCAGCTACGCCAAGTCGCTGGGCCTCAATGCCGACGACTATGTGCCTGTCACTTCGTTTACCCATCATCCTTTCTATGAGCCGTTTGTGATGGAAGTGGCCGACAACTGGCTCTGGGAGGCTTACGAAAATGTACCTCTCGACGAGCTGCAGGCTATCGTCGACAACGCTCTGGAGAAGGGTTATCCCGTGGTCTGGGCTGCCGATGTCAGCGAGGACGGCTTCAAATGGAAAGAGGGTTTTGCCGTAATGCCCAAGGTGCGCACCGCCGCCGACATGGAGGGTACGGAACTCTCGCGCTGGGTTCATCTCAGCGACAAGGAGCGCAAAGACAAGCAGTACGACATCAAAGGCCCGGTGGAGGAGATTGAGGTGACTCAGCAGGTCCGCCAGGATATGTTCGACCGTCAGGAGACCACCGACGACCACGGTATGGAAATCGTCGGCATCGCCAAAGATCAGAAGGGGAACAAATTCTATAAAGTGAAAAATTCCTGGGATACAAATCAGGTCTACGACGGCTTCTTCTATGTGTCGATGCCCTATTTCAAGGCTAAGACCATCAGCATCCTGGTTCATAAGGACGCTGTCCCCGAAGAAATCTCCAAGAAGATCTGGTAATATCTGATAATGAGAATATTGCGCACAATTTCCCGAACCATTATGGCCGCCCCCACGGCGGCCATAATCCTTTGTGCGCCAATATTTTCAGGGTGTAAAGGCCCGGATGATTCCGCCCGGGCCGAACTCGTCTGCCGCGGCGATGGTTTCACCCTCCGCCCCGACTCGCTGCTGATGGCCGACGGCGTGGCTCTGCGCGCTGTGGGCGATTCGCTGATTCAGGTGCGTATCGACGGCAACACGGTCCGCTCGCTCCTTGTCGGCTCGCCCGACTATGCCGCATCGGGTCGTGAGGGGATTCGGCTGCACAGTGCTTATCCCATTATCGACGCGCTGTGCCGTCTGGAGTCGTCGGCTGAGGTATCGGCAGATACCGACCTGCCCGTGCGCGTCCCCATCGATGAGCTATGCCAGTCGATTGTGCTCAATCCGCTGCGTCCGGGAGCTGTCGAGGCTCTCAAGGCGCATCTCAGAGATGGTTGGGTGATACCCGAAGAGACCGCCGGCTGCGGATGGCCGCAGGTCAACGACGCTCCACTGTGGCTGATGGCAGCCGCTGAGACAGCTGCCGCCACGATGAATCCTCGCTGGATTTCGCTCGTGGCCAAGGTGGGAGCGAACGTGGCTGAGACTGACCTGAGGGTCAGCTACAACCCCCACACAGGTCTCTTTGGCGGGGTATCTTCACCGATGGCGGCTTCCGGTGGGCTGCTCCCTCAATGGATGGGGCAGACGCAGCTGCTTATGGCTCATTCGCTGAGCCTGAACACGGCTTATGCCTCGTTTTTGCAGACTATGGAGGCTATCGGCGAAGTGGGGGAGAACTATCGAGGTCGCACCGACCTGCCCGATTTCGGCCTTGATGCCGATACGATGACCAACGACATCTGCCGCATGTTCTGGCTCGCTCGGCCAGGAATGCTGAGCGCTGTCGCCTGCGGGAGCACCTTGTGGCCTGTGCCTGTCGATGTGGCTGATATTCCCACGCTTACGATGGCGGCTGTCACCGGCGCATTCCCCGAGGTTATGACCCGCACGGCCATCGGAACCATAGCCGCTTCCGGCCGGGAGCCTGCCCGGTGGTGGCCGGTGCCGGAGGATGCCCCGGCAGCCGCTCCTTCGTTGCGTCTGATGGCGCTCTGGACCTCTGCAGCGGCCCGCTCTGGGGCATATACCGAATACGAACGGGCGCTGGGTGCTCTTGTGGCCGGCTCAGGCCGACAGATTCTTGACCGCGGTGGCGCGGCCTCCGATTGCGATGCCCTGACGTCGGTGGTGATGCGCGGACTGCTGGGCCTTGGCTTCGAGCCTTCGCGCCTGACGTTCGCCCCGGCTGTGCCGCGATGGTTCGGCTCTGACACGCGCGTGGAGAATCTTCGCTGGCGTCGCGCCACGCTCGACATTACCCTCGTCGGCACAGGAAACAAACTGGCATCGTTTACGCTCGACGGCCATCCGTCCGATCCCTTTGTTGCCGCTTCTGTCGAGGGGCACCATGAGATTGAAATCCACTTGGCCGGTGCTGACACCTATGACGTCATGCCGCTTGCGGGTTCTTCTGATACTGATGAAGGCCGTATTTCGTCGGGCTTCTCCGGAAGAACCTTTACGCTCCCGGCAGCTCCGAAGGTGGAGTGGATAGCTCCGCTGCGCGCTGCCGTGCTCCCGGGCTCGGGCGATGGAGGCAGCTACCGCGCATGGCTCAATGGTGTGCCTCTGATGTCGTGGAGCGGCCGCAGCTTTGAGTTCACCCCGGCCTCTGATTATTCCGAGGTGATGATTGCGGCCGAGGGCAGAGGCGGTCTATGCGGATTCCCGGCACTTCCCCACGGTTACTCGTGTCCGGGTACCGCTCGCCAGATCTGGCTTGCAGATGTGGCTAAGAGCGGTACGAAGGTGATCTCCGACCGTAAAATTGCGGCACGTCTGGTAGAGAGCAGCCGCACGGTCAACCGCAACCTGCGCATCCCCGTCACCATAGCCCGCGAGGGCGATTATCTGGTCGACGTCCATTATCTTTCGGGGCTTGGACTGGTCAATGCCCGCCGTCGTGCCGCCGCGTTCCGCTTCCTGACGGTCAACGAGGTTCGCGCCGGTGTGTTCGTATTCCCGCAGCAGACGCTCTGGCAGCCGGACTTCAACGACGACGGATGGCAGCATCTGTCGGCCTATTCCAATCCGCTCCGCGTCCATCTGACTGCGGGTGAAAACATCCTTGAACTGCGTTATTTCCAGGTGCCTCCGGTCTATGCCGACCCGGCGGCCAACGCCCTCGTGGCCGATTTCATCCGCCTTATCCGGCTTTGATCCGCCTTGCGGCTCGCCTTATCCGCGTCTTATCCGCGTCTTATCCGGATCTGACTGCACCGAAGATTCCGGAAAATTGTTTATATTTGCAGTTGAGCGGATGATTCTGCCGCTCCAGACTTACATTCTACAAAATCAGACTATGAAACGATTTGGATTGATCGCTGCGGCGCTGATGGCCGGAGCTTCGATGTTCGGAGCCAAGAAGCCACCTATGATTACTAACGTGGAACCTCCTTACTGGTGGGTAGGCATGGCCTGCGACACTCTCCAGCTGATGGTCACCGGACCTGATATCGCCGGGGCTACCGTGACGGCCGACTATCCCGGCGTCACCCTTATTGAAGATGCCAAGATCGACAGCAAAAACTATAAAATCCTCTACTTCAGGATTTCCCCCGACGCCAAGCCGGGTAAAATGCCTGTCCGCTTCAATCTCAAAGGCCGCAAACATACGCTCGACTACGAGCTGAAAGCCCGCGACCGCCGTCCGGAAGAGTATACCGGCTTTTCAGCCGCCGACGTGCTCTATCTGCTGATGCCCGACCGCTTTGCCCAGGGCGATGCAGTGGCTGCTGAGGAAATTGCCACTCTGGAATATAATCCGGCTGTGGACCGCTCTCAACCTTCCACACGCCACGGCGGCAACATCCGTGGCATCCGCGACCATCTCGACTACCTCGACTCTCTGGGCGTGACGGCTATCTGGTCGTGCCCTGTGCTTGAAAACGATATGCCGCAAGGCTCCTATCATGGCTATGCTACCACTGACTATTATCGCATCGACCCGCGTTTCGGCACTAACGCCGACTGGCAGGGCCTCGTGGCCGATGCTCACAAGCGCGGCATCAAGGTGGTGATGGATATGATTTTCAACCATTCGGGCTCCAACCATCCCTGGATGAAGGACATGCCTACGGCCGACTGGTACAATCACCCCGACGGCAAGGAGTTAACCAATTTCCGCCTCTCTACCATCCATGACCCTTACGTCTCCGACTATGACCTCGACCATACGGTCAACGGATGGTTCGTGGCCGAAATGCCCGACCTAAACCAGAAGAATCCTCATCTGCTTAAATATCTCACCCAGAACTCGATATGGTGGATCGAATCGTCGAAAATCGACGGCATCCGCATGGATACTTATCCTTACGCCGATGAGCGCGCTATGGCTCAATGGATTAAGTCGGTCCTGACGGAATACCCCAACTTCAATATCGTAGGCGAATGCTGGTATGGCAACGAGGCCGGTTCGGCCTTCTGGCAGGCCGGCAATAAGATGAACCCCGTGGAGACCAATCTCCCCACGGTGATGGACTTCAAGCTAAATATCGACAAGGATAAGATGTTCTTCGAGGAAACCACCCCTTGGACGGGCCTCAACTATCTCTACGATCATTTGGCGCTCGACTATCTCTTCCCTGACCCGCAGAAGATTCTGACTTTCCTTGACAATCACGACACCGACCGCTTTCTGCCTGAGATGCCCTCCGATCTCGGGCCGTGGAAACAGGCGCTGGCCTTCCTCCTTACCTCGCGTGGTATTCCGCAGCTGTATTACGGCACTGAAGTGCTCATGAACGGCTCGAAGAAGGTGTCCGACGGGTATATCCGTCTGGATATGCCGGGCGGCTTCGAGGGCGACAGCGTCAGCGTTTTCACCCCCGAGGGTCGCACTCCTATACAGAATGAGGCATGGAATTATCTCTCCCGTCTGCTCCAATGGCGTCGTGGCGTTGCCAATGATGTCATCGCCAAGGGCTCGCTCAAACACTTTATGCCGCAGAATTGCCTGTACGTTTATGAGCGCCGTCTGGGCGACAAGCAGGTGGTGGTGCTCCTGAATGGCACCGATTCCGATCTGACCACTACTATGGAGCGCACGGTGGAAATCCTCCCTTACGGCACTAAAATGAAGGATATCATTACCGGTCAGCCCGTCGTCATCGCGGAGGAGATGACCTTCTCGCCGCGCCAGACCATGATTCTGACTAATTTCGACTGACAATGAAGAAGATAGGAATACTTTCCGACACTCATTCGGCCTGGGACGAGCGTTTTGCCTGCCATTTCAAGGGGTGCGACGAAATCTGGCATGCCGGCGATATCGGCTGTGTGGATGTCATACGCCGGCTTGAGGAGGTGGCGCCGGTGGTACGGGCCGTGCGCGGCAATATCGACTCGGGCGAGGTGGCCCGTTATTTCCCCGAGGCGCTGGAGTTTCAGGTCGAGGGGGTGAAGGTTTTTCTGACGCATATAGGCGGTTATCCGGGCCGTTATCGCTCCGGCATACCGCGCCATATTGTCGATTCGGGCGCACGTCTGTTCGTATGCGGCCATTCCCATATCCTCAAGGTGATGTACGACAAGGAATACGGGGTGCTCCATATCAATCCCGGAGCAGCCGGCCACGCCGGTTGGCAGAAGGAGCGCACTCTGGTCACTCTCGTCATCGACGGCGAGAATATGCGCGACCTCGAAGTGATCCAGCTCGGTAAATTTAAAATTTAATGAATTTGAATCGGATGAAAAATTCTCTTACGGGCCTTGTGGCCTCTGTTCTGCTGATTGCGGCAGCTTCCGCCCTCTCGGGCTGCAAAACCACCGAGGCAAACTATCGTCAGGCTTATGAGCGCGCTCTCGAAAAGCGCAACGAGGGCTTGACTCAGGAGGAAATCGCCGCCATAGCGCGCGAAGAAGCCATACCGCGCACGCTGTTTCGCGGCGACTCTATCCCGCTGAAGGGGATGTATGTGAAATGTGTGGAAGGCGGAGTAGATGGTAAGGCCCTGAAATACAATGTGGTGGTAGCCTCATTCAAGCAGCGCTTCAATGCCTCGTCGGTGATGAAGCGCCTTGCCGCCGCCGGATGCCCTTCGCCTACACTTCTGGCCGATGCCGACGAGCGCTACTTCATCGCCGCGCAGACCACCGCCTCGCTCGATTCGGCCGTAGCCACCATGCACTCGCTGCAGGGCAATTCGCCGGTAGCTCTCCGGCCTCCATTCCCCTACATTCTTCAGTCGGCCTCAGCCCGCTGACACTACAAAATCCTTAGATGCAACCTCGGATTTCGGCGAGGGTGAGGTTGTGGCGGTCGAGATATTCGTTGATACCATCCACAATCTTTACCGTCACCGAGGGGTCAACGAAGTTGGCCGTACCGACTTCGATAGCCGTTGCACCGGCCATGATGAATTCCAGCGCGTCGCGGGCATTCATGATGCCGCCGAGGCCCACTACCGGGATGCCTACAGCCTTGGCAACCTGCCATACCATACGCACAGCCACTGGCCTCACGCATGGTCCCGAGAGTCCGCCGGTTACGGTCGACAGCATCGGCCGGCGGCGCTCCACATCGACTGCCATCCCAAGCAGGGTATTGATCAGCGACACCGCATCCGCCCCCTCGCCCTCTGCGGCGCGGGCTATATCTGTGATTGAGGTGACATTGGGCGAGAGCTTTACAATCATCGTATGCGGCCACGCCTGACGCACGGCGCGTGTCACTTCGGCCGCACCTTCGCATGTGGTGCCGAAGGCCATACCTCCCTGCTTCACATTCGGACATGAGATATTGATCTCGACAGCTTTAATCGCCGGACAGCGTTCGGCAATTCTGCGGCATACCTCGGCATAGTCGGCAGGGCAGGCCCCCGATACGTTGACCATTACCTGAGTGTCCAGTCCGCTGATCTGCGGGTAGATATGCTCTGTGAAATAATCGACCCCCTTGTTTTGAAGCCCCACGGCGTTGAGCATCCCCGATGGCGTCTCGGCCATACGCGGATAGGGATTGCCCTGACGCGGCTCAAGCGTCGTTCCCTTGACTATGAAACCGCCAAGACGCTCCAGATCCACGAAATCAGCAAATTCCGTGCCGTATCCGAAGGTGCCCGATGCCGTCAGTACCGGATTCTTCAATTCAAGACCGCCTATTTTCACTCCAAGCTCTGCCATATTAATCCATTTTGTCGGTTGATGATGGCAAAGTTACAAAATTTCCGCCACTTTCCCCACCACCCATCCTCCCCACTCCCCCAATTATCAGATTTATAAGAACTTATATGAACTTGTAAAAATTTTAATAATTTCCCCTTCTCCCCATTCTCTTTTTAGTCTTTCAGATAGTAGGTGATGGTCGATACCACTCGCACTTTCTTCATCCAGGGGGTCGACGAAGATGTGTCGTCAATGGAGAATTGTCCCTGCGATGCCGATTTCATCTTGCCGATCTTCGAGTCGGAATCCTCGGCAAACTGGGCGGCTGCGGCGCGTGCATTCTTCGTGGCCTCGGCTATCATGTCGGGCTTAATCTGATTGAGCGATGTGTACTCATAGTTGATGTATGAGTTGGAGCAGGGGATACCCTCCTTCAGCAGGTCGCTCTGGCGGTTGAGAAGTTCGCGCACTTTGTCTACCTTGGTCGTGTTGACCGTCACCGTGCAGCTCAGCGAGTAGTTGTAGCGGAAATTGCCCGACGAATACTGGTTTGTCTGCGCGTCGTAAGTCTCGGGCGGATTGATGGAAATCTCCGACTTGTCGATGCCGTTCGACGTCAGGAATTGGGTGATTACATTATTGTAGGCGGTCACTTTGTCGTAAAGCGATATCAGATTGTCGCCTGCTACGCTGTACTGCAGCGGCCAGATCACATGGTTGGCTTCCACTTCGCGTTCGGCCAACCCTTTTACCGTCACCTGACGGTCGCGGAATGCCATGTTGTCGATGCCGTCCTTGATGCTGAATCCTAAGATGGCAATACCTGCTGCCAGAATTATGGCGGCGATGATGGTGGTGTAGTTCGTTTTCATGTCGTTTGTGATGGAATCGAGTTGTTTACTTTCTACTTTATACGACAATGTCTTGCGCCTGATGGTTTAGAACCCTGAAGAAAAAATCGTCGATCAGCCATAAATTCTATAGAAAATATTTGGAAGTTTGAGAATAAATATCTAATTTTGATGTGCATAACACGCAAAATATTCAATAAAAACGGTATAATAATTAATATTTAATCACCATCCTATGGACAAACACTCTAACAATCAGCCCGAAATCACCAAGCGTTATATACTTCCTGAATCCGAGGTTCCTCACTATTGGTACAACATCCAGGCCGACATGCCCAACAAGCCGTTGCCCCCGCTCCATCCGGCCACTCATAAGCCGCTCAAAGCCGAGGATCTGTTCCCGATCTTCGCCGAAGAATGTTGCCGTCAGGAACTCAACACCACCGACCGCTGGATTGAGATTCCTGAGGAAGTGCGCGAGAAATACAAATATTACCGCACCACCCCTCTGGTGCGTGCTTATGGTTTGGAGAAAGCTCTCGGCACTCCGGCCCACATATATTTTAAAAACGAGAGTGTAAGCCCCATGGGTTCCCATAAACTTAATTCCGCCATCCCGCAGGCCTATTATTGCAAACAGGAGGGCGTGGAGAATGTCACCACTGAGACGGGTGCCGGCCAGTGGGGCGCCTCGCTGGCTTATGCCGCAAGCCTCTTCGGCCTCAATGCAGCAGTATATCAGGTGAAGATTTCATATGAGCAGAAACCCTACCGACGCAGCATCATGCAGACGTTCGGTGCGCAGGTCACTCCTTCCCCCTCCATGTCTACTCGCGCCGGCAAAGATATCCTGACTCAGACGCCCAACCATCAGGGTTCGCTCGGCACAGCCATATCCGAAGCCGTCGAGCTGGCTCAGACCACTCCCAAATGCAAATATACCCTCGGCTCGGTACTCTCCCACGTGTCGCTCCATCAGACCGTTATCGGCCTTGAGGCCGAAAAGCAGATGGAGATGGCAGGCGAATACCCCGACATGGTCATAGCCTGCTTCGGCGGAGGCTCCAATTTCAGCGGCATCGCCTTCCCCTTCATGCGCCATCGCATCGCCGGCGAGAAGGGGAAATCGCATACGCGTTTCATCGCCGCCGAACCGGAGTCGTGCCCCAAACTTACGCGCGGCAAATTCTGCTATGATTTCGGCGACGAGGCTGGCTATACACCTTTGCTCCCGATGTTCTCGCTGGGCCACGGATTCCGTCCGGCCAACATTCACGCCGGCGGCCTTCGCTACCATGGCGCAGGCACCATCGTATCGCAGCTGCTTAAGGACCATCTGATGGAGGCAGTCGATATCCCTCAGCTCGAATCGTTCGAAGCCGGAAGCCTCTTTGCGCGTTCCGAAGGCATCATCCCCGCTCCGGAATCATGCCATGCCATCGCAGCAACCATCCGTGAAGCCAAAAAATGTAAGGAGACGGGCGAGGCCAAAGTCATTCTCTTCAACCTCTCGGGCCATGGACTTATCGACATGTCGGCCTACGACCAGTATCTCGCCGGCAACCTCACCGACAGCACCGTCTCCGACGCCGACATCGACGCCTCCCTCACCGGCGCCCTCGATGCCTCCAATGCTGACGCCCTCGATGCCTCCACCTCCAACTCCGGCAAATAATCCCGCCAATACCCTTCTGATACACATGTGTAGGGGGCGAGCCAACAGTCTGCGGCTCGCCCCCTGCTCTATCTTTGAGAAGTCGCTAATCGCGTCCCATCCTCCCTATAAATCCGCCACCATACTCCCCCTCTTCTCAGAATTCTCAGAATTATCCGAATTATATGAAAATTGATTATTTTTGACAGTGATTTCGATTAATTGGTCTTTTCTTGACGCCGATGATGTAGAGGACGTCGAGAATGTTGCTCAGGGCGATTGCGCCGTCAGAAGGCGCGGAAGCCGAGGCGGAATGTGAGTGTGGGGTATACTTTGAGTTTGTCGCGGATCTTGTTGAAGGTGTTGTCGTCGTCAATATCGGCGGTGTTGATGGTGCCGTACTTGGAATATAGTTCGGAAGTACCGTGAATTTGCACACCGAGATCCATACTGAAATTGAGCAACTTGCCGGGGATGGCTTTACCCCAGCCGAGACCCACATAGGGACGGAACGACTTGACTCGCAAACCGCCTTCGACATTACCGTGGCTGTCGACCGGGATGATGTAGTCGCCGATAACAACGTCACCGCCGCCGACCTGCTCGAGTTCATCGCTGTGGCCGGTGATTTTCACCAGGTCGCGGCCGCCAAAGTACGCGCCGACTGCTACATACAGAGGGATGCGGGTCGTCATGGGATAGATGTTGAAGATCACCTGACCCTGTGTGCGGCCAAGGTCACCCTTGAGGTCGACCGAACTTGTGCGGTGCATGCCGGCTGCCGTGTAGCTGACCTCGGCATCGGAGTTGAAAGTGATACCGGGCATGAACGATACGCCGGCTCGCATCTGCACCCAGTCGGTAATGGGTGTAGCCACTTCAATGGAGATACCGTTGGTGCCGACGCCTATACCGGCGCCAAGGTGATTGAATACCGGCTGCTCGGCCGATGCCGCCAGAGCAATGGCAGCCACGGCAAAGATTACAGAAAACTTTTTCATGATTGGATTATGAAAATGGTTGGCATTAACGTAATTGGGACTTGATTATTTGACGAGAATTTTCTTGGAAACTTTACTCTGGTTGACAATGTAGAAACCGGGTGCAAGGCCTTCGGTTGTATCGGAGACGTGTATGCCGTTGAAGTCGTAGACTTTCATGGGGGCATTCCAGTCGATATCGCCGTTGTCCTTGTCGCCGTCGTCAACTATGATGTCGACGCCTGACACTTTGCCTGCCATGATGGTGAATTGAGCCTCGGGGCCGTTGGCGTAAAGCGACTTGACGATAATCTGGCAGGTGCGTGTGTCGGCTGCTCTACTTTTAAGTGCGCGTGCCTTGTCAGTGTCTTCTTCGTTGATTATATCGTGGATGGTCACCAAGAAGTTCTTGTCGACCGTGGCCACGCTTTCATCGGTTGAATAGGCGTAGAGTTCCGGAAGAGTCACGTTTTCGGGTTGAAGGACTACTGTAAGCTGTATCTTGTCGCCTTCATTTCCACTGATGTCAGTGTTGCCTGTAGTCATGCCGGTGGGCTCGACGAGCTCCACATATTGCCCGAATTTATTCCAGCAGTATTCCGATTCGTGGTATTTGCTCCAGGTTTCCTTGTCCTTCACGTAGAGCGAGCCGGTGAAGTCACTGAAGCTGTCGTCTGCGGCCACGGGAGGAGTCTGGGCTGTGATAAAGATATTCTTGACTGGAGCACCGTTGAAGGCATTTGCTCCGATTTGGGTCACGTTGGCTCCGAAGATGATGTCGTTGATGCCGGTGCAGACTGCGAATGCGCTCTCGCCAATGGTTGTGAGCGCGGGCGAGAATGTGACCTTGGTCAGACCGGTGCAATTGCTGAAGGCATAGTCACCGACAGAGGCAACATTGGCGCCGAAATTCAGCGATTCAAGCTTGGTGGCATACGGAAATTTGTATGCGGGCACTTCCTTGACCGAGTTGCCGATGTTGAGTTCGGTCAGATGTTCCGTGTCAAAGTAAGAATAGCCCCAGGGACGGTCCCAGGTCAGCTTGGAAATTGAGGGGAATGAGTCGTAGGCAATCTCTATAGGCTCTGAACCGTATACAAGAGTCAGATTGAAACCGGATTCGTCGGTCTCCTCTTCCGTCGTGTAATCTTTATAGCTATAGAATGCGCCGGCTCCAATGGTCGTGACTGAGCCTGGGATTACTGCCGATGAAATGTTGCAATTAAAGAAAGCATAATCGCCAATCGTCTGCAAGCCTTCATTGAAGTTCACCCCTTCCAAAGATGTGCAGCCGGAGAATGCATACGGTTTGATTATCGACACGCCTGCCGGAATGGACAGATTTGAAACCGGCACTTCATTGACCAACAGCTTGTGGCTGTTAGACAAGGGGTTGGAGGTGAAAGAGTCAAAATCTATTCCGCACCATTTCACCACGTCCGAAATATTTACCGAGGCGGCAGTGAAGTTATAGAAGGCATCCTGGCCGATGCTCTTTACCGTCGAGGGAATATAGATTGACGAGACATTCTTCTCGTCACTCATGCTGAACGCCTCTCGTCCGATTGTTTCGAGGCCCTCGTTAAGGGTAACCGTTTGCAATGCGCTGTTGCTGAAAGTTCCTTCTTCGATTGCCGTGACTCCGGCAGGAATCGCTATTGAAGTGAGTTTTGTGTCGCTAAACGCATAGGCTCCAATCTTTTTGACGGTGGCGGGCAGAATGATTCCGCTTATGCCGGTGTTGCTGAACGCATAATCTCCAATGGAGGTAGCAGAGTTGAGAGCATTGAACGAAACTGAAGTCAGCCCGGTGCAATTCTTGAAAGCGCCGTTGCATATGGCGTCCACATAGTAAGAGGTGTTGTCGACGGCAATGAGTTCGGGGATGGTCACGTCGGTCAGCGCCGAATAGTCGCCGGCTATGACGGCAGCACGGTTACGTGCACCGGTCAGATCGGGAATAAGGCGATAGGTAAGGCCACTCGACGCATTGGCGTATTCGCTTACACCTGCTTCGGCGTCGGAGTATGTGATGTTCTTGAATTGACACCAGTTCGATTCTATGTAATTGATGGCGGAAGCGCAAGGCACTTTAAGTTCGACCGTATCATAGAGCCCTTCGAACGAATTGTCGTCCATAGTCGGCACAGCAACAGGTGCAACAACCGCGGTCATCCCTGAGCAACAGAGGAAAGCGGATTCGCCGATGGAAGTAACCGATTCGGGAATTGTGTATTCGCCCTCCAAATCAATGGGAGCGAAAAGAATTGACGATTTGTTCGGACCATAAACCAGGCCACCTTCAACGACATCCTCTGCCGGATTGTATGAAACAGCGTAACCCCAGCTGAAAGGACTATACATCGTATTGGGGTATGCCGATTTTTTCAGACCTGTGCAGCCACCGAAAACAGCATAGCCTATCGACTTAACAGTAGAAGGTATAAAAATAGACGTCAGTCCGGCACAGCCATAGAAAGCTTTATTCCCGATTGTCGTCAGCGCATCCGGGAAGGTGACCGACTTCAGGCCGATACAGCCACTGAAGGCCTCATTTTCGATTGTCGCCAGCGATTCAGGGAGGGTGACCGACGTCAAGCCCGTACAGCCGGAGAAGTCAAACCTCTGTATGGTTGTCAGTGAAGCCGGAAAAGTGACCGACTTCAGGTCGGTACAGCCCTCGAAAGTGTTCTCCCCCATCTCCGTCAGCGATTCTGGGAGGGCGACCGACGTCAGTCCAGTACAGCCGCTGAAAGCATAATTCCCCATTAGTTCCAGGGCTTCAGGGAGGGTGACCGATGTCAGCCCTGTACAGTCTTTGAAGGTATAAGGACTTATTTGATTCTGCGAGTCAGAGAAAGTAACCGACGTCAAGGCGGTGCAGCCCTCGAAAGTGTGATACCCCGTATATTTGCACTTCGTCGATTTCGAGAAGGAGGCCGACTTAAGAGAGGTGCAGCCGCTGAAAGTATACCACCCCAGGGTAGTCAGCGAAGCCGGGAATGCGACCAATGTCAGGTCGGTGCAACCCTGGAAAGCACTCTCGTTTATTTGTGTCAGTGATTCCGGGAAGGTGACAGACGTCAGGCCGGTACAGTTTTGGAAAGCACCCTTGTCTATTGTCGACAGCGGCTTCGGCAAGGCGAGCGAAGTCAGGCTGGTACAGCCATAGAAAGCATACTTCCCTATGTTAGTCAGCGATTCCGGAAAGGAGACCGATGTCAGGCTGGTACAGCCATAGAAGGTCGACTGATTTATCAACGTCAGCGATTTAGGCAAGGCTACCGACTTTAAGCCGGTACAGCCATAGAAAACATTCCGATACATTGTCGTCAGCGATTCCGGTAATGTGACCGACGTCAAGCCGGTGCAGTCGATGAAAGCGGCCTCGCCCATTTTCGTCAGCGATTCCGGGAATGAGACTGACTTCAGGCCGGTGCAGGCCCCGAAAGCAGCCTCGTCTATTAACGTTAGCGAGTTCGGCAAGGAGAGTGCCGTCAGGCCGCTACAACCATAGAAGGCGTACGAGCCTATTTTAGTCAGCGATTCCGGAAAGGCCACCGACGTCAGGTCGGTGCTATTTGTGAAAGCACTGTTGCCGATTGTTGTCACCTTATATGTGCAATTGTCGTATGTCACCGTTGGGGGTATGACAATATCTCCTGAGTAGGTTAATGTTCCTGCTGCCACCGAGACGTTTTGTGAATCTTCGATGATCTCGTAGCTGATGCCGTCGACTGTAAAGGCCGCATGCATCGGGAGGCTTGCGCATAAAGCAAGAATTGTGAAAAGTAAGTTTCTTATCATGTGTTCGAAATTTTTTAATGTTCTAATGAACGGTAGTTTCCTAAGCCGTGGCCGGAATGAGACTGATGGCAAGAGCCATAAGGAAAGTAAAAATTTGTTTCATTTTCTATGATGATTGGTTTGTTTGTTGTTTATTCTATATTGCAAATGTAAGGCATTAAGCAATCGCCGACAATGAAACAAGGAACACGTCTGAATAAAATACTCGAAAACAGGGATATTCGACCGTTAAAGTC
>CAMEGQ010000035.1 GCA_945916235.1 uncultured Porphyromonadaceae bacterium | reverse complement strand
TATGGCTGACAACTATCTGGAGCGGAAGATGGACGAACTTCGCCGTAATGGCGGAGCGGCGCCGTCGTACCATTCGCGTCTGACCCCCTCGGGGCGCAATGCGGGGTATCTGCGCTTCCGCTTCCCGTCGCGGCGCGTGCTCGCGGCCGACGGTATGTCGCCGCTGGGGCAGGCGATGGTGAAAGCCTTTGTCGACGGAGGATGCCGGGTGGCGTTCTTCGCCGGGGATGCCACAAGTGCGCAGTCGCGGGAGTTCGCACAGCAGTCGGGAGCGCGTTGCCTCGGCCCGAACCCAGAGACCCCTGATGCCCTGACATCCACTCTCGGCGAACTGTATCATCTCTGGAGCGACCTTGACATAATGCTGCTCAATAGTGACGAACGGCTCAGCGGCCTCCTTGTAGAAAATCTTTCTGCCCGCAGAGCCTCCCAGCCTGTAGAGAACCCTTACAGCCGCATAATCCGTTTTGCCTCAGCATCCGAAGGCGGCACACCGCTTGCACCGCGCGCCGGTAAAGACGCACAGCTTGCCCCGGCCGCTGATGATAGCGCCCGATCGCTTAGACATTACACGATTAAGATAGAAGCTGCCGATGACCCGCTCCCTGTGGCGCGTCTGGCACTGCTTCTGAGCCTCGATGACCATCCCTTCACGCCCGGCACAACCCTGACGGTATCTTAGCACAGCGAAGATTATGCCGTTTTCCGCTTTCCTGCGGGAGGGCGGATCCACGGGAAGGGGATAAAAGACTGCGTCTTTTATCACAGTGAGGCAAGGGGAGGATGGGCTGGGGCGGTTTCTGCTTCCTGTTTTCCGCTTCACGGTTTCCGCTTTTCGGTGTATAAGCGGGGGTTAAAGGTGGCGGGTGAGGGCGCGGAAGTCGGAGAGGGTGCCGAGGCAGATGAGCACGTCGGAGGGGAGGACGCGTTCGCCGGCGGCGTTGATGTCGACGGGACGGTAGAAGCGCGACGTCACACCGAGCACATTTTCGGCCTTCTCGGGGCGTGATGCGCCGACAAGGGTCATCCCCAGTACGGCGTCTGACTGGAGGTTGACGTATGTAATCTGATAGAAATATTCCGGCGCGGCAAACCGCATGATGTAGCGGTCGCGGTCAACCCGCATGGTCTCCACCTTTGAGCCCAACTGCAGTTCGTTGGCCAGATCGTGAGCCGCACGCTGCTCCGGGTTGAGAATACGCTCCACGTTCATGCCTGCGAGGATGGCCTCATGGATGTCGTCGATGGCCCGGGCATAGATTTTGCGTACCCCGGCCTTGCGCAGTAGGGCCACGGTCTTTATGCTGGCGCCAAAGTTTTCCCCGATGGCCACTATCACATGGTCCACATTCTTGAGAGGCAATGCCGCCAGAGCCGCCTCGTCGGTGGTGTCGATTATGTAGGCCGTTGAGATATAGTCTTTTACGGCGTCCACCAGCGACGGGTCGCGGTCGGCGCCGATGACCTCATGACCCATGTCGGTGAGGTCTTTGGCCAGGTTGGTTCCGTAGATTCCGAGTCCGATAATAAGATAGCGCATAGCGGGGAGTGGGTTATAAAGGGTGGTTGGTTAGTTGATAATCAGCGAGTCTTCGGGGAAACGTGCACGCGGCTCTGTGCGGCTGCCGACGATGCCCATGAGCAGGGAGATCAGCCCTACACGCCCCAGAAACATGGCCGTGCAGAGCAGTATTTTAGACGATGGGGAGAGCAGGGGAGTCACCCCTAACGAGGAGCCGACGGTGAACAGGGCCGAGGCGGCTTCGTAGAGCAGATCGCGGGTGGAGAGCAGGGGCTCAAGGCCTACGAGTAGTATGGCGTAAACGGTGTAAGATATTATGGATAAGGCGATTACCGCGTGTGCGCGACGCAGAGAGCCTGTGGCTATGGTGCGTTTGAAGGCCACTACGCGTGTGCGCCCCTTCACGATGCTCCTGAGGTTGAGGAGCATAGCTGCGAATGTGTTCACCTTGACGCCGCCGGCTGTAGACTGCGGGCCGCCGCCTATCCACATCAATACCACGAACATAATCAGCGTCACATTGAGCATTCCGGCTGCCGGCACCGACGAGAATCCCGAGGAACGGGGCACCCATGAGTTGAAAACAGACTGTACGGCCTTGTTCCACAGCGACATGTCGCGCAGGGTGTTGTCGTATTCCATCAGGAAGAAGGCAATGGTGCTGATCAGGAAGATCCACCCCGTGGCGCAGAGCACAATCTTGGTGTTCAGGTCGAACTGATGGGCACCCGAGCCGGGCGGACGATGGTGCAGGCGGTTGCGGAGAGCGCGGCATTTAGCCATGAAAGCCTGACGCAGATTCATCAGGATGGGGAATCCGAGGCCGCCGGCAGCCACCAGAACCGACACTATGAGGTAGATCGACTGATTGGAGCCCATCAGCATGGGGTTGGACAGGCCACCCTCCACGTTGGAGAATCCGGCATTGCAGAAGGCCGACAGCGAATGGAACGCCGAGAACACCAGCTCATCGTGCAGGCTCATCCCCAGTGTGTTATGGACGCTCAGGAATATGGCCGCAGCCCCTGCCAGTTCAATCACAACCGTTACCCCCAGGATATACAGGAGCGTGGGAATCAGCTGGCTGATGGTCTTGGAATAGATCATGTCCTTGACCATCAGCTGGGAGTAGATGGAGGTGTTGCCGCTGAAAAAGAGCGCGAAGAAGCTGGTGAAGGTCATCACGCCCAGACCTCCGGCCTGAATCATCAGAGCCAGAATCATCAGCCCCGTGGGGGTGAGCGTTGAGGATATGTCCACGGGGGTAAGCCCCGTGATGCAGACGGCCGACGTGGCCACAAAGAGCGAATCCACGAATGTGATCCCCTCCACGGTGCATTTGGGCATCATCAGCAGCAGGCTCCCTCCGAAGATCAGGATCAGGAAGCTGACGGCCATGATGAGCGAGGGGTTGGTGCGCTTTCCGAGGGCAGAAATCACCCCGTAGCATATCTCCACGGCGGAATAGGCGCAGAGCACTGAGCATAGCAGCCAGCGCGAGTAGAGCACATGCTCCAGCACCGGTATCCATGGATGTTGAGGATGCGGGTAGAGTAAAGGAATGAGGCTCAGGAGGATAGCTATGTCGACTACCCATTTGAGCGGGCGTGTGGCGGTGCGTGTGGCCTTCCGGCGCAGCAGGATGTTGTAGATCACATTGGCGGCGAATACGCCCTGAAAGGCATGGAGCAGGCGCGTGGAGCGGCTGATGGCGCCGGGGGTGTATTCGAAGCCTACGAAGGTGACCGACAGCAGCAGGCACCCTACGGCAGAGATGAACGTCAGCACACCCAGCACCTTGGCGCCCAGGTCGATAGCCGGGGTAAAGTGGTGGGTGAACCGAAGGATGCTGTGGCGCCAGATGGTCAGGCGCTCCCTTGCTGACGGATTTGCACGTTTCGCTGCCATCTTACCATTATATAACGCGCCGCGCTCCCCGGCGGTTTAGAGTGCGGAGCCTTATGCGCGACGGCCGGATTATTTTGCCGCTGCGGCGCGGGTGAGGGCGAAGCCGCAGTTGAGGCCGTCGTAGCTGCTGAGCATGGAGGCGGCAGCCTGTACGGAAGCTTTGCCTGAGAATTTGGCTATGGCGTTGACCAGAGTGATGAGTTTGGAGGCGTCGAACGTCAGCGAGAGTTTGTCGCCTACCATGGCGGCGTGGGCGTTGAATTTGCCCAGAGGCACCCTGCCCGCCTTGAAGTGGAATACGAATTCGCCGTTGGGCTCTGCAGCGGCCTTCTCGAAGGTGCCCGAGAGCTTCAGCTTGCGGATGAGGAACTGGAAAGTGCCGTCCTGATTGAGGGTGATAGTCAGGGCTTTAAGGCCTACTTTTTCGTAGTAGGGGGCGAGCTTCTTCTCGATGGCTCCGGCAGCGGCTGCGCCTCCGGCCCTCTTGAGCATGTTGTCGCTCTGGAAGGCTACGGCAGGCTCGGAGTAGGCCCAGTTGCCAGCTATATCGGCTACGTCGAGCTTGGTGTCAGACATTACGCCTTCCACCAGCCCCTTGATGCCGGAGAGAATGGTAGAGTCGGTGGAACTGCTTGAACCTGAGGCGTTTTGGCTGCCGCTCTTGGAGTTTTGAATCTTCTCGGCCGCACCTTTAAGGAGGTCCTTGATGTCGGGACCGGCCACATTAGAGGCTGTGGCGACAGCCCCGCAGCCTATGGCCATCGCCACGGCTAAACTCAGAATCTTGAAGTTGAATTTCATATCTTAGGTGTCAAATTTTGTTGATTTGTCAGACGGAATATAACATAGACGCGTTTGCGCATTGCAAATTTAATTATTTCGCACGAAAAATGAGCGATTTTTGGCCACAGGAGCCGAATTTAACAGGCCGGAGGGTGGCGATTTGACGAAAAATGGCTAACTTTACCGCGAATTTTGCTCGCTTTCCTGCCTGCGGGGAGGCGACCACGAACAGTAACATAGCGGAACTTTGATAAGGAAACTCTTCATATTTTTGACATTCGCACTCTGTTTTGCCTCGGCGCTGCGGGCTCAGGTTGAGTTCAAACGCGGCCTCGAGCAGATTTCGTTTATCCCTAAAGGCCAGTGGATCACGGGGGTAAGCGTCAACTTCTCGCAGTCGAATCAAAAAAACTATCAGTTTCTCATCGTGGAAAAGCTCGACGGCGATTCCTACTCGTTCAAGGTGAGCCCGATGCTGCTTTACTGCTTCCACGACAATCTGGCGGCCGGCGGCAAGTTCGTTTTCCAGCGTACGCGTACGCGTCTGGACAATGCCACGTTCGTGCTCGACTCCGAGAGCGATTATTCCATCGACAATCTCTACAACATCTCGCAGGAATACTCGGCCATGGCCGCTTTCCGCAACTATATCTCGCTGGGCCACAGCCGGAGGTTCGGCCTGTTCAACGAGGTGCAGCTGCAGATCGGGGGCGGGCAGAGCAAGGTGGTGAACGGACGCGGTCAGGACCTCACGGGCACCTTTCAGGACCAATGGAACGTGCATGTGGGCCTCGCACCGGGCATCGTGATGTTCCTGAACAATTATTCTGCCATAGAGGTGAATGTGGGAGTGCTCGGCTTCTCCTATAATCACATCAAGGCCACCACCGACCAGGTGTATGAGGCCAACCTCAACACCAAGTCGGCCAATTTCCGCATCAACCTCTTCTCCATCACCTTCGGAGTGGCCTTCTACCTGTAGAGGTGGCTCCGGAAAGCAAAGCTAAATGGCTAAACGACAATAAGATAACCGTTTCAACGACGTGATGATCCGACTCAGGCACTTCATATTGCTTCTGCTTCTGCTGACCGCGGCAATGCCGCAGGCCAAGGCTGAGGCGTCGCCGGGTGGGGCCATCCCGATTCTGAGCCATTTCGCGCGCGGCGAGAAGATACCGCTCGACTCAGCCGTGGTCAACAACCACGACCGCGACGAGAAGGTGATAGTGGGCGGCGATACGGTCAGCATCATCCTGCCGCAGGCCAACTACGGGCGTTATGACCGCGGTCTGCTCAACTATCTGTTCGTGCCCAAGGGGCAGTGGTCGTTTGGCCTGATGGCCTCCTACGGCGAGTTCGGCACAGACAATTTCGAGATGCTCTCGATTCTTACCGATCTGAATGTCAAGGTGAAAGCCTATTCGCTCCAGCCCTCGTTCAGCTACTTCTTCCGCAACAACCAGAGCATCGGCGTCAACTTCAACTATACGCGCATGATGCTTGACCTGGGGAGCATGGGATTCGATATGGGCGACGACCTGAGCTTCACGCTCTCGAATGTGAGCTTCTACTCGCGCTCCTACTCGTCGGCCTTCGCCTACCGCAACTATGTGGGGCTTGGCCGCGACCGCCGCTTCGGCATCTTCAACGAGCTGGAGCTGGCCTTCTCGGCCGGATCGTCGCGCTTCCAGCGTTACTACAACGATGTGCTGCGCGATACGCGTACGAATACCATGACTCTGGCGCTGAATTTCTCGCCCGGAGTGACGGTGTTCATCATGGATCAGGTCAGCTTCAACGTGTCGTTCGGCGTGTTCGGCGTCAAGATGCACCACGAGCGTCAGACCACTGACGGCGTGGAGGAGGGCTCGCGCTTCGCCTCGGGCGCCAACTTTAAGTTCAACATCTTCAACATCAAATTCGGCGTGGCGGCATATATCTGACCCTCACCTCCTGACAGCGTATACCGGCCACACCACCCTGACAGCAATCAAGAATTATAGAACTACATAAATAAATCAATCCTAAAAATATCCATGAAAAAAGCTACTCAAATCTCCATCCGGTTGGCTGCGGTTGCAGCTCTGGCCGCAGGCGCCCAGGGAGCGCAGGCAGAGGTGCCTACGGCTTTCGACGCCTACCCCCTGGCTTCCACCGGCCAGCGAACCCTCTATTTCGATACTGAAGCCGAGGGAGATGCCTACCCCGTGATCTGGGGCCTCGACACGGCTTGGAACGACTACTACAATATGCTTCTCGGAGTGCGCTACATGGGCTACGACGTGGTGGATGTGGTGCGCGTGGGCTACAACCCTTACGGGCTTGTACAGGCCGACGGCACTCTCCCTTCCCATATGCTTGACGAGCTTAAGACCCGCATGGAGAAGGTGGCTCTCATCACCGACGATCCCGACGGCAACGCGCTGGGCAACAAGAAGATAGTGGATATAGCCCTGAATCAGGATGCTGCAAAGCCCTATCTGATGGGCGATTACTACTACCTGAACACCGCTTCCGACGGCACCGTCAGCATTGATACCAACCGAGGCACCAAAAACTTCCCCGAATGGGCGCGTCTGATCGACGCCACGGCCAAGGCTGTGGAGGATATGGGCTACAAGGTGGTGTCGGTGGCAACGTTCAACGAGCCCGACTATTGGCCCAACGGCCTGAGCAAGGCTGCTTTCAAGCTGATCAACAAGGAATTGAAGAAATACCCGCGCTTCAACACTACACGCATCTCGGGCGGCAATACGCTCAACTGCCAGGAGGCTCACAGCTGGTATGATTACCTCAAGGAAGACCTCGACGAGGGGAATACCCATGAGCTCGCCGGCGATTTCCAGTACTACGCCGACTTCTTCACCAAGGTGCGCAACGACGGCAAGTTTGCTACAGCCGATGAGCTTCACAATGTGATGGAGGCCATCGTCGGAGCCAACTACGGTATGCAGGAGGGGATCTGGTGGGGCACAGCCCATCGTGCCCGCGGCGAGTTCTGCCGCCAGAGCGTCTATGGCAAGCGTCTGGCCTATGGCGAGAACCGCTACAGCTATTCGGCCGCAGCCGTCTACAAATCGCCGGGCAAGGTTCAGGCATTCGCCGGAGCATCGGAGCGCCAGGCCCGTCCGTCGAACTACCGCATGGTGTCGACCCATCAGCGCGATGTCTATGTCGACGGCGTAGGCCCTGTGCGCGATTTCCTCATCGAGCTGCCGGGCGATGCCAACGGAGCATACCAGGGCGCAGGCCAGCGCAATGCCGAGGTGTGCCGCGACATCACCTGGGGCGAGGACGTGCAGCCTGACATCAACGGAGAATACTACCTGTTCAACCAGGCCAACGCCCGTGTGATCGGCATAGACCCCAAGGCCACCAATGCGGCGGCCAGCGTCAGCGGTCAGAGCACACGCAACCTCACAAAGGCTACCGACGGCTGGATCTGGGAGGTAAAACCCGCAGTCATCGACTATGGCGGCGGCAACCATGGTGGCGACTTCTCCTACCATACCATCAAGTCGAAAGTGAAGCTCGACAATGTGCAGCGCTGCTTTACCTCCACAGGCGACCTTGCAGCTTCTGCCACCGAGAAGAGCGCTCCCAAGCTTGTGGCTAAGAAATACGAGCAGGATCCTGCCCAGCTCTGGTATCTGGAATACGACGGCGACGGATGGTTCCATATCCGCAGCTATGTCACCCACAACTGCCTGCAGATGACCGAAAAGGCCGGGACAGCTACCACCTTGTCGGAGCGCCCTTATATCAAGGACGAGCCCTCGCAGAAGTTCCGCTTCATGCCTGTAGGCCCTGTGTTCACCGTGCAGACCAGCACCTATAAAAATCTTCCCGACGCTCCCGCAGGCCTTAACGCTTCGGCCGGCAACGCTTCCGTACACCTGAAATGGACAGCCCCGGCTGCCTCGCCTGCCACCAAGCTCGACCTCTACACGTATCAGATACTGCGCGCAGGTGCCGACGGCGCATACAATACAATCGCCCGCGGCATCACGGCTACCGAGTTCGTCGACAACAACGCTCCCGCCGGCGGCTCATACAAATACCGCGTCCGCGCCATCGACGCCTTCGGCAACTATTCGCCGCTGAGCGCCGAGGTGGCCGCATCGCCCACCTACGCCGCAGGCCGCACGGCCTACTACACCTTCGAGAATACCCTCGACGACGGCACCGACAACTACATGAACGCCAAGCACCCGGCTACGGTAGCCTACGCCGCAGGTCATAACGGCCAGGGCCTTCAGCTCTCCGGGTCGCAGTTCGTGCAGCTTCCTATGGCTGCGGCTGGCGGCAGGCTCCTGAGCGTGGCCGCATGGGTCAACTGGACCGACGCCAACGCCGACGGCCAGACGCTGTTCGACTTCGGTCTGAACGACGACAACCATATCGCTCTGGAGATGCGCAACGGCGGCAAGATGAAGCTCTCGGTGGTATCCGACGGCGTTGAGACCGCCCTGCAGGCTCCCCTGATCGCTTCCGGCACATGGACCCACGTAGCCGCCGTGGTAAGCGACCGCTATATGGCCATCTACCACAACGGCGCCGAAGTTGCCCGTCTGGATGCCGACAATCTCGGCTCGACGCTCAAAAACGACCGCCCGTTCAACTTCATCGGCCGCGGCCAGACGGCGTCGACGTTCAGCACTACAAACAACGATGAGAAGGCGGTTCCCACCTTCCACGGCACTATCGACGACCTGAACATCTACAACTGCACTCTGACCCCTTCGGACGTGGTAAGCGTGATGAACGGCACTCAAAGCGGCATCGCCGGCAATGTGGCCGACCGGAGCGCTGCGCTGGTGAATGAGGAATACTTCAACCTCAAGGGCCAGCGCATCGAGGCTCCCGCCGCTGGCGAGCCTACGCTGGTGCGCCGCACCTACTCCGACGGCCGGGTGGTCACCGACAAGACCCTCTGACACTGAATGATGAACTTGAAAGCTCACATATCGCATCTTTGGCTGCGCGCCGCCTCCCTCGGGCAGCGCGCGGCCTCGGCTTTCCGCTCCGGCACCGCCGCCATAACGACAGCTGCTCTGACGGCTGCGGCTCTGACGGGATGTATCAAGAACGACATCCCGTATCCGCGCATCCAGCCCGACTTCCTCTCCATCGAGGCCGAAGGGATGATCGGAACGGCCGAGATCGATACGCAGTCGAGGTTCATCACCATGAAGTTTGACGAGACGGTGGATATGGAGAATGTGGTGATCACCTCTTACAAGCTCTCCGATATGGCCTACATCGCCAAGGGCGACCTCGACCATCCCATCAATCTCGAAAAATACTATATTGTCACCCTGGCCATCTATCAGGACTACGACTGGGTAATAAAAGGCGTACAGAACATTGAGCGCTATTTCACTGTTGATAATCAGGTAGGGGCTTCCGTCATCGATGTGACGGGGCGCCGCGTGGTAGTCACCGTGCCGGCCTCCCAGGGGCTCAAGCAGGTGAAAGTGCTCACGATGAAGCTCGGACCGCAGGGGTGCGTCACTACTCCGGCGCTCGACGGGACCACCGTCGACCTTACCAACCCCATCGAGGTGAAGGTGACCGTACACGGCCGCGAACAGACGTGGACCATCTACGGCGAGACGGTGGAGAGCACCGTATCGACCACCGCAGCCGACGCCTGGAGCGAAGTGGCGTGGGTCTACGGCGCAGCCATCGAGGGGCGCGACAATGGCGTGGAATACCGCCAGCAGGGTCAGGAGCAATGGACCAAGGCTCCCGCCGATTGGATTACCCACACCGGAGCCACCTTCTGCGCTCGCCTTACGGGGCTTCAGCCGCAGACGGCCTACGAGGCCCGTGCATATTCCGGCTCCGAAACGGGCGCGACCGTGAAGTTCACCACCGGGTCGGTGCCTCAGGTGCCTAACTCGTCGCTGAGCGAATGGAGCCTCAGTGGCAAGGTGTGGAATCCGTGGCCCGAGGGGGGCACCCCCTACTGGGACACCGGCAACAAGGGCGCCACAACTCTGGGCGACAGCAATACCACCCCCACCACCGACACCTCGTCGGGCACGGGGCAGGCCGCCCGCCTGGAGACGCGCTTCGTGGGCCTCGGCATCATCGGCAAGCTCGCCGCCGGCAATATCTTCACCGGCTCGTACGTGCGCACCGACGGCACCAACGGCATCCTCTCCTTCGGCCGCCCGTTCACCGAGCGCCCAACACGGCTGCACGGCCATTTCAAATACAACTGCGCCACCATCAGCCACTCCAACTCGGAGTTCACCTACCTGAAGGGACGCCCCGACACGTGTATCGTCTGGTGCGCTCTGATAGATTCCGACCAGCCCTTTGAAATACGCACCAACCCCGCCAACCGCCATCTGTTCGACCCCAACGGAGCGGAGGTAGTGGCCTACGGAGCGATGCAGTGTGGCGAGACCGTCCCCGACTGGATTACCTTCGACGTGAATCTCTCCTACACCTCCACCAGCCGCCGGCCCAAATACCTGATTATCGTCGGCTCGGCCTCGAAATACGGCGACTACTTCACCGGAGGCAACGGCTCGGTGCTCTATCTGGACGATCTGGAGCTGATTTACGACTATTAGCCGGCGCGGTCAGACCTCTGTTTTAGCCTAATTGATAATCTTCTATATTGACAAGAAATGAAACTACTCCAAACCCTCGCAATCGCAGCCATGTCGCTTACGGCATTCGGCTCGCAGGCAGCCTCGTCGTATCTTTTCGACAATCCTGAAAACCACACTTATCTGGGCGCTCGCGTATCGCTCGACATCGCTTCGGCAGCCAACGGCGGCGGCCAGTACAGCAACGGAGCCGGATTCTCCGTCGGCGCCGTCTACAATATCCCCGTCTACCGCAATCTCTACGTGGAGCCGGGCCTGTCGCTGTTCTACAACACTGTAGGCACCAGCCTCTGGGATGAGTTCGACCCCGATGCGGCCGAAGAAGAGGGCGTTGACCCGGCGCTGTATCAGATCGACGGCTCGATACGCAACTTCGGATTCCGCATCCCGCTGCTGGTAGGCTACCACTTCGACTTCACAGAAGACCTGAAGGTGCACGTGTTCACCGGCCCACAGCTCAACCTCTCGCTCGTGTCGCGCTACCATCAGGACGCCGTGCGTGTGCCCGGCTATGAGGAAGGCGAGTGGTCCACAAGCCTGTTCGGCACCAAAGGCTTCAAGCATGCCGACCTCCAGTGGGCCTTCGGAGCCGGACTGGAGTATGGCCGCTATTACCTCGGCCTTTCGGGCGCCGTAGGCATCACCGACATGAAATCGGCCTCGGGTGTGCTCGACCGCGACCTGCGCCGCAACCAGTTCACCATCTCGCTGGGCTACAATTTCTGATTACAAACCAAACATAACGCGTGAGGTCCGAAGCCTTGGGTGGCTCCGGACCTCTTTTTCATTCGCCCTCTTCATTCCGAGCTTTTCATTCAGCCCTTTTTATGCCGTCTTCGCCCCGGCGCGGGGAAGAGCGGGGAAGGATAAAAGACTGCGTCTTTTATCACAGTGAGGAAAGCGGGAGGCGCGGGGAAGCAACCGAGGAAAGCGGAAGCGGGTAGCGGGAAGCGGGAAACGCGCGGGGAGGCAATCCGCAGGAAAGCGGAAAGCGGGAGGCGGAGAGGCGGGATCAGAGGCGGCCTTCGTCGCGGTAGGAGTAGTAGCCGGTGGGGGAGATGATGAGGTGGTCGAGGACTTTGACGTCGATGATCTTGCAGATGTCGGCTATCTTGCGTGTCACGGCGTCGTCGGGGCCCGAGGGGCGGTTGGTGCCCGAGGGGTGGTTGTGGACCAGTATCAGCCCCGACGACATATTGTCGAGGGCGCTTTTGGCTATCAGGCGCGCATCGACGGCGGTGGCGGATATGCCGCCCTGGCCCACGCGCTCGGAGCGCATCACGCGGTTGGAGTGGCTCAGATGCAGCACCCAGAACTCCTCGTGGTTGAGCCGTTCGAGCCGGTGGCGCATGTAGGCGTACACGTCGGCCGACGTGCGCAGCTGCTCGTCGGGTACGGCCAGACTCTGCTGCACGCGGCATCCGAAGGTGATGGCGGCCGTCAGCAGCGTGGCCTTGGCTGTGCCTACGCCTTTCCAGCGCTTGCGTATTTCGGCTATGGAGAGCCTCGACAGATGCGACAGCTTATAGTTGACGTCGCGCAGTATCTCGCCGCTGAGCTCCAGCACCGACTTCCCCTGCATGCCCGAGCCAAGCAGGATAGCCAGCAGTTCGGTGTCGGTCAGGGCGTCCATGCCGTATGCAAGCGCCTTCTCGCGCGGTTTCTCATCTGCTGCCATCTCGCGCAGCATGCGTCCGGAGCCGGCGGCGGGGCTTTTCTCAGCGTCGGTCAGCAGAGTGCTGTCAGTGCCGCAGGTCTTGTCAGGGCTGTCGGTAGTGTCCATAGTCAGGTGAATATCAGGTGGTTATTTGCCTTTGCGCATTGCTATCTCCTCGTCCTGGTTGCGACCGCGACCGAGCACTATTTTCAGCAGATAGGCCTTGAGGAATCCGCAACCGTAGCCGCCGAGCTGTATGACGGATGCCGGCACGGCCTTGACGGCTATCACCGCCGAGCGCGTCGACCACATGGCGCTGACGAATATCGCCAGCAGATAGACCGCCAGCGGGAGCAGCCACCACGGCGACCACACCACGGCCATGGCCAGCATCGTGGCCACGCCGATGACGAACAGCGCCGGAAGGCAGTGGACGGCCTTGAGCGACCCCGGGTAGAGCAGCTGGAGGGTGATGCGCGACATGCCGAACACGTACACCTGACGCAGAAACTTGCGGAAGTCCACCCGTCGCTTATGCCATACCTTCACGTCGGGATACAGGCCGATGGAGAAGCCGGCGAGGCGGATGCGGGTGCTCATGTCGATATCTTCGGAGAACATCTCGCGGAAGCCTCCCACGCGCTGGTATACCGCCCGCGAGAAGCCCATATTGAATGTGCGCGGAGTGAATTTCTCCAGGCTGAGCTTGCCGCCGCGGATGCCTCCGGTGGTCAGAAACGAGGTCATGGCGTGGTTGATGGCCTTCTGCGTGGTGGTAAACGAGTCGGCCGCGGCGTCGGGCCCGCCGAAGCAGTCGAGGGGGCGCCCGGCCATGGTGGCGTTAAGTCCGGCGAAATAGTCGGGCGGAATCACGCAGTCGCTGTCGAAGAAGATGAAATAGTCGCCCACGGCGCGCTCCATGCCGTAGTTGCGCGCTATGGAGCGCCCTTCGTTCTCCTTGAAGAAATACTTCACGTTCAGGCGGTCGGCGTACTCTTCGGCCACGGCGCGGCAGGGGAGCGTGGAGCCGTCCTCCACAAGCACCACTTCGAAATTGTCGGCCGTCTGAGCCGCAAGGCTCTCCAGCAGTTCGCGCACTTCGTCCACGCGGTTGTAGACAGGTACTATTATCGAGTAAAACATTGTCAGTCAGATGATAGGTGTCAGATTCAGGGTTGGATTTCCGGCCGTGGGCGTCAGTTCATGCGGTCGCGGTAGTCTTCATAGGTGAAGTGGCGCAGCAGATGGGGCTCGCCGCGGAGGTCGACAAGGATGATGTCGGGGTGGGCGATGCCGTTGAACATGTTGGTTTTCACCGTCGTATAATGGTTCATATCCTCCAGTGTGAGCCTCTGGCCTGGCTTCAGCGGGCTTGGGAAGCGCCAGTCGGCGATGAAGTCGCCGCTCAGGCACGAGTTTCCTCCCAGCCGGTAGCGGTAGCCCGCGCCGGAAGCGGGAAGCGGGAAGCGGGACGCGCCCTCCTCCCCGTCGGGCAGGGCTTCCTCATCGGGCAGAGCCTCCGAGATTATGGGCTTGTAGGGCATCTCGAGAGTGTCGGGCATATGGCAGGCGAAGGAGACGTCGAGGATGCCGGTGGCTATCCCCTGGTTTTCCACCACGTCGACCACCGAGGTGATCAGGTCGCCCGTGCGCCATGTGAAGGCGCTCCCCGGCTCCAGAATTACCTCAAGGTTGGGGTGGCGCCCGCGGAAGGCGCGTATCAGGCTCACGAGGTGGTCAGTGTCATACCCCTGGCGCGTCATCAGGTGGCCGCCGCCGAAATTTACCCATTTCAGCTGCGGCAGATACTCGCCAAACTGCTCCTCGAAGGCCGTGAGTACCTTCTCCAGGTCGTAGCTCGTCGACTCGCACAGGGCGTGGAAATGGAACCCCTCAATCCCATGGGGGAGCCGCCCGCCAAGGTCGGCGGCCGTGACGCCGAAGCGCGAGCCGGGCAGGGCAGGGTTGTAGATGTCGGTCTCAATCACTGACACCTGCGGATTCACCCTCAGGCCGGGCGACACCTGCCTGTGGGCCTCGACGCGCTTGTGGAAGCGCTCCCACTGGGCTACGGAGTTGAACGTCAGGTGGGAGCTGCCGTCGAGAAACTCCCCGATGGTGGCGTCGGTGTAGGCCGGGCAATAGCTGTGGGCCTTGGTCTGAAGGTAGTCAAGCCCGAGCTGCAGCTCATTGAGCGACGAGGCCGTGAAGGCCACGCCATACTCGCGGAAGATGTGGAAAGTGCGCCATAAAGCGTTGGCTTTGAAGGCCATGATGATCTTGGCGCCCGAGCGGCGCGACACATCGGCGATCAGCTCCAGATTGCGGCGCAGTCGCTCCTCGTAGACCACATAGAATGGCGTCGGTATGCTGTCGGTAGCTTTCAACTGTGTAAGGTTATTCCGGGTTAATGATTTGAAAACGTGCATATTTCAGCATCAGGCGGCGCTCCTCCACCCCCGAGAAGAGCACTGCGATCTTGTCGCCCGTCATGTCGGAGTCTATGGCCGTGATCCGGCCGCGGCCGAAACGCTCGTGGATGATCTCCATCCCATGACGCAGTTCGGAAGCCTGATGGTTGGTGAATGCGCCCGCCGGGGCTGCCTGAGAGGCTCGCGGAGCGGCCTGACGCAGGGCAGACGGGGCTGCCTGAGAGGCTGCGGCCCTTGCGGCCGAGGCGGCGCTCAGGGGATTCCAGCGCTCTGACGGGCGGGAGGGGGTGGGCTGGGAAGAGGCCGCAGGGCGGCTCCCGTAGCGGTTGCCGCCGTAGCCGCCGCCATATCCGCCGTATGAGTTGGAATGGTACGACTCGCGGTACGCCTCGTAAGGGTTGCCCGCCGGGCGCCCCAGGTCGGTGCCCTGCACCATCTTCAGATATTGCGTGTCGATGTCGCGGAGGAAGCGCGAGGGCTGGCAGGGCTTGGTCTGCCCGTTGCGGAAGCGCGACGAGGCATAGCAGAGCATGCAGAATTTGCGCGCACGCGTCATGGCCACATACAGCAGCCGGCGCTCCTCCTCCACTGCCGCTGCCGAATCGGCCGCCATGCTCGACGGGAAGAGCTCTTCCTCCACTCCTACCACTATCACATTGTTGAACTCCAGACCTTTGGCGGCGTGGACGGTCATAAGCGTCACGCGCTGCTCCGACTGGTCTTTCTCGTCCTGGTCGGTCAGCAGGGCCACCTCGGCCAGGAAGTCGGTCATGCGCACTGATTCCACCTCGCCTTCGCTCGTTTTCTCGTCGACGAAGTCGCGCACATTGCTGCGTATCTCCTCGAGGTTCTCCTTCTTCGAGATGCTCTCGGGAGTGTTGTCGCTCATCAGCGACGACAGCAGGCGCGAGCGGCTGATGGTCTGGGTGGCAACCTCGTAGGCGTCGGCTCCCGAGGCGTTCAGGGCGTTGAGCCCGGCTATGAGCTGCCGGAAGTCGTCGAGCTTGCGCGCCGTGCCGGAGTTCACCTGCAGCCCGTATTTGTCAGGGTCGCAGATCACCGCCCACATGCTTACGGCCTGATCCATAGCGCACCGCGATACCTTCCCCACCGTCGTGTCGCCTATGCCTCGCGCCGGATAGTTGATCACGCGGCGCAGCGCCTCGTCGTCGTCGGGGTTCACCGTCAGGCGGAAATAGGCGATGGCGTCTTTCACCTCCTTGCGCTGGTAGAACGACAGGCCGCCGTAGATGCGGTAGGAGATGTTGCGCTTGCGCAGCGACTCCTCCAGCCGCCGGCTCTGGGCGTTGGTGCGGTAGAGCACGGCAAACTCGTCGAGCGAGTCGCCGCTCTCGGCTCGCAGGCGCGTGATGCGCGAGGCCACCTGAAAGGCTTCCTCGTAGTCGGTGGCGCAGTTGAGCACCTCGATCTTGGCCCCAAGGTCGTTTTCGGAAAACACCTGTTTGCGTATCTGCTCGCGGTTCTTGTCAATCAGCGAGTTGGCCGCGTCCACGATGTTGCGCGTGGAGCGATAGTTCTGTTCGAGCTTGAAAATCTGCAGGTTAGGGTAGGCCTTGCGCAGGTTCAGTATGTTCTTGATGTTCGCGCCGCGGAAGGAGTAGATGCTCTGGGCGTCGTCGCCCACCATGGTCAGATTATGCGCCTCGCGGCATAGCTCGGTGACGATGCAATGCTGCGCGAAGTTGGTGTCCTGATACTCATCCACAAGCACATAGCGGAAAAACTCCTGATAGTGGCGCCTTACGTCGGGGTGGTCGCGGAAGAGCACATTTGTATAGTAGAGCAGGTCGTCGAAGTCCATCGCCCCAGCCAGGCGGCAGCGCGAGCGGTAGGCGGCGTATATGCTGTGGATCAGCGGGCGCTTGCAGCGGCGGTCGGCCTCCATCAGGTCGCGGTCGGCTTGGTATCGCTCCGGGCTTACCAGGGCATTCTTGGCCATGGAGATGGCGCTCTGCACCACCGCGGGCTTATACACCTTGTCGTCAAGCTGCATATCCTTGATTATCTGGCGTATGAGGGCGCGTGAATCGTCGGAGTCGTAGATAGTGAACGAGGGCTTGAATCCTATGCGCTCGGCATTCTGGCGCAGGATGCGCGCAAAGATGCTGTGGAAGGTCCCCATCCAGAGCCGTGCGGCCTGATGGGCGCCCACAAGCTCCTCGATGCGGCGCCGCATCTCGCGTGCGGCCTTGTTGGTAAACGTCAGCGCCACAATGCGGTACGGCTCGTACCCCTGCTCCAGCAGGTGCACTATCTTATACGTCAGCACACGCGTCTTGCCCGAGCCCGCACCGGCTATCACCAGCTGAGGCCCGCCAAGATACTCCACGGCGCTGCGCTGCTGCTTGTTGAGCTTCTGCAGATACTCTTGCATGGTCACACAAACTTGTTAAGCGCCGGGTCGTAGACATAGCCTATCTGCAGGAGCTTGGCCTGCAACTCTTTGGCATCCAGCTGCATATCGTCGCAGAGCGCCTCCAGCGAGCTGTAATCGTCTCTCAACTTCGTGTTCACTAAGCTCAGCAGCATCACCGGGTCCTGCGGCATCCTGTCGTAATACATATCTCTATTCTTGGATTTTTTCGTCGTTAAAATCAACACAAAAGTACGAAATTTTTCCGTAAGTAGCCATCGTGTTTACGCGTATATTATCTAACCGGCTCTTAGTCAGCTGAATGTAATTTCCTCTCGTTTTCCCGGGAAAAAGTGCTAACTTTGCAGCCGGAAACCAACAAACGAACTCTCAGATGTTTAGTATAGAATATTTTCAGGAGCAGGTGGAGCAGGCGCTCGGCTCGCTGCAGTACCCCTCCACAGCTCCGCGGCTCTACGGCCCCATCCGGTACACCCTCCAGGGCGGCGGCAAGCGCATCCGCCCTGTACTTCTGCTGGCCTGCGCCGCATCCTTCGGCATGAAGCCTCAGGAAGTTATGAATCAGGCTCTCGGGGTAGAAATGTTCCACAATTTTACCCTCCTTCACGACGATGTGATGGATAACGCCTCAGTGCGCCGCGGCCGTCCTACCGTCCACAAGCGGTGGGGCACCCCCGCAGCCATCCTCTCGGGTGACACCATGCTCACCATGGCTACTCAGCTCGTGGCCGCGACTACGCCCGACCGCCTCGCGGAGGTGCTCGGTCTGTTCAACACCACGGCCATGGAGATCTATCAGGGCCAGCAGCTCGACATGGACTTCGAGAGCCGCAGCGACGTCAGCGTGGAGGAATATATGGAGATGATCCGCCTGAAAACCTCGGTGCTCCTGGCCTGCGCATGTCGCATGGGCGCCCTCGTGGCCGGTGCCGACGCCCGGAGCTGCGACGCCCTCTACCGCTATGGCGAGCGTCTGGGGCTGGCCTTCCAGCTTCAGGACGACTATCTCGACACCTACGGCGACCCCGCCGTGTTCGGTAAGGAGATAGGCGGCGACATCGTCAACGAGAAGAAGACGTGGCTATGGATCAACGCCATGGCTGAAGAGGGGATGCGCATGAACGATGTCATCGACCGCAACCTGACCGACTACCGCAAGATCGACGAGGTCAAGGCCATCTACAATGAGCTTCACCTCCCCCAGCGCAGCCACGAACTGATCCGCCGGTACGCCTCGGAAGCTATCGCCGCGCTCGACGATGCCGCCCTGGCTCCCGAACCGAAGCAATTCTTCAAAGGTCTGGCGCTCAAGCTCATAGACCGCACAAACTGATACCCCCCTGCCGGCTTAGGCCGTTAATTTGCTACTTTGCTGAATGCAACTCATTGATACTCATACTCATCTAAGCGATGAGGCCTACACCGAGGGCGGCGCCGCCATGGTGGAGGCAGCCATTGCCGCCGGTGTGATCATGATGATTCTGCCCGGGACCTCGCTCGAAGAGCTCCCGGCCATGAAGCGTCTGGCGGCGCAGTTCCCGCGCCATCTGCGCATGTTTGCAGGGCTGCACCCCACCGAACTCACCGCTGATCCCGAGGCCGCCGTGGCCGTCATACGCCGTGAAATAGAAGAGAACCCCGGGCTGTACGTCGGAGTGGGGGAGATCGGCATCGACCTCCACGAGTCGCCGCACGACGCCGACAGGCAGATGAGGGCCTTCGATGCGCAGTGCCGCATAGCGCTGGACCACGGCCTGCCCGTCAACATCCATTGCCGCGACGGACTTGATGAGGCGCTTGAAGTGCTCCGCGGACTGCCTCAGATGCCCTCAGGAGCCTTCCATTGCTTCGGAGGCAGCGTAGCCGACGTGGAGAAAATCCGCTCGGCAGGCGACTTCTATTTCGGCATCAACGGCATCGTCACCTTCAAGAACTCGGGTCTGCGCTCCACCCTTCCGGCCATAGGCCTCGACCGCATCATTCTCGAAACCGACTCGCCCTATCTCACCCCCGCACCCTTCCGCGGAAAGCGCAACGACAGCTCCTACCTCCCCCTGATCGCCCGCTGCGTGGCTGACACGCTCGGCCTGACACCCGACCGTGTCGCCGGCGTCACCACAGCCTCCGCCCGCTCGCTCTACCATCTGAATTGACAATCCTATCCTCCTCCTCCCTCCTCACTGTGATAAAAGACGCAGTCTTTTATCCCTGCCGTAGGTTCGCCCACGCGCAGGGAAGCGGAAAGCCTTTGCAATTTTTCACAAATAAAATGCCGCTGCGCGTTCCATATCCCGCGGGAATTGCGTAAATTTGTTGAAAATTGGCGGGAAGCCTCTCCCGCCTGTCCGAAAACAATCATAAACTTCACTACTATAAGCTATTACATCGCAATGAAAAAAAGCGCTTTGCAGAAAGCTCGTGCAGCTTATCAGCCCAAACTCCCCATCGTGCTCACCGGCGCGGTGAAGGCTGTTGAAGGCCACGCCACCCAGTCGGTTGCCGACCAGGAGGCTATCAAATCCCTGTTCCCCAACACTTACGGTCTGCCCGAACTGAAATTCGAGAAAACTACCGCCACCGAGGCCGCCAAGCCTCTGAATGTAGGCGTAATCCTCTCGGGCGGTCAGGCCCCCGGCGGTCACAACGTGATCTGCGGCCTCTTCGACGGCATCAAGAAGATCCACCGCGACAGCAAGCTCTACGGCTTCCTCATGGGCCCCGGCGGCTTCGTTGACCACAAATACCTGGAGCTTACCTCCGCCATCATTGACGAATACCGCAACACCGGCGGCTTCGACATCATCGGTTCCGGCCGTACCAAGCTCGAGAACAAGGACCAGTTCGACAAAGGTCTGGAAATCCTCAAGGAGCTGAACATCAAGGCTCTGGTAATCATCGGCGGCGACGACTCCAACACCAACGCCGCAGTGCTGGCTGAATACTACAAGAGCATCAACGCCGGCGTACAGGTGATCGGCTGCCCCAAGACCATCGACGGCGACCTCAAGAACGACGTCATCGAGACCTCGTTCGGCTTCGATACCGCCACCAAGGTCTACTCCGAGGTAATCGGCAATATCCAGCGCGACTGCAACTCGGCCAAGAAATACTACCATTTCATCAAACTGATGGGTCGCTCGGCCAGCCATATCGCCCTGGAGTGCGCCCTGCAGTGCCAGCCTAATGTCTGCATCATCTCGGAGGAGGTAGAAGCCAACGATATGACTCTGGATCAGGTGGTTGACTATATCGCCAACATCGTTGCCAAGCGTGCCGAGACGGGCAAGAACTTCGGTATCGTCCTCATCCCCGAGGGTCTGATCGAGTTCATCCCCGCCATGAAGCGCCTCATCGCCGAGCTCAACGACCTCCTGGCCAAGAATGCCGAAGAATTCGCAGCCGTGGCTCCCGCAGAGCAGCGTCAATATATCATCAACAACCTCTCGGCTGAGAACGCCGCCGTCTACGCTTCGCTCCCCGAAGGAGTGGCCCGTCAGCTCAGCCTCGACCGCGACCCCCATGGCAACGTGCAGGTATCGCTCATCGAGACCGAAAAGCTCCTCTCCGAGATGGTCGGCAAACGTCTGGCTCAGTGGAAGGCCGAAGGCAAATACAACGGCAAATTCGCTCCCCAGCATCACTTCTTCGGCTATGAAGGCCGCTGCGCCGATCCCTCCAACTTCGACGCCGACTACTGCTACGCTCTGGGCTACAACGCTGCCTGCCTCATCCGCGCCGGCAAGACCGGATACATGTCGAGCGTGCGCAATCTGACCAAACCCTCCGTACAGTGGGTTGCCGGCGGTATCCCCATCACCATGATGATGAACATGGAGCGCCGCCACGGCGAGATGAAGCCCGTGATCCAAAAAGCCCTCGTACGCCTCGACGGAGCGCCATTCCTCAAATTCGCTTCCCAGCGCGACGAGTGGGCTATGAACACCTGCTACGTCTATCCCGGCCCCATCCAGTATTTCGGTCCCGCCGAAGTCTGCGACCAGCCCACTCTCACCCTCAAATATGAGCACCAGGGCAAATAATCCGCTCTGAAATCCCAATATGTAATATCTGCGCGGCGGCTTCTATGTAGGATCTGCCGCGCTGATTATATAATCTTTATTGCATAAAATGTAAGCGTATGAGACCGCTTGCCATCTTAAGTTTAGCCGTAGCCCTGTGTGTGCCGCAGGGCGTGGCCTCATCTGACCGTGAAGCATGGAAGGGGCTCGCCGCCGGCGCGCTGGCTCAGGCAGTGGCGCGTGATTGCGCCGTGCAGCGGCTGGTGCGCTCCGAACTTGGCTCCGGCGGCCTGTGGGACATCCTCAGGCTTACCGAAGGGGACGCCTCTGCTCAGACGTATACAGACATCCTCAATACAGTCCGAATCCCCTATGCCGACCTGAACGATACTCCTGCCGGAGAACTTGTAAGCGTGGCTGACCCTGACTGGTGGGACCGCGGCCTGTTCCCCGAAGCTACCGACTACTGCTCCCGCGACCTGTATCTGTTGCTCCCGGCGGCCCGTGGCACCTCCGCACGTCTGGAAGGGAGGTTCCCGGCTCAGGTTGACACCAGAGATTCGTACGATGGCGCTCTGCTCACGGGCAGCGGCTCGCTCTTCGGCTCGTCGTGCAGGGTATGGCAGCCTCCGGTGCCCAGCCTGAATGGCGATGTGGCCCGCATGATGTTCTATGCCGTAACCGTTTACGGCCACGATTTCCGCACGGCGTGGGACCGCGGCAAGCTCTTCGTCGCCGAGGAGTCGTATCCGGTGATTTCACCGGCCTATGCAGCCCTGTTGCTTGCATGGCATCGCGCCGACCCGCCGGATGCACGCGAACTGCGCCGCAACGAGGTGTTCGCATCCGTCCAGGGGAATGAGAACCCCTTTGTCAGCGACCCACAACTGGCTGAATATCTGTGGGGAACGCTCAAAGGGCAGGCTTACGGGGCGCAAACGCCCGACGACCCCTCCGACCCCGATGATTCTGAGGACAACACACCTCTGCGCGGCCGGTACACCCTGGCGGACAAGCGCATCAGTCTGTCGCACCCGTCCATACCTGAAGATGCGCAGTGGACGGTTGACGATCAGCGAGTTACGGAGCGCTTCCTCGTCCCTGCCGAGCTTGGCGAGGGCCGTCACGAACTGCGCTACACAGCCCCGGGCACCGTCGGCAAACTCATCATCGAAATCTCCAGGTGAGAATGAATCACCCTCACGTAACCAAGGATTCTCATATGTATCGCTTCGTTCAGTATATACCATTGTCCATCAGTAGATTAGTCGTGGCCGCCCTGCTCTTTGCCCCGCTGTCAGGCGCGGGCTTCGGTATGCTTCTGACCTCGTGCAGCCATGAGCCCGTGGAGGCCCCTGACTCAGGTTCGGGATCGCACCGCGGCGACCCGTCTGACCCCTCTGACCCGTCCGACCCCTCTGACCCAGATTCTCCTGAGGATCCGTTTGGCATCAGTGAGAGCGAACTCTCTGACGCTTCGATGCGCATCTCATTGGGAGCCACTATCTTACGCTATGAAGACCCGGGCACACTCTTCTCTCTTACCGATGTCGCGCAGGGTGCATCTACGGCTACCGGTAGCCAGACTCTACGTGCTGAATCTCTATCTTCAGGGGCGTCCATAAGCTTTACTTCGCAGACGCCCTTTGCCGAGCTGGCAGATTCACCGTCCGGAGCAATCGACCCCAACAGGCTCACCCTCACTGTAGACTCCGAGAGCGCTCCGCTGCGCCGCGCAGCCCTGCTTCGCAACGATGCTTCAACCTTGTGGATAGCCGCCCAGACCCTCGACGGGCGCACCATGCTGCTGGTGCTCCCGCTCCCGTTTTAGGCGTCTGCAACCCGTCTGCTACCCGTCTGCAAGGCTCCGATTTTCTCCGGAAGGAGAAGATTCTGAATATATTCACATTATTTTGGGATTTTCTGCCGCGAGAACGGGTTTAAA
>CAMEGQ010000034.1 GCA_945916235.1 uncultured Porphyromonadaceae bacterium | reverse complement strand
TTATACCGGCCGCTGACAGACAGAACGCCGCCGGGAAAATCCATGGATGCAGGCACCCGCCGAAAAGAAACAGCAGATTGGATATGCAATAGCTGAGGAAAAGCGCTCCCAGCAGCCCGACTCCGCAAAGGTACAGATTCACGCGCATACGCCGGCGGGTCAGTTGTCGCGGTTGAGGAAGAAGATGGGGATGTTGGCCAGGAATACGTCGGGAGCTGAGAGATCGGCGCGGTGGGCGATGAGGTCGCTCAGGAGGATGTCGCCGATGATATAGTTGCTCTCGTCTGATGAATATTGCTCATGCACCTTGGTGAATGGGAGCAGCGAGGGGATATCTGTCTGCGAATACCGCACATAGACCTTCAGCGGGATGTCGGTGGTGTAGCTCGGCAGGTCGATGTGTCCCATCTTCTTGTATTCGTACTTGTAGCCGTGGCGGCGCGCCATGATGTCGCTCAGGATGGCCGACGCAGTGGGGAGCGATCCCGCACCCTTGCCGAACATGAACTGGCGGTCGTAACATTCGCCGCGTATCACCACGCCGTTATACTCATCGTCGACAGAGTAGATATATTTCGACGGGCTGACGAACTCCGGCATAACGAACATGGTGAAATGCTCGTCCGACACCTTCACCACCTGCGCCACGAGCTTGATTTTCACGCGTTTTTCACGCGCATAGCGGATGTCGGAATCGTGGATATGCGAGATACCGTAGGTGAACACCTCGTTCGGGGAGACATATACGCCGAGGGCGTGTACGGTGATGATCACCAGTTTGAACAGCGAGTCGAACCCCTCGATGTCGAACGACGGGTCGCTCTCGGCGAATCCCAGCTGCTGGGCGCGGCGCAGAGCGTCGCCGTAGTCCTCGCCGTGGTCGAACACCCGCGAGAGGATGTAGTTCGACGATCCGTTGAGGATGCCTTTTACCTCCAGCAGCAGGTCGTTGTCGTAGTATTCCTCCAGATTTCGGATTACGGGGATCGAGCCGCACGATGAGGCGTCGTAGAGCAGTGCCGTGTTGTGGCGGTTCTGAAGTTCGATCAGCTCCGGCAGATGGCGTGCTATCATGGCCTTGTTGCCCGACACCACCGGGATGCCGCGGCGCAGAGCCTTGGTCACGATGCTGTAAGAGGCGTCGGCCGAATCGACCACCTCCACTATCAGGTTGATTTCCGGATCGTCGAGGATATCAGCGGCGCGGTCGGTCAGCAGGGCCGGATCCACGGCCACTTCGCGCGGTTTGGCAACGTTGCGCACGCAAATGCGTTTCACTTGTGCGTGGGCATTTTTTGCACGCCCGATTACGCGGTAGATGCCCTGGCCTACGGTGCCGAAGCCGAAAAGTCCGATATTTATCTGATTCATAGTCTGTTGTGTTTCTGTTTGCGATGTAAGGGAAGATGGGCTTGGAGCCATTCTGAGCGTCAGTCGGTTGCGCCGTCCATGAACGGGAGCAGAATCTCGTTGAGCCGGTCAGCCTCAACCAGAAAGCCGTCGTGGCCGAAGGCCGAATCGATCTCGCGGTAGACGGCGTCGGGGAATCCTTCGGCCAGCTGTCGCATCTCCTCCGGGGTGAAGATGATGTCGGTGGAGATGCCCACCACAATGGTCGGGCACGTGATCCGGGCCATAGCCTCGGCTGTGCCTCCTCGGCCGCGGCCGATATCGTGAGTGTCGAAGGCGTCGAGAATCGCCACGTAGGAGTATGCGTTGTAGCGCTTTACGAGTTTCTCGCCCTGATATTGCTGATATGTGCAGGCGCGGTGAGGCCCCTGATGGCCCGGAGGGTCTTGCTGGGTGCGGTTGTATCCCTCGGGGCCTCGGTAGGTGAGCAGCCCTATGGCGCGGGCGGCGGCCAGTCCGCGCTCTCCGGCCTGAGGCGAATCGTCGCCGTAGGTCGAATCGCTGAAGATGGCCATGCGCTGGGTCTCGTCGATGGCGATTGTCCATGGGGAAGCTTTCACATCGGTAGCGATCAGCACCAGACGGCCGAAGCGCTCAGGGTCGTCGGCGATCCATTCCGTGGCCTGAAATCCGCCCACCGAGCTCCCCACCAGCACGCGGATGCGCCCGATGCCGAGGGCATCGGCCAGCATGGCGTGGGCGCGGGCCATATCGCGGATGGTCAGCGCCGGAAAACGGCTGTAGTAGGGCTGTCCGGTGGCGGGGTCGATGCTGAGCGGACCGGTGGTGCCGTAGGCGGAGCCTATGATGTTGGCGCACACCACGAACCAGCGTTCCGGGTCGAGGAATCGCCCCGTCTCCACAGTGTGGGGCCACCAGTCGGCCACATCGCTGTTGGCCGTAAGGGCATGGCATACCCACACCACATTGTCGCGCCGGTCGTTCAGGCGCCCGTAAGTGTGGTAAGCCACCGTCAGCGGCAGCTTCGTCCCGCATTCCAGCTCAAAAGGCTCTTGAAAAGTGTGAAATTTTACCGGCATTTCTTCTGACAGTAATTTTTAGATTCGAACCGGCTCTTAAAGTCCGGCTGCGGCGAAAGCCTGCTCGAAGTCGGCGATGATATCTTCTACATCTTCCAGGCCCAGCGAGATGCGCAGCAGTGTGGGGGTGACGCCTGCGGCCTCCATGTCGGCCTCGCTGAGCTGCTTGTGAGTGGTGGAAGCCGGATGGGTGACCACTGTGATGGAGTCGCCTATCATGGTCATGTGGGCGGCCAGCTGAAGCGCCTCGACGAAGCGTGCGGTGGTCTCCACATCGCCCTGAAGCTCAGCTGTGAGCACAGCCGACGAGCCGAAGCGGAAATATTTGCGGGCATTGCCGAAGTAGGGGCTGTCGTCGAAGCCTACCCAGCTGACACGCTTCACCTTCTGGCTGCTGCGCAGGAATTCAGCCAGCCGGCGTGTGGATTCTACTTCGTGGCGCACGCGCAGCGAGAGCGTTTCGAGGCCGAGCATCATCAGGTAGCTGTCGAAAGGCGAGGGGCAGCAGCCGAAGTCGCGCAGGCCGTCGACGCGGCATTTGGCGATGAAGGCAGCAGGGCCGAATGTCTCCCACAGGTTGAGACCGTGATATCCGTCGGAGGGTCCGTCGACATTGGGGAAGCGACCGCAGCCCCAGTCGAAGTTGCCGCCGTCGACGATGATGCCGCCCATGGCCGTGCCGTGGCCGTTGATCCATTTTGTGGCCGAATCCACCACGATGTTGGCCCCCCATTCGAAGGGGTTGCAGAGATAGCCTCCGGCGCCGAATGTGTTGTCGACGATGAAAGGCACCTGATGCTTTTTGGCCACATTGCCTATCCCCTCGATGTCGAGCACAGCGCAGGTGGGGTTGCCCATCGACTCAAGGAAGATGGCCTTGGTGCGGCCGTCGACAAGCTTGTCGAATTCTTCAGGGGCCTCCCCGGCGGCTATGCGCACTTCGATGCCGAGGCGGCGCAGCGAGTGGCGGAACTGATTGTAGGTGCCGCCGTAGAGATAGGGCGAAGCCACGATATTGTCGCCCTCGGCAGCCAGGGCGGTGACGGCAATCAGGATAGCCGACATACCCGAAGCCACGGCCAGAGCGCCTACGCCACCGTAGAGAGCGGCTATGCGCTCCTCATAGGCCGACGAGGTGGGGTTCTGAAGACGGGTGTAGATATTGCCCGGTTCGGTCAGATTGAAGAGGTTGGCGGCGTACTCACACGATTTGAATCGGTAGGCGGCCGTAGGGTAGATGGCCACGCCGCGCGCGCCGGTGGCGGGGGTGTGGTCGAGTCCGGCGTGGATCTGTCGGGTCTGGAATCCTAATTTGCTGTAGTCCATGAATATGATTAATTATTAAAAGTTTATTCAGCTGAAATAAATAAAAAATCCGAATCGTCGGCGACGGTCCGGATGGCGATATATTAATACGGCGCAAGCCTCACACCCGGACCATTCGGCTGCGCATCTCCATCATCATACCCATCATCATGGCGCCCTTGGGCGTCATCGCTGGCTTGGCTGTGATGTTGGCGTAGCTGTCCATTCGGTTAGTTATAGGTGAGGTTGGTCTTTCCGGATGCAAAGGTAAGAAAATTCCCTCGTACTTTCCTAAAAATGCCTCAAAAAATTCTTACCTTTGCACCTTGTTAGATAATATACTTTATTCTGATTAACCCACAGTGGGAACGACATCGAAAACAAAATATATCTTTGTCACCGGCGGCGTGGTTTCGTCGCTCGGCAAGGGTATCATATCCTCTTCACTGGCAAACCTGCTGATAGCAAGGGGATTCAAGGTTACAATCCAGAAATTCGACCCGTACATCAACATCGACCCCGGCACGCTCAACCCCTACGAGCATGGCGAATGTTACGTGACGGTCGACGGCCATGAGGCCGACCTTGATCTGGGTCACTACGAACGCTTCACCGACATAGCCACCACCCGCGCCAACAATGTGACCACCGGCCGTGTGTATCAGGCTGTTATCGACAAGGAGCGCCGCGGCGACTATCTCGGCAAGACAGTCCAGATAGTGCCTCACATCACCGACGAAATCAAATTCTGCGTGAAGCGTCTGGGCCATACCGGCGACTACGACTTCATCATCACCGAAATCGGAGGCGTGGTGGGCGATATCGAGTCGCTCCCCTTCCTCGAAGCCGTGCGACAGCTGCGTTGGGAGCTCGGCCGCGACAGCCTCTGCATCCATCTCACCTACGTCCCCTTTATCGCTGCGGCCAAGGAGCTTAAGACCAAGCCCACCCAGCATTCCGTAAAGCAGCTTCAGGAGCTGGGCATCCAGCCCGATGTGCTCGTGCTGCGCACGGAGCATGAGATCACGCCCGAGGCGCGTCGCAAGATAGCCCTGTTCTGCAACGTCGCTCCCGAGGATGTGGTGCAGTCGATCGACGTCAAATCCATCTATCAGGTGCCTGTAAAGATGCACGAGCAGCATCTCGACGAGATAGTGCTCCGCCTGACCGACACCCCCTCCCGCGGCGAACCCCATATGGCTCCATGGCTCCATTTCCTCGACAAGATGGCCCGCGCCGAAAAGCCAGTCACCATAGGTCTGGTGGGTAAATATGTCGAACTTCAGGACGCCTACAAATCCATCAACGAAGCGCTCTTTCATGCGGCCACATACGCCGACCATAAGCTCGACCTCCGCTATATCCACTCCGAGAAGCTCAATGCCGGCAATGCCGACGAGCTGCTGGGTCAGCTCGACGGAGTGATAGTGGCTCCCGGCTTCGGCCAGCGCGGCATAGAAGGGAAGTTCGTGGCCCTGAAGTGGTGTCGCACCCACGATGTCCCCACCTTCGGCATCTGTCTGGGGATGCAGTGTATGGTCATCGAGTATGCCCGCGATGTGCTGGGCCTCGCTCAGGCCAACTCGTCGGAGATGAATCCGGCGACTCCCGACCCCGTGATCGACCTGATGGAAGAGCAGAAAAACCTCTCCAACATGGGAGGCACCATGCGTCTGGGCGCCTACGAGTGCGAGTTGCTCCCCGATTCGCTGGCTGCAAAGGCCTACGGCGCCACAAAGGTGTCGGAGCGCCACCGCCACCGCTTCGAATTCAACGAAAAATACCGCGCCGCCTTTGAGGAGGCCGGGCTGCGTTGCGTTGGTGAAAATCCGGCAACGCATCTGGTCGAGGTGGTCGAGGTGCCGGGGCTGAGATGGTTCCTTGGCACTCAGTACCACCCGGAGTACCGGTCGACGGTGCTTCACCCCAACCCTCTGTTTGTCAGCTTTATCGATGCCGCCATAGCCTATGGCAAGGAGCGGCGCCTGAAAGCCGAAGGCAAGTGAGGAAAAGTCTCATCACGTTAACTGTCAAACGATTATATAGTAAGAATGGATAAAAACACTCTTTTAGGACTGCTGCTTATGGGTGCCGTGATCTTCGGATTCACGTATCTCAACCAGCAGAACGACCAGCAGCTCCAGCAGCAGGAGCAACAACAGGCCATAGAGCAGCAGAAGAAGGAAGTTGCCCAGGCTGAGGCCGCTTTCCGCATCGACTCGATCAACTCCGCCGAGGCAGCTGCAATGGCTGCAATGATTCAGGAAGCCGGCACCCCCGACGCTTCGGGCGTCATCACCTATAATACCCCCAAAGTGCATCTGAGCTACGACGGCCAGAGCGTTTCGGGTACGGTCGAGGCCGCCGACACCACTCTGAGCTACGCGGCAGTGGCCAATTCGCAGTTTGGCGACAACCTCTCGCCGGCCAACCGCAAAGCCGCCGTCGACAATCTCCGCGGCGCCCTTACCGACGCCACGCGCTATCGCGGTTTCGCCCGCCATCTGTCGGGCAGTGAGAGCAGCGTGACGCTCAAAAACGATGTACTCAGCCTCGACATCGCCACTCACGGCGGCAATATAGCCAGGGCTACCCTGCTCAAATACCATAACTATCTGCCGAAGCCCGGCACCACCAACGACATCGACACCACTCTGGTCGACGTATGGAAGCAGGGCCACTCATCGTATAATTTCATCTTCACATCGGCCACCCAGCGCTTCGACACCTCGATGTTCTACTTCACCCCCGTGGAAGTGACCGATACCACCGTCACCATGAAGCTTGATCTCGGCAAAGGTTCCTACTGGGCTTTGCGCTACACCCTGCCCAAAGGCAGCTATGTGGTGCGCATGGATGTGGAGCAGAAAGGGATGGAATCGCTCATTTCATCGTCGGTGGCCACTGTGGAACTCAACTGGCGCCAGCGCATGGGCCGCAACGAGCGCGGCCGCATGTTTGAGGAGCAGAAGTCAGGCATCATGTACAAATATGCCGGCGACAGCCCCGACGACATCTCCGCTCAGGGCACTCAGGAGAAGAAGCTCAATCAGCAGCTCAGCTGGATAGCCTTCAAGAATCAGTTCTTCTCGTCGGTGATGCTCCCCAAGGGGAACTTTGTCGGCGCCGAGGTTTACTCCGAGAATCTTAAGGAGGATCCTGATTTCGTGAAAGATCTGGTGGCCAAGACCACTCTCAACTATAACTCCACCGCCGGGAATCCCGTCAGCGTCGACATCTTCTTCGGCCCCAACCTCTATCCGCTGCTCTCGTCGCTCGACAAGGAGCTAAAACCCGAAGAAGGCGGGGAAGATATGGACCTCACACGCCTGATTCCCCTTGGCTGGCCTCTGTTCCGCTGGATCAACACTCTGATTATCATTCCGGTATTCACCTTCCTCAGCAAGTTCATCGCCTCCTACGGCCTGATTATCTTCCTGCTGACGGTGTTCATCAAGCTCATCCTCTTCCCGCTCACATATAAGAGCCTCATGTCGCAGGCCAAGATGCGCGTGCTCGCTCCCGAGATCAAGGAGATCAACGATAAGTATCCCGGTCAGGAAAACGCTATGACGCGCAACCAGAAGACCATGGAGCTCTACTCTCGCGCCGGGGCTTCGCCGCTGTCGGGCTGCCTCCCGATGCTGCTGCAGATGCCTATCCTCATCGCCATGTTCTGGTTCTTCCCCTCGTGTATCGAGCTGCGCGGCGAGTCGTTCCTCTGGGCCAAGAACCTTGCAGCCCCCGACGTAATCTTCACCCTGCCGTTCACCATCCCCTGGTACGGTAATCAGGTGAGCCTCTTCTGCTTGCTCATGACCGTGACCAATGTGATCTACACACGCATCAACATGCAGAGCCAGCCCTCGTCGTCGTCGATGCCGGGCATGAAATGGATGATGTACCTTATGCCGGTGATGTTCCTGTTCTTCTTCAATGAATACGCCGCAGGCCTGAGCTACTACTACTTCCTGTCGCTGCTTATCACCATTCTGATGACCTACATCTTCCGTGCATGCGTCGACGACAAGAAGGTGCGCGCCCAGATGAAGGCCAACGCCGCCAAGCCGAAAAAGAAATCAGGCTTTATGGCCCGCCTTGAAGAGGCACAGCGTCAGCAGCAGGCCATGCTCCGCCAGCAGCAGGCCAAAAACAAGAAAAAATAAGCCTTGCATCATCCCGCCGCCTTCTGGCGTCCGGATAAATCAACACCCAGGGGGCGAACCTTCAGCCAAGGTCTCGCCCCCTGCTTATTTAGAGCCTGTTCGACAATGATAAAAATATTGGCGTGAGATTTGGCAATGAATAGAAATTATTACTGTTTAGCGGACAGTAATAACAAAATTACGCATTATTTGCGGAACTTCGGGTATCAGGCAGAAAGAATACTTCGAGGCCTTTGACGCGGAAGATGCGGCAGTCGCTGATGCGGCGGCATTCGCCGGCGGCAAGCAACTTCACGTCGCTTGCGCCGCTGCCGGTTGAAGCTGTGTTGCGTACGGTCAGACCTACGAACATGCCAACCTCCGTCTACAGAATATAATGCATTTTGTTTTAGCTTTTTGAGGTAATTTGTTTTGGATATTTGGGATGCGCGTTTTGCTAATTTGAGGTGTTTTACTTCGCTAATTTGAGGTGCGTTTGTCCAACGGTTAGGGGCGGAGCTCGGAGATGCGGACTTTCTTTCCTTTGAGTTTTTCGGGGGTGAGGGTGGCTACCAGCGCGGCGGCTCGCTCGCGCGGCACGGCTACGATGGCCGAATGGTCGTTGACGATGATTTTGCCTATTTGCGACGCTTCGAGGCCGCCTTTCTGAATCAGGTAGCCCACGATGTCGCCGCGTGAAATCTTTTCTTTCTTCCCGGCGTTGAGATAGAGTGTGGCCACGTCAGAGTGTATCCCCTCCACGCCCTCTTTCAGCGGACGGGGTACGTAGGTGCGGTCCCACACCACCCATTCGGGGATATTCTCCTCCTCGGCGATGATTGAGTAGGCCTCGCCGTAGGCTCCCATGCGGGCGGTGCGTCCGTTGCGGTGGGTCCACGCCTCGGCTGAGGCGGGCAGATGGTAATGGATCACATAGTTTACGTCGGCGATATCCAGGCCGCGTGAGGCCAGGTCGGTGCTGACCAGGATAGGGGTGGTACCGTTGTTGAACAGGTCGACGGCCTGCTGGCGCTCGCGCTGCTCAAGTCCGCCGTGATACAGCCCTGCGGGCATGCGATTGCGGCGCAGGAAGCTGTAGGTGCGCTCTGCGCTCTCGCGATGGTTGACGAATACGATGGCGCGCCCGGTGGGGAGCGACTGAAGCAGCTCCAGCAGCGTGGGGAGTTTGTCGCGCTCGGGAGAATCCACGCGCACGGTCTGCAGCCTGCCGGCTTTGGCTCCGCCTGTATAGTCGATGGTCTCCGCCCCTTCCATCGGGATGAATGCCGGCATCTCGTCAAGCGGAGTGGCTGAGGTGAGGACTACCAGGTTGAGGCGTCCGAGGCGCCGGGCTATGCGGCGCATCTCATCCTGAAATCCCAGCTCCAGACTCTTGTCGTATTCGTCGAGTACGAGCGAAGTGGCCGTGACGACGTCGAGCGTCTGCCGCTGGATGTGGTCGAGCAGGCGTCCGGGTGTGGCTACGATGATGTCGGGGGTGACACTCAGGGATTTGACCTCGTCGGCCATGTTGTGGCCGCCGTAGAAGGCCACGGTCTTGAGCCCGGCCGCTACCGGCCGCACCACTGAGGCGATCTGGAGCACCAGCTCGCGCGAAGGGGCGATGATGATGGCCTGAATGGCGCCGTGCGACGTGGTCAGGTTTCGCAGCAGGCGCAGCGTGAAGGCTGCGGTCTTGCCCGAGCCGGTCGGGGAAAGCAGGACGATGCGGCTGGCCTTGGTGGCCGCCATCATCTGCTGCATATCGTTCAGATGGCTGATTCCGAGCTTGTCGGCCAGACGCATCTCGATGAGTTTCGTATCCATAGTGTCAGGGGTTTCGTAGGAGGAAAGGATGGCATGCCGCCGCGGGATTTACCGCGCCGGGCTGACGGCCGTGAGCGGCTCCGGTTTACGGGCGGATGACGCGGTATTCGCCGTGGGGCCCGTCGACGATTCTGTAGGTGCGAAGTTCGTAGCCCAATTCGGCCGCTTTGCCCGATTTGGGCTGGCCATAGTTTTCTATCACATGATAGTGCGAACCGCAGCGCTCACACACGGCATCGTTATCCTTCTCGTTATAGTGGATTCTTATGTCCGGCTTATTTTCCACAGGGCAACTCATATCGTAGGCGGCGGGGTTGTCGTGTAAGTCGCCTACCAGAAGCACACCGCCGTAGCCGGTCTGCGACATGGCGGTGTAGGGGAAGGATTCGGGCAACCCCTGCGAAAGGATGAATTCCCGGTGCTGGAGAGCCGCGGTGACGCCATAGGTGCGCCAGGTATCCTCGAAAGCGAACGAGATCCACACTCCGGCGGGCGGCGTGCGCGAATCGTCGGTGTGCTTACACCCCGACGCCACCGTTGCCAGCATCGCCGCAGCCAGCGTGAATCCTATGAATTTCCTGATTTTCATATCTGCAATTTTCTGAAATCAAACAGCCCGTAAGCGGCCTGAAAAGGCCGTGGTTAGCGTGACAGCCCCTGAATCAGCTCGCCGAACTTGTCGGCGGCTTTCTGAAGCTGCGGGCCGACGAAGGGCTTGAGCATGGCGGGTATCTCCACATCGATGACGGTCTGAATCTGCGAAGCGTTGTCGCCGTTTGGCTCGATGTCAAGCTCCATGGTCAGGGGCACGGGCGACTGCAGTGTGCCGAATACCACCTTAGTGGGCTCAACGCGCTCTTTTACCACGAATTCAATCGCGCCCACCTGCGGGGTGTTGATTTTGATGCTCTCGGAGGTGAACTGCACGTCGCCTACCTTGGCGCGGTCTTCAGCCGACAGGCCGTCGAGGGCTCCCTGAAGCACCGACAGGTCGGAAAAACGGTTGAACAACTCTGTTGCGGGCTTTGCCACGCTGATTTTCATGCTTTTATATGTCGCCATTGCTGAGTTTGGTTGGGTTAAAAACACCGGCCGGCTGCCTCCTGAAGTCGGGGGCCGGCGCCGGTCGGTGTAAGATGTATTATGTTAACAATTTTGCTTAATCGATGGTTTTGTCGCAAAGGGGTACCCAGTTGCCCGGATCTTCGCGCCACTGCTGCAGAGTGGCCACGTCTTTCTTCCCGATGAACCCTGTCGAGAGGGCCACATCAAGCAGGGCGTCGTAGTTGCTGAGGGTAATGAGCTTGATGCCTGCTTCCTTGAAGCGCTGCTCGGCCACGGGGAAGCCGTAGGTGAACATGGCCACCATGCCGATCACTTCGCCGCCTGCCATGCGGATAGCTTCGGCGGCTTTGAGGCTGCTTTGGCCGGTGGAGACGAGATCTTCAATCACGAGCACCTTCTGGCCGTGGGTCAGATTGCCCTCGATAAGGTTCTCCAGGCCGTGGTCCTTCGGGGTGGAACGTACATAGACGTAGGGGAGGCCAAGATTGTCGGCCACAAGAGCGCCCTGAGCGATAGCACCGGTGGCAACGCCGGCGATTACGTCGGGAGTCTGGAAATTTTCGATAATGATGCGTGAAAGTTCGGTCTTGATAAAGGTGCGGACCTCGGGATACGACAGTGTGCGACGGTTGTCGGTATAAATAGGCGAGTTCCAGCCCGAAGCCCAGGTGAAGGGGTTCTCGGGTTGCAGCTTTATAGCGCTTACTTTCAACAGTTTCTCGGCGAGAAGATGCGCAAGATGTTTCATATATCGATGCTGGTTGGTTTATGTGGTTAGCTGTTGGTTTTCTGGATGTTGCGGAATGGATTTCCTTGGCCGCTGCTGCGCCGCAATCCTTAACCGGTATCGCGCCTGCAATCGCCTTCAGCTTCGCTTCTTCGCTGCTTTCGGCGTTGAGTCGGCGACCCGTTTCGGTAAGAAAATCCTATTCCGCTACAAAGATATGAAAATTTTCCGTATTCTGCTCCTTCTCCCCGGTTTTTAATTTCAATCAATCCGATAATGAAGCCTACGATATGATAATGGGCAATCCGGCAGTGTGCTGAAAGATGCCTTCCCGAACGTCGTAGACTGAGCTCTGGCTAAACGTCGTAGACGGAGCTTAGGCTGTCAGATGCCGGCGAGATTTCTGACGATCATCCAGCCAAGGATCAGGGCGAGGATTATCCAGAGCGCCCGGGGGCTGGTGGCGATATGCTGCCAGCGCTGCAGCCGTGGCGAGTCGGGCCATAGCCACGCCGCAAATAGCAGCAGCAGATACGCCAGGGCGAAGGGGATCATCAGGTTGGCCATCAGGGCTTCGGCCACATCCCCCTCCAGCAGAGCCAGGAGTGCGCGCTGGCTGCCGCATCCGGGACACGACAGCCCTGTTAGCCATTTTATGGGGCAACGGAGCATCACGCCCGTAAGCCTTACTACGGCCAGGTACGCGCCAATGCAAACCGCCGCGAGCATGGCTGCCGCGGCGGCTTGGATAAGTCGGTGTCGGGTTATGTCTGACATGGTCTGATGCTGTCAGATTTGAACTTCGGAAAAATCGGGCGTCGTCGGCCTTAAATAAAAGCCAGCTGGAACGGCCACCCTACGCATCCGGCCACTATGGCGCCGATGATGAACCATTGAGCCAGTTCGCTGTACTTTTTGGCCTTTTTGAGGTCGCCTTTATAGTAGGCGCTCTTGGTCATCGAGGCGAAGATGATGGCCGGGATGCCCACAGGCACACAGCAGATGACTGTGGCGATAATCGCCCATGCGATATAGGCCGGCGGACAGGGTTCTGTCTCGGTGGCGACGGTGGCTGCCGGAGCGCTCTCTGCGGCCTGAGGCTGATATGCGCTCTGGGGCTCGCATGCCGGCTGAGGCTCCTCGGCGGGTTGCCAGGGCTCGTCAGTGAGATAGCAGGCGGGCTCGGCTGCCGGCTCTTCCGGATCGGTTTCCACCACTTCGCATACCGTCTGCGTCTCTACTTCGCATGCTGCCGTCTGCGGTTGCCCGGATGCCTGCTGCATCTTGGCGTCGCGGGCGCTGATGAGCGCTGCGAGCTCCTCTACCTCGGAGGCGGGAGTCCAGTCGGTCATCCCTTCGGTCCAGACCAGAGTGGCGGGTGTCAGACCGGACTCAACGAGCTTTACGGCCGACCAGGGTCCTTCGTGGTGGTCGTTGACGATTATCCAATAGTTCATGATTGGTTGTGGAATAGTTTATGCCCGGGCGCCCGATGCGGACGCCCGCGGCTGTGTGTTAGAAATATTTTGTTTCCGTGCCCCAGATCTTGGTAAGCAGATTGTTGGCAAGGCCGGAAGCGCCGATGCGGAAATATTCATTGGTAAGCCACTGCTCGCCAAGCACTTCCTTCACTACGGTGTAGTAGGCTACGGCATCCTCGGCGGTGCGTACGCCGCCGGCGGGCTTGAAGCCGACCATGCGTCCGGTCTGCTCGTAGTATTCTTTGATACACTGGCACATGATGTAGGCGGCCTTCAGGTCGGCGCCGGGATTGTCTTTGCCTGTCGAGGTCTTGATAAAGTCGGCTCCCGAATACATCGACAGCACCGAAGCGTTGCGGATGTTTTCGGCGGTCTTGAGTGCTCCGCTTTCGAGAATCACTTTCAGACGGGCGTCGCGGCATGAATGTTTCAGCTCGGAGATTTCGTCGCATACCTCTTCGTAGTCGCCGTCGAGGAAATTGCCCTGGTTGAGCACGATGTCGATCTCATCGGCGCCGCCTTCCACGGCCAGAGCCACCTCGGCGACCTTCACTTCGATGAACGACTGCGACGAGGGGAAGCAGCCGGCCACGCAGGCGATGTCGACGTCGTCAACTTCGAGCACAGTGCGGGCTACCTGGGCGAAATTGGGATATACGCATACGGCTGCCACATTTTTCATCTCGGGATGCTCATTGTCGAAATCGTTGACACGCTCCACGAAGTTTGCCACCGAGCTCTGCGAGTCTGTCGACTTCAGGGTGGTCAGGTCGATGCAGTTGAACAGGAATTTGTATACTTCCTGATTCATATTCTCCTGATGGTGTTCGGCCAGGAGTTTCTCTAAGGCTGCTGCTACGGCAGCATCATCTGTTGTGACGTTGCTTTTGGCAATCGCCTGATGATATTTGTCTTCCATTTGCGTTAGTTTTGTTAGGTTGTTCGTTTTGATTTACTTTCTGAAGGCCCGCTCCGGGCCTCCAACTTTCTAACAAGCAACCGGCGCTTAAGGTTGAGCTTCCGGTTGCGATGGCTGCGCCATCGGCGCCGGACGGCCCTTACAGCTCCAGGTCGCCGTTGACCACTTCGTGCCAGGGGAGGCCGTTCATGGCCAGAGTCTCCAGGAAGGGATCCGGATCGAACTCCTCCACATTGTGCACTCCGGGCTTCTGCCATTTTCCGGTGAGGAACATCATGGCGCCTACCATGGCGGGTACGCCGGTGGTATAGCTGACTGCCTGCATGCCGGTCTCGAGATATGCCTCGTGGTGGGAGCAGTTGTTGTAGATATAATATGTCAGGGGCTTGCCCTCTTTGTCCTTGCCCGAGATGCGGCAGCCGATCGAGGTCTCGCCGGTGTAATTCTCGCCGAGATCCTGCGGGTTGGGCAATACGGCTTTCAGGAACTGCAGCGGCACGATCTTCTGGCCGTTGTAGTCGATCTCATCGATGCGGGCCATGCCGATGTCCTGAATCACGCGCAGATGTGTGAGGTATTCCTGGCCGAAAGTCATCCAGAAGCGTGCGCGGCGGATGGTGGGGAAATTCTGCACCAGACTCTCCAGTTCCTCGTGATACATCAGGTAGCTGTCGCGGCCGCCGATGTTGGGATAGGTCAGCTCCTTGTGAATCTCCAGCGGACCGGTGACCACCCACTGGCCGTCCTGCCAGTAGCGGCCTTTCTGAGTGATCTCGCGGATATTGATTTCGGGGTTGAAATTTGTGGCGAAAGCCTTGCCGTGGTTGCCGGCGTTGCAGTCCACGATGTCGAGAGTCTCCATGGCGGAGAAATAATGCTTGGCGGCATAGGCGGTGAATACGCCCGACACTCCCGGGTCAAATCCGCATCCGAGGATGGCCGTCAGGCCCGCTTTCTCGAAGCGCTCGCGGTAGGCCCATTGCCACGAATATTCGAAGTGGGCTTCGTCGCGCGGCTCATAGTTGGCCGTGTCCATATAGTTTACGCCACATTCGAGGCAGGCGTCCATTATCGTGAGGTCCTGATAGGGGAGAGCCAGATTGATCACCAGCTCGGGCTTATGGCGGCGGAAGATCTCGCAGAGCTGCTCTACGGAGTCGGCATCTACGGAGTCGGCCTCCATGGCGGGCAGAGCTTTCTGGCCGCGCTTGGCTGCTGCCTCGCGGATGGCTTCGATCAGAGCTTCACACTTCTTCTTCGTGCGCGATGCGATTACGATTTCAGAAAACACTTCGGGGTGCTGAGCGCATTTGTGGGCACACACAGAGCCCACGCCGCCGGCACCGATAATGATAACTTTTGCCATTCTTATCTGAATATTCGTTGGGTTAAATCTTGGTTGTTCGTCCGGAACTGATGCGGCTTTCGCCATTCCCGGCTCGCTTTTTATCTTGAAGTCTACAAATTTAACTAATTCCGCCCAATATCGCAAACTTTCCTCAAAATCCCATCCATATCAATCAAATGGCCGGGAGCGGAAGGAGCCGTCAGTGGGTGAGGCGGGCGGATTCGAAGGCCTGGAGAGCGTCAGCCCAGCGCTGCGACAGCTCGGGTGAGGTCATGGTCTCAGGGTCGAAGGTGGCCATCACCACCGTGGCTCCGCATTTCACATCGCCTGTAGAGGGGTCGACTACGCGCTGCTCAAGGGTGAAACTGTGGCGCGAGATGCCCGTGCAGGCGGTCACCACGCAAAGGCTCTCGCCGAAGATGGCCGGCGAATAGAAATTGACATTTATGTTGACTATCACGGCGCCAATGTCTTCATGGTCAACTTTCTGGCCGAGGACAGCCTCAAAATAGCTGATCTTGGCGATGTCGAAATACTGGAGATACGACGTATTGTTGGCGTGGCGGAAAAGGTCGTAGTCGTTGAAGCGGGTCTGTATGTCGACGCGGTGGTGCCAGGGATGGGTGGCGGCGGGGACACGGTCGTTGTGGCAGGGCGGGAGTATTATGGGCTGTGGCATGTCTGTGGCGGTAGCGGATGGATTGTGTGAGGTGTACTAATGGAAGGCGATATCGGTGAGTATTTCCCGGCCGAGAAGGTCGTTGATGGCGCGGACTATGGCCGGCCGCTGATAGAAAAGCTCGTTTTTGAGAGAAGCTGAGTCGAGATGCACATGGAGCACCCCTTTGCTGGCGTAGCGGCGCAGGGTGTGGCGGCTGATGCCCTGACCCATTACGTCGGTCCAGAGCGAGGCGGCGCGATGCTCATACATCTCGTTGCGGCCTTTTGATGAGTCGAGCACGAGGTCGACTATCTGGCGGATTGACATCGGTTCGTAGCGCTTCATGGGGGAGGTGGATTATCGGGGACTGAAGGCTCCGGAGCTGACGGTCCAGGAGCGGTGGTCGGAGCTGTTGCGCTCCATGATGGTGTCGAGATGGTCGCGGTTGGTGTCGGTGATGAATATCTGACCGAAGGTATCGTCGGAGACCATATCTATAAGGCGCTCCACGCGCGAGGCGTCGAGTTTGTCGAATATGTCGTCGAGCAGCAGAAGCGGCTTCATGTCGACGGCGCGGCGCAGAAACTCATACTGGGCCAGGCGCAGGGCGATGGTGTAGGTCTTGCACTGGCCCTGCGAGGCGGCGCGGCGCACGGGCATGTCGCAGAGCTGAAGGTCGAGATCGTCGCGGTGAGGGCCGATGGTGGTATAGCCCATTATCTCGTCGTGGCGGCGCGTCTCGTCGAAGAATGAGAGAAGGTCGCGCCCCGTGGCTGCCATCCGGCTGGAGAGCTTCAGCGAGGGGATTTCGCCGCTGGCGGCTATGCGCGGATATATGGATGTGAAGATCCCGGTCAGTTGCTCCACCCACCGCAGGCGGGCAGCGGTGAGATAGTCGGCCGAGCGGGCCAGCGTAAGTTCGATAGCCGAATAGAGCCCCGGGTCGACGGCATGGTCGCGCAGAAGCTTGTTGCGGCTCTGCAGGGCGTGGCCGTAGCGGATCAGATGGTCGAGATATTGCGGATCGGTCTGCGAGATCACCACATCCATGAAGCGCCGGCGCTCCTCGGGGGCTCCGGCCACAAGTTCCTGGTCGCCCGGAGCGATCAGCACCAGCGGAAAAGCGCCGATGTGTGTGCTTAGGCGCTCATATTCCTTCCCCTTGCGCTTGAACGATTTCTTCTTGCCGGGCATAAGGCCGAAGGTCAGCTCCTCGTCGGAGCCGCGGCGGCGGTAGATGCCCCTGAGGGTCACGAAGTCGGCGCCGCGAAGCATCAGGGCGCTGTCGGGCAGACCCGTAAAACTTTTGCAGAAGCTCAGGTAATGGATGGCGTCGAGCAGATTGCTCTTGCCCATGCCGTTGTCGCCCAGAAAGCAGTTGATTTTCGGGGAGAACTCAAGCCGTGCTTCGGCTATATTCTTGAAGTTGTTGATGGCTAATGATTTGAGTATCACTTCGGAGAGCATTTACGGATTGTCGTTTCTGATGGAATAGGAATGAGCAGGGGAGAGGTGGCGGAGTATTATCCGGTGATTTTGCAAATCAGGAACAGCAGGGAGTAGGCCAGCATGGTCACGGACGTCATCCCGAGCAGGGGGTTGAGCGCCCGTCCGCTCCATGCCTGAAGCCGGCGCCATAGGGTGTAGATGATGGCCAGCGTGAAGAGCGGGATTATCATCCACCATCTCGAGGCGGCTGTCCACATGGGGTACATCAGCGCTACGGCGGCTATGCCGTTGGTCAGATACATCCAGGCCGTGGTGCGCGCCCCGAATCGTACGGCCAGGGTGCGTTTGCCTACGGCTCGGTCGTCCTCCACATCGCGATAGTTGTTGACTATCAGCACGTTTGCGCCGAGCAGGCCTACCGATATGGCGGCGAGCCACACCTCGGGAGCTACGTAATGAGCCTGCACATAGAAGGTGAGCGTCACCGGGGCTATGCCGAAAAATATGATTACCGCCACTTCGCCCAGGCCCACGCGCGACAGAGGCAGCGGCCCTGTGGAATAGGCCAGAGCTCCGGCCACTATGCAGATGCCGGCTACCAGCAGCCACCATCCGCCCCAGCAGATGAGCGAAAGCCCCACGCAGGCTGCCAGCCCGAGTGTGGCGAATGTGGCCACAAGCATGGCCCCCGGGGTGATGTCGCCTTCGGTGACGCCGCGCCGCGGTCCGTCGCGACCCACCCGGTCGAGCCCGTCGCGGTAGTCGAAATATTCGTTTGCGAAATTGGAGGCTATCTGGGCGAGCACGGCAAAGATCAGACACAGCGTCCAGGGGAGCCACTGAAAGCACCCTTCGCCCACTGCCAGCGCCGCAGCCGTGATGACTCCGGCCACCGACACCGGGAGCGTGCGCAGGCGCATGGCCTCCACCCAGCATCCTAAGGTATGTAAAGATCTGCTCATCGGAATACGTGATTTGCTTTTCGGCAAAGTTAGCAAAAATTTGGTTTCTCCGGGCAATCCGCCGGCGTCTGATGCCGTTCTGATATGCATTTGAGGCTTTAGAGCCGGTTCGACAATATATGTTAACGGCTCTTATAAACCAAAAAAATGCGGAAAATGTAGTGAAATTGAGAAAATTCGGCTAAAAATTCGTATCTTTGCACGATTTTATGGAGTTTAGGCTCGCGAGGCTATTCCCGGCCTTAAATCTATTCTGCATAAGCCATCACCTACACACAGAACACGTATAGTTTAAAACAAGTATATAGAATGAATCCAGTAAAGAAAACCATCACTTTGCCCGATGGTCGCGAGATTACGCTCGAGACAGGCAAACTGGCCAAGCAGGCCGATGGTGCAGTGGAGCTTCGCATGGGCAACACCATGCTGCTTGCCACGATTGTTTCGGCCAAGGAGGCCGGCGAGGGAGTTGACTTCATGCCCCTCACAGTTGATTACAAAGAGAAATTTTCATCGGCGGGCCGCTTCCCCGGCGGTTTCCTCAAGCGTGAGGGCCGTGCCAGCGACTACGAGATTCTGACTTCGCGTCTGGTCGACCGCGTGATGCGTCCGCTGTTCCCCGACAACTATCACGCCGAGACGTTCGTGAACATCACCATGTTCTCGGCCGACGGCGAAGATATGCCCGACGCACTGGCCGGCCTTGCCGCATCGGCAGCCATCACCTGCAGCGATATCCCCTTCAACGGTCCTATCTCTGAGGTGCGTGTGGCCCGTATCGACGGCGAATTCGTCATCAACCCTACCTTTGCTCAGCTTGAGAAAGCCGACATGGAGCTGATGGTGGGCGCTACCTACGACAACATCATGATGGTGGAAGGCGAAATGAACGAAGTGTCGGAAGCCGACCTTCTGGCCGCCCTCAAAGCCGCTCACGAAGAGATCAAAAAACACTGCAAGGTGCAGCTCGAACTGGCCGAAGCCGCAGGCAAGACCGTAAAACGCGAATATTGCCATGAGGTGAACGACGAAGAGCTCCGCAAGGATGTGCACGACAAATGCTACGACAAGGCTTACGCCATCGCCAAGACCGGCTCGGCCGACAAGCACTGGCGCGCCGACTCGTTCGAAGCCATCTGCAACGAATACATCGAATCGCTTCCCGAAGAGGAGCGCGAGGAAAAAGCTCCGCTGGTAAAGCGCTACTACCACGACGTAGAGCGCGAGGCCATGCGCCGCTGTGTGCTCGACGAGGGTACCCGTCTCGACGGCCGTAAGACCACCGAGATCCGCCCCATCTGGTGTGAGGTCGACTATCTCCCCGGCCCTCACGGATCGGCAATCTTCACCCGTGGCGAGACCCAGAGCCTTGCCACCTGTACGCTGGGCACCAAGCTTGACGAGAAGATTCTCGACGATGTGCTCAATCAGGGCCGCGAGCGCTTCCTGCTCCACTACAACTTCCCTCCCTTCTCCACAGGCGAAGCCCGTCCGACCCGTGGCGTAGGCCGCCGCGAAATCGGTCACGGCAATCTGGCCCACCGCGCCCTCAAGCGCATGTTCCCCGATGATTTCCCCTACGTTTGCCGCGTAGTGAGCGATATCCTCGAGAGCAACGGCTCGTCGTCGATGGCTACTGTATGCGCCGGCACCCTGGCGCTGCTCGACGCCGGCGTGAAGATGAAACGCCCCGTCAGCGGTATCGCCATGGGCCTTATCTCCGACGGCTCCAAGTATGCTATCCTCAGCGATATCCTCGGCGATGAGGACCACCTCGGCGACATGGACTTCAAAGTGACCGGTACGCGCGAAGGCATCACCGCCACCCAGATGGATATCAAGTGCGACGGTCTGAGCTACGAGATCCTCGAGCGCGCCCTTAACCAGGCTCGCGAAGGCCGTCTCCACATCCTCGACATCATCGAGCAGACCATCCCCGCTGCCCGCGAAGACTACAAGCCTCACGTGCCTCGCATCGTCACGATGACCATCCCCAAAGATCTCATCGGCGCTGTGATTGGCCCGGGCGGAAAGATCATCCAGGGCATTCAGGAGGAATCGGGTGCAACAGTCTCGATCGACGAAATCGACGAAGGCGGCTATATCGAAGTGGCAGCCTCCGACAAGGCTTCAATCGACAAGGCTCTGGCCATGATCAACGCCATCGTAGAGCAGCCCGAAGAAGGGAAAGTCTACACCGGCAAGGTGCAGACCATCCAGGACTTCGGAGCTTTCGTTGAGTTCATGCCCCACCGCGACGGTCTGCTCCACATCTCCGAGATTTCGTGGGAGCGAGTTCCCGACATGGAATCCTCCGGCATCAAGGAGGGCGACACCCTGACGGTGAAACTCATCGAAATCGACAAGAAGACCGGCAAATACCGCCTGTCGCTGCGTGCTCTTCAGCCCAAGCCCGAAGGCTACGTAGAGCCCGAAGCACGTCCGCGCGCACCGCGCCGCGACGGTGACCGCCCCCGCGGTCCGCGTCGTGAAGGCGACCGTCCCCGTGGTCCGCGCCGCGAACCCCGCGACTAAGAGCCAGTCTGCAACGTTTGTTGCGGAGCTCTTGACCAAGCATATCTGATGCGGCGGCTCTGCCGGGCTAACCCGCCTACGTCAGGCCGCCAGCCATTCCGATAACCACCACCACCGGAACTTGAGATTCAGACATCCCTCCGCGCATGGATCTGAATTTCAAGTTCCGGCTTTTTTATGCCCGCATCCATCCCCCTCCGGGATATCCCGGCAAAAATCGAAGGCAAAAATCCCGATTTTGCATTTAATTATAAAATGTCTACCTTTGCAGGTTGTAACCACATAATTAAATGAACTCCGAGCCTAACAACCTCCCTAATTCTGAAGCCGTTAAGGCACAGGCTGCCCCTGCCGCGCATCTGCCGCAGCAGGGCGCTGCTGAGTCGCAGCCTGCGAAACCGGCTGATGCTCAGAAAGATATGGCGGGGAGTCCGCTCTGGAAGAAGGTAAGCTATAAGTTCGTCCACGGCAAGGGGATTTTCACCTTCCTGCGCTCGTCGGTATCGTCGCAGATAGCCTCATGGACCGACATGGGCGTCTGCTTCGTGTTCTACGCGTGGGTCTTTGCCGCTCTCGACAAGGATCCGCTTCGCTCATTCCTGGCCACGGCTATCGGTCTGGTGGTCGGCGGAGTGGTCAATTGCTGCATCAACTATAAATTCACCTTCCGCGCCGAGCATTGCTCCGTCAAAGCCGTGGCGCTGAAGTATCTGCTTATCTGGGGCGGTAGCTTCGTGCTTAACATAGCCGGCACCACAGCTCTGAACCATCTGCTGCTCCACATCCCGCTCCCGTCGGTCATCAAGCCCGACGGCATCTTCGCTTTCTCCCGACTTTCGGTCAGCCTGATTGTGTCGCTGGCGTGGAACTTTCTGATGCAGAAGAATTTCGTCTATGTTCCTACTAAATTCGACCCTACGGCAATCCGTATAGTCGACACCATACTCCTTCATCATAAGAAACTCGAGGAGGCTGTCAACAAGGCCGCCGACAAAACCAATCAAACCGACAATGAGCAATAAAAACGTATATCAGAAAGAGCGCGACGGCCTCCAGCAGGGCATCTACGCCGTGATTAACCCGATTGTGCGCCTGCTGATCCGCATGGGCGTCACTCCCAATATGGTCACCACAATCGGCCTGCTCGGCAACCTTGCCGCCGCTGCGCTTATAGCCTATGCCGCCTACTGCGCACAGACCACAGGCCAGTGGCGTTTCGACCTGATCACCTGGGGCGGAGCCGTCACCATCATCTTCTCGCTCTTCGACATGCTCGACGGGCAGGTGGCCCGTCTGGGCAACATGGTGTCGCGTTTCGGTGCGCTCTACGACTCGGTGCTCGACCGCTACTGCGAGCTTTTCACCGTCGGCGCGCTGAGCTACTATCTGATTATGACCGGTTATCCTATCGGTGCGCTCATCGCTTTCCTGGCGCTCGTGGGTTCGATTATGGTAAGCTATGTCCGCGCCCGCGCCGAGGGCGTCGGGCTGGAGTGTAAGGTCGGCTTCATGCAGCGCCCTGAGCGCGTGGTGGTTACGGCCTTAGGATGTCTCACCTGCGGCATCGTAGGTCTCGCAGGTCATCCCGACACTGCCATGATTATCCTTATGGTAGCCATGGGCATCATCGCCGTATTCGCCAACCTCACCGCCTTCGCCCGCGTAGGCGTATGCCGCCGCGGCCTCAAAGACGCCCCCAAGCCCTGACCCTCACTACCCACCACCCACTAATCACTACCCACTACCCACTAATCACTGATTTCCGTTGAATCTGACTGCCAGACATATGCTGCCGACTTCGCGCGAGACGCTCATTCTCGTGCTGTCGCTCGCTTTTTGGCTGCTGATCACAGCCTTATGTGTAGGTTTCCGACCCGAACACCTTTGGCTGGCCCTGCTTATCGCGGCGCTTTTTCTGGTGTGTCCCGCCACACGCCGCCTGGTGGTGGCGCTGATGCCGTTTATCATCTTCGGCATCTCTTACGACTGGATGAACATAGTCCACAATTACGAGGTGAATCCGGTCGACATTCTGGGGATCAACGATGCTGAGCGTCTGCTTTTCGGCATTCCTACCGCTTCGGGCACCCTGACTCCCAACGAATTTTTCGCTCTTCACCGGTGCACGCTGATGGACTTCCTCGGCGGAGTGTTCTATCTATGCTGGGTGCCAGTGCCTATCGCATTCGGCCTGTGGCTCTATTTCAAGGGGCAGGAGAAGCGCTATCTGCATTTCGCGCTGGTGTTTCTGCTGGTCAACTTCATCGGATTTGCCGGATATTACATCCATCCGGCTGCACCGCCCTGGTATATAGCCAAATACGGGCCTGAATTCCTGCTGGGTACTCCCGGCGACGTGGCCGGTCTGGGCGCTTTCGACCAGATGACCGGGCTGGGCATCTTCAACGGCCTATACGGGCGCAACGCCAACGTGTTCGCAGCCGTCCCCTCGCTCCATTCGGCCTATACTCTGGTGGCATTTATCTATTCGTTGCGTCGCCCCGTGCCGGTGTGGGTGCGTGTGGCGCTCGGGATAATTACTGTAGGTATCTGGTTTACAGCTGTATACACTTCACATCATTATATTATCGACGTGATGCTCGGCATCGCCTGCGCTTTCGTGGGCTGGGGCCTGTTCGAGCTTGTGCTTATGCGTATTCCGGGCTTCGCCCGCTTCATCGGCCGCTATGCCGATTATATCCGTCCGTCAAAACGATAAGAGCCGGCTCTAAAAAAAACACACCCGAACCGTGTCTTGCTGATGCAGCTGCCAAAGTTGTCGACAGGACCTTTCGGCACAATTGCATATTCACGAAAAAAAACAACAAATAAAATATGGTGAAATGAACAAAAAAACTATATTTGCAGTCGAACCAATATATTAAGCAATGAAAACAACAAATC
>CAMEGQ010000033.1 GCA_945916235.1 uncultured Porphyromonadaceae bacterium | reverse complement strand
ATAAGACCATACAACCCGGAGGGCCTGCAGGCTCCCCGGGTTGCATTTTATCTGGCAATCCTGAAGACTTACATCTTCTTGTATTTTTCGAGTTGGCGCTCGATGGCTTCGAGGCAATGGTCGATTGCTTCTTCGAATGAGTCGGCACGTTTGTTGGCTACCATTTCGCCCTGAGGCACGATTGCTTTCATCACTACATCTTTGTTCATTGCCGATTCGGGTTTGACCACCGTCATCTTCACGTCGAGCTCGGTCAGCGCCACGTTGTGGCGGTTGAGGCGTTCGGCTTTCTTGTTGATAAAGGCCATCAGTTTTTCAGAGGCGTCGAAGTTGATTGCTTGAATTCTTACTTCCATACTCTACTCATTTTTGTGCGCGTGGATGCGCGAGTTTGTAATTCTGTTTGAGTTCGCTATAAGTTATGTGTGTATATATCTGTGTAGTCTTCAGCGATTCGTGGCCGAGAAGCTGCTGCACTGACCGCAGGTCGGCTCCGGCATTGAGCATATCGGAGGCGAAGGAGTGGCGCAGGATGTGAGGCGACTGGCGAGTGGCGTGGGTATTGCCCGCGAGGGCTTCATGGACTATACGCTGCACAACTCTGGCGCCCATGGGGCGATTGTGCCGGTCGACGAAGAGTGCCTGCTCCCGGCGCTGTCCGATGGTGGCACCCGGCACGAGGCTGTCGCGCATGCGTCGGTAGGCTTCGATGGCCTCACGCAGCTCCTTGCCGAAGGGGATCAGTCTTTCCTTATTACGTTTGCCTACCACTTTTAGTTCGCCCCGGCTGAAGTCCACATCGGCATCGGTCAGGCCTATCAGCTCCGACAGGCGCATCCCGGTGGAGTAGAACATCAGCACAATCAGCCAGTTGCGCTCGGCGATGAACGGATCGGGCTTCTGTCCGCTTTCTTCATGCGAATGTGCGCATTCTTCATGCGAATGGCAGGAGGCGCTCTCCATGGAGGCGTCATCCTCAGATGGGGCGCTGACGGCTTTGTCTCCGGCGGCCTCTTCGGCGAGATTGTCGATGATGCGGGTCATCTCGTCGCGGCGCACGAACACCGGCAACTGCGGCTTGATTTTCCCTAAGGTCACATGGCGCGTGGGGTTGTCGGCCATCTTCCCCTGACGCATCAGATAGCGGAACAGCGAACTGAGCGACGACACCTTGCGCCTGATTGAGCGCAGCGACACTCCGCTGTTGCCCAGCTCCATGGCCCAAGCCGATATGTCGGTGGGCGCCGTGGCGTCGGGACGGAAGGTGTCGGGGTGGCCCCCGGTGATGTAGTCGGCAAACTGGCGGATGTCGGTCATATACGACAAAACGGTGTAAGCCGATCTGTTCAGCTCACACCGCAGGTATGTCTCAAATGAATTCAACATCGTCAAATTCGCGTCAGCCTCTTAGCCGTGGCTCCTTCTCAATAGGGTAGTGGAGACTCGGTCGGGCCTTCGGTCTACGCGAATTTAAGACAATATTCCGGCATATCCAAACGTTTGCCGGGAAATTTTGCCGTTTTTTAGTCTTCTACCAGACGAAGTTTCTGTACGTAAACCGCTTTCATCATTTTTTTGCGGTTGGTAACAGAGGGTTTCTGGAAAGCCTGACGGGAGCGAAGTTCTTTGACGATGCCGGTTTTCTCAAATTTACGTTTGAACTTCTTGAGTGCTTTTTCGATGTTGTCGCCTTCTTTAACTTGTACGATAATCATTTTGAAGATGTTTCTTTTTTTATGTTGTTTTTTATTGATTCTGTGCTACTGCCAGCGCATTGCGCTGTCGGGAGCGTCAGCCCCCGTACCTTTAGCGGGGCAAAATTACTCATAATTTCCCAACTGGCCAAATTTTTCACCTCTCATTTTTCTCATTTTTCACGCTATCGTCATAAAATCAGCCTTTGACCCGGCAAAAAACCGTAGAAAAATGCAGAATTTCCGGATGGCATAATGAAAAATCTGCGAAAAATCGCTGGGAAATAGCAAAAATTTGCTGAGAAATCGCGAAAAAGTGAGGGAATGGTTTGCTGTTCCGCTGAAAATGCTTACCTTTGCACTGCAATATGCTCAGGGGCCTCCCCGCGAAGCCGCGAGCATTACGTCACTATTTTATTTATATCACCTCAAAAAATCTCTGAAGAATGTATCTGAATTCCGACGAAAAAGTAGAGATCTTCGAGAAATACGGTAAGGGCAAGACTGACACTGGATCCCCCGAGGCCCAGATTGCATTATTCTCGGTCCGTATCGCTCATTTGACTCAGCATCTGAAGTCAAATCATAAAGATCATACCACAGCACGTGCACTGAAGGCCCTCGTAGGTAAGCGCCGCCGCCTTCTTGACTATCTGATCAAGAAAGACATCAACCGCTACCGTGCCATCATCGCACAGAAAGAGCTTGGTATCCGCAAATAATCTTGCGAGTCCAACCTTATTGAAAGCCCCGAGCCATCAGGCCCGGGGCTTTTTCTATGCCCGGCTGCGCGCCGCTCGCCCGATGAAACCGCTCGCCGCTCGCCAATTTCTTAAATCCTAATTGCCCGTGGCCGAGGTAGATTCGGAAGAAATGCGGGCGCGATGAAACCTTTTTTAAGGTTAGATGTTTTAATATTGCAAGCCGCCCGAAAAGGGGCGGACAAGAGAATCATTAAATCCCCCGCTGGGTCAGCGAATCCAAGCGCCGGTTGTAAATTTTAATCCTTTATATATTTCAACTATGAATACAGCTCCTCTTCAAGGTATTAAGGTAGTGGACTTCACAAATGTCCAGTCAGGCCCTTCTTGTACACAGCTTCTCGCATGGCTCGGCGCCGAAGTCATCAAGATTGAGCGTCCCGGCACAGGCGACGCCACCCGTGACGAACTCCAGTTTGACCCCGATTGCCCCAGCTACTACTTCCTGCAGCTCAACAGCGACAAGAAATCGCTGACCCTCGACGCCGCTACCCCCGACGGCAAGGCTATCCTTACAAAACTTATTAAAGGTGCAGACGTGTTCATTGAGAACCTCCACCCCGGTGCAATGGACAAGCTCGGCTTCTCCTGGGAAGTGGTCCATCAGCTCAATCCGCGTTGTATCTACGCCACCATCAAGGGCTTCCCTGAAACCTCAAAGTATGCCAACCTCAAAGCCTACGAGCCTGTAGCACAGGTGACCGCAGGCGCAGCCTCGACCACCGGATGGTGGGAAGGCCCCGACAATGTGCCTACCCAGTCGGGTGCAGCCCTCGGCGACTCCAACACCGGCATGCACTGTACCATCGGTATCCTCGCCGCGCTGCTTCAGCGCGAACACACCGGAGAAGGCTCGTTCGTATATCAGTCGATGCACAACGCCTGCCTGAACCTCTGCCGTATCAAGACCCGCGACCAGCTGACGCTCGACCGCATCGGCTATCTGACCCAGTTCCCCCAGTACCCCAACGAGAAGTTTGGCGACTTCGTTCCGCGCTCGGGCAACCAGGAGGGTTCCGGCGTGCTTGGCTGGACCTACAAGTGCAAGAACTGGGCCACCGATCCCAACGACTATGTATATGTGATCCTTCAGCGCGGTGCCAAAGATTTCGCCCTCGCATGCAAGGCTCTCGGATTCGAGGACTGGCTCACCAACCCCGACTTCAACACCGCCGACGCCCGCGACCGTCACAAACAGGAAATCTACAAGCGTATCGAAGGCTTCACCATCACCAAGACCAAATATGAGGTCACCGACCTCCTGTCGAAGGCAGGTGTGCCTGTGGCACCGGTTCTCTCCACGAAGGAGATTATGGACGACCAGAGCCTCTACGACGGCAACACTCTCGTCAAGATCAACCAGGGCGGCAAGGTCGGCGAATTCGTCACTGTCGGCGTGCCTTTCACTCTGAGCAACTATCAGCCTACCTACGGACCCTGCCCGACTCTGGGCGGCAACACCGACGAAGTGCTTACCGACCTCGGCTACACCGCCGATCAGATCGCTTCGTTCGCCAAGAACGGCACCACCGCTCCGCTGCCCGACGGCAAAATGTAATCGAAACACCGCAAACGCAAGTTTGCACAAGATATTGCACTGTTCCTATTGAACCCTCTACCCCCACGAGTGGGGAACGTAGAAGTTCATAAATCTTCAAATATAGTTTTTAGTTGTTAGTTTTGGTTGTCGGCCGAGGTAACTCGGTTCCGAGTTACCGAGGCCTAACAACTAAAAACTATTAGTTTTATCCATTAGAATCCCACAAGTGTTCACGATTCACTTTCAACTATATGCAAACTACTCCTGATACTTCCAATACAAAAGCTGCCGCTGCTGCTCCTGCTGCCGCGACTTGCAACTGCCAGGCTCCTGCGCCTCATTTCCCCGAGCAGGTGACCGGTATGTATATTCTGGCCCATGCGCTCCGCCGCATCGGCATCGACACCATGTATGGCCTGGTCGGCATCCCCGTGACTGAAATGGCTTATATCGCCCAGGGCACAGGTATGCGCTTCATCAGCTTCCGCCACGAGCAGCAGGCCGGTATGGCCGCCGCCGCCCACGGTTTCGTCACCGGCAAGCCCGGCGTGTTCCTTACCGTGTCGTCGCTCGGTTTCATGAACGGCCTTACTTCGACCGCCAACGCCACGGTCAACTGCTACCCGGTAATCCAGATTTCCGGTTCGTCCGTGCGCGAACCTATCGACCTTGAACAGGGCACCTATGAGGGCCTTGATCAGCTGAATGTGGCCAAACCCGTGGTCAAAGCCGCCTACCGCGTCAACAAAGCCGAGGATATCCCGACAGCCGTGGTCCGCGCTTATCGTGCAGCCATCTCAGGCCGTCCCGGCGGTGTATATCTGGATGTGACCACTCCGGCTCTGGCCCAGATTATGGACCGTGCCGAAGCCGAAAAGCTCTTCTTCGACCCCGTGGATGTGCAGCCCGCCATCGTACCCGCCCCCGAGGCAGTCGACCGCGCCCTGCAGCTCCTTTCGCAGGCCAAAAAGCCTGCCATCCTCATCGGTAAGGGCGCAGCTCAGGCTCAGGTGGAAGACCTCCTCAAGCAACTGGTGGAAAAGACCGGCGTACCGTTCTATCCCATGTCGATGGCCAAAGGCATGCTGCCCGACAACCATCCTCTGAGCGCCCTGTCGGTTCGCTCCACTATCATGGAAGATGCCGATGTGGTAATGCTCGTAGGCGCCCGTCTCAACTGGCTTCTGTCGCGCGGCCATGGCAAATGGAATCCCGACGGCAAGTTTATCCAGCTCGAAATCGACCCGGTTGAGATCGACTGCAACCGCCCGATTGCCGCACCTGTGGTCGGCGACCTCCGCAGCTCTCTCGAAGCCATGCTCGCCAAGATCGACAACTATAAATTCCAGATGGATCCCGCGTGGGTTCCCGGCATTCAGGCAGAATCGGCCGTCAAGAATGAGAAATTCAAAGCCCGTCTGGCCGTCAAGACCGTTCCTATGACTCACTGGAGCGCCCTCGGAGCCGCCAAGGCAGTGCTTGAAGCCAATCCTGATGTGATTCTGGTCAACGAAGGCGCCAACACCCTCGACGATACCCGCGACTCCATCGATATGTTCCTGCCGCGCCATCGTATCGACTGCGCCACATGGGCCATCATGGGTATGGGTATGGGCTCTGCCATCGGAGCTGCCGTGGCAACCGGCAAGAGCGTCGTAGCCATCGAAGGTGACTCGGCCTTCGGATTCTCCGGCATGGACTTCTCGACCATCTGCCGCTTCAAGTTGCCTGTGACCGTCTGCGTATTCAACAATGGCGGTATCTACAACGGCATCGGCAAGACTCTGGACAACACCACCGATCCCGCCCCGACCACTCTGGACATCAACGCCCGCTACGACAAGTTCGGCGAAGCATTCGGCGCCAAGAGTTACTATGTGACCACGCCCGACGAATTCCAGGCAGCCCTCGCCGAAGCGGTCGCTTCGAAGGCTCCCGCCATCATCGACGTGCAGCTCGCAGCCGACGCAGGCAAGGAGAGCGGCCATATCGGATACCTCAATCCTACTCCGCTCATCGACATCACCGTCTGATCTATTTCCACAATAAGCACACCTCCGGAGCCGCTGACAGGTTCCGGAGGCGATGCCTTCCTCCGATGAGGGAGACCCTCGGCGACGCGGGGAAGGCAACTAACGGTTTCTACTTTGTTTAGTTCTCACTTTTCACCTTTCAACGCTCTATGGTACACATATTAGTCTATGCGATAGTCCCTATCATCGTCGTGATGTTGGCCGGCTACATTTCAGGCAAGAAAGGCATCTTCACCGGTGACAACGCCAAGGCGTTCAACAAGGTGGTGCTCGACTATGCATTGCCGGCAGCCCTGTTCGTATCCATCGTGGATGCCAGCCGCGAAATGCTCGTACGCGACATCAAGCTGACTATCATCTCGCTTGTCGGCATCATGGTCTGCTTCATGCTCGTATACTATATTTACAGTTACTGCTTTAAATCCAACACAAAGGCCGACGGCGCCATCATGGCCCTGGTCTGCGGTTCGCCTACCATCGGCTTCCTCGGCTTCGCCGTGCTGGAGCCTATCTTCGGCACATCTCCTTCCGTAGCCCTGGTAGTGGCAATCGTCGGCATCGTGGTCAATGCGGTCGGCATCCCCGTGGGTCTGTCGCTGCTGAACTCGGCCAACGAGAAGCCCAAACCGCTCCCCGCCGGGCAGAAGCGTCCCAGCGCATGGGGTCCGGTGCTCCACGCCCTTGAGCAGCCTGTGGCATGGGCTCCTATCCTCGCCGTAATCTGGGTAGTGGCCGGTATCCCCTGGCCGAAGTGGGCTTCGCCTTCGTTCGACCTTATCAAGGGTGCCAACGCCTCAATGGCCGTCTTTGCCGCCGGTATTACGCTCTCGGCTGTGAAAATCGACATCAACTGGCAGGCATGGCTGGGTGTAATCCTCAAGCTGTTTGTGATGCCCGCATTCGTGCTCACTCTGGGTCTGATCTTCCACATGGATCTTCTCAACCTTAAGATGCTCGTAGTGTCGTGCGCACTTCCCCCTGCCTTCTCCGGCATTATCATCGCTTCGCAATACGACACCTATGTGGCCACTTCCACCTCGTCGCTTGCCCTGAACGTGATAGTCTTCATCGTAGCTTGCCCGCTCTGGATATGGCTCACCGATGTATTCTTCAATATGTTCTATTGATGCCTCCGCGCTGAGATTTACGAAAGATAACAGAAATAGCTATTGTAGCTCTTGCGGTTATGATAGCTATTTCTTTTACCCCGACACCACCGACTAATTACCGCAGGAAATGATGAATAAGCAGATAATTGACGGCTGCACCGCCGCCACCCACGTGGCTTTCGCTCTGAGCGATGTCGCCACCATATATCCCATCACCCCCATCGCCTCCATGGGCGACACTGCCGAGAAGTGGGGCAATCAGGGACGCCGCAACTATATGGGAGTGCCGCTCCGCGTTGAAGAACTTGAGAGTGAGCTCGGAGCCGCCGGAGCCACCCACGGTGCTCTCGCCTCCGGCTCGCTGGCCACCACGTTCACCAATTCGCAGGGGCTGATGCTGATGATCTCCAATATGTTCAAGATGGCGGGCAACAGGCTCCCGGCCGTGTTTCATGTGGGCACGCGCTCGCTTGCCACTCACGCACTGAGCATCTTCGGCGACCACTCCGACATCATGGCCGTACGCGCCACAGGCTTCGCCTTCCTCGGCTCGGCCACTGTGCAGGAGACCATGGATCTGGCTTTGGTGGCCCATCTGGCCGCCGTCGACGGGCTGATGCCTGTATGCCATTTCTTCGACGGATGGCGCACCTCAAATCAGATGGCCTCTGTCGACGTGATCCCCTACGAGCAGATTTTCTCGCTTATAGAGTGGGATAAGGTGGAGCTGTTCCGCTCGCGTGCGCTTAATCCCGAGCACCCCACCGTGCGCGGTTCGGCTCAGAACCCCGACGTCTATTTCCAGAACGCCGAGGCCGTCAATCCGGCCTACGACGCCTTCCCTTCCATAGTGCAGCGTCAGATGGACCGCGTGGCCAGGGTGATCGGCCGTCAGTATCATCTTTTCGACTATGTCGGACCCGACGATCCCGAGGTGGTGCTCGTGTCGATGGGCTCATCGTGTGAGGTAATAGAGCAGACACTGGCCGATCTGAACTCACGCGGCTACAAGGCAGGGCAGGTGAAAGTGCGCCTGTTCCGCCCCTTCAGCAGCCGCGACCTTCTGGCTGCCATTCCGGCGTTGGCACATACTGTCGTCACGCTCGACCGCACCAAGGAGTCGGGCGCCGATGGCGAGCCGCTCTTCAAGGATGTGGCCACAGCCCTGATGGTCAGCGGCCGCGGCTCCACGCGCATAATCGGCGGCCGCTACGGCCTTTCGAGCAAGAATTTCAACCCTGCCATGGTCAAGGCTATCGTCGATGAGGCTCTCAAACCCGAGCCGAAGAGATTCTTCACCGTCGGCATCAACGACGATGTCACCAACCTCTCGCTGCCGTTCGACCCCGATTACCATCTGCCTCATGGCACTATGCACCAGAGTGTGCACTACGGCATGGGTTCCGACGGTATGGTCGGCGCTGTGAAGCAGGCGGCAAAAATCATCGGCAGCGCCGACGGGCTCTACGCTCAGGCGTTCTTCTCCTATTCGGCCAAGAAATCGGGCGGCTACACTATCTCGGAGCTTCGCGTCGATTCCGCCCCGATCCGCGAGGAATTCTCCATCGAGCAGGCCGACTACGTCAGCTGTGCCAAAGATACGTACGTGGAGCGTTTCCGTATGATCGACCGCCTGCGCGAGGGCGGCACATTCGTGCTCAACTGCTCCTGGAGCGACGCCGAGATGCCGGTGCGCCTCCCGGCTGCCATGCGCCGCGAGCTGGCCTCGAAAAAGATTAACTTCTATGCCGTTGACGCTCAGAAGATTGCGTTATCGGTAGGTCTTGGTGTCAGAGTCAACACCGTGATGGAGACCATCTTCCTGAAATTCGCCGATATGGTGGATTTCGACAATGCTCTGGCCAGCCTGAAGCAGGAAATCACCCAAACCTATCTCCACGAAGGTCAGAAGGAGGTCAACGCCAATCTTGCCGCCATCGACGCGGCGCTGGGCGCTCTCCGAAAGGTCGATGTGCCGGCCACGTGGGCCGATGCAGCCGACCTGAAGCCTATCCAGAAAGTGAAATATATCCCCCAGCGCACCAAGCTTATGGATACCAGGCAGTTTTTCGACCAGATATCCATGCCTTGCCTGCGGCTTGAGGGCGACTCGCTCCCCGTGTCGGCTTTTTCGCCCGACGGGGCTATGCCGATGGGAACCACCGCCTTCGAGAAGCGCCGTATAGCCATCGACGTGCCGCTGTGGGATCCCGCAAAGTGCGTGCAGTGCACGGAGTGCTCGTTCGTCTGCCCCCACGCTGCCATCCGCCCGTTCCTGTTCTCTAAGGATGAACTGGCTCAGGCTCCCGCCAACCTCTCCACTCTGGAGAACCACGGACCCAAGTCGCTCGATGCCTTCCGCTTCCGCATTCAGGTGTATACCGCCGACTGCGAAGGCTGCGGCAACTGCGTCTCCATCTGTCCGGGTCATGCCCTGTCGATGCAGCCTATCGAGACTCAGCTTGCCACCCAGATGCCGCTGGAGCGCTACTGTGAGGAGCATGTGGCCTGGAAGCCCGGCTATGTGCCGCGCTTTACCATCAACGGGTCGCAGTTCCACCAGCCGCTGATGGAATTCTCGGGCGCCTGTGCCGGTTGTGGCGAGACTCCTTACGTCAAACTCGTCACCCAGCTCTTCGGTGAGCGCATGATAGTGGCCAATGCCACGGGCTGCTCGTCGGTATGGGGTGTGGACTATCCAGACAATGCCTACTGTGCACGCAAGGCCGACGGCCGCGGTCCGGCCTGGGGTAATTCGCTGTTTGAGGATAATGCCGAATATGGCTACGGTATCGCCGTCGGTTGCCGCCAGCGTCGCGACGCCCTGGCTCAGGCCATGCAGACGGCTCTGGCTTCGAAGTCAGCGGCTGTCACTCCCGAGATAGCTTCCGCCATGAAGGCCTGGCTCGACGCCAGGAGCGAACCGGAGGCCTCACGCCTGACGGGGCAGGCTCTTGTGGCGCTGCTGAAGGCTGTGCCGCAGGCCGACCGCCTGCCGCAGTTTGACTCCATACTGAACAATGCCGACATGCTCGGCAAACCGTCGGTATGGTCATTCGGCGGCGACGGATGGGCTTACGATATCGGATTCGCCGGTCTGGACCATGTGCTGGCTTCGGGCGAGGATATCAACATCCTTGTGCTCGACACGGAATGTTATTCCAACACGGGCGGCCAGACATCCAAGGCTACTCCGCTGGGCTGCGTGGCGAAATATTCGTCGGCAGGCAAGCGTACCTTCAAGAAAGATCTGGGCCGCATGATGATGACTTACGGCACTGTCTATGTGGCTTCTATCGCTCTCGGAGCCAACTATCAGCAGGCCATTGACGCCCTGCGCGAGGCCGAGGCCTATCCGGGTCCGTCGATTGTGATCTGCTACTGCCCCTGCATCGCCCATGGAATCAAGGCCGGTATGGGATGCACCATCATAGAGGAGCGTCGCGCCGTGGAGGCCGGCTACTGGCCGCTTTACCGCTTCAACCCGATGCTGGCTGCTCAGCGCCTGTCGCCCTTTATCGCTGACGATGTAGACAGCCGCAACGATGTCGACTCGGCTATGGAGACGGCCGACAAGAATGCGGCAGGGGAGGACCCGTGGGTTGTGGTCAACAACGAAACCCGCACTCTGACAGTGGATTATCCTCAGCAAGCGGCTCCTTCTGCGGGTGCTACGCCTGCAAATCAGCCTGCGGCTAAGCCCTCGGCCGGCTCGGTATGCGGTCTGGTCACTTCGCCTGCGGCTCAGCAGGCCGTGGCCGCGCTCTTCCCCGCCGAGAAACTCTTCGACTATCTTGATGGCGAAAACCGCTACGCCGACATTTCCCTTGTCGTCGCTCCGGCCACGGCTACACGTCTGCGCACTGAGCTTTCGCAGCGTACCCGGCTGGTTCATCTTATACTTCAGGGACTTACACACGTGCTCTGACCAATCTTTGATAATAAAAAATAGGCGGGCTTCGAAATGCGAAGCCCGCCTATTTTCAATATGGTGGAGATCGGTGTTATTTGGCTTCCCAGCCCAGAGCGGAAGCACCCAGCACGGCTGCGTCGGCCTCTTTCAGGCCCGATAACAGCACTTTGATCTTCCCTTTCCAAAGCGACATAAGGTTGCGCTCCAGCGAGTCCCGGAGCGGTTTGAACAGCAGCTCGCCGCTCTTGGCCAGACCGCCGAAGAGCACGAATGCTTCGGGCGCCGAGAATGCCGTAAAGTCGGCCAGAGCCTGCCCCAGCATGTCGCCCGTGAAATCAAACACGTCTTTGGCGAGTTTGTCGCCCTTCATCGCAGCGTCGAAGACATCTTTCGAGGTGATGTCCTCTTCGGGAATCTCGTGAAGCAGCGATTGCTCATCCGGACGTGCCTGCAGGAATTCGCGGGCCGTGCGGGCTACACCCGTTGCCGAGCAGTAGGTCTCCAGACAGCCGGTGCGGCCGCAGCCGCACAGACGTCCGTTGTTACGCTTCATGATCACATGCCCCAGCTCGCCGGCGAAGCCGTCGTGGCCGTAGACAAGCTGACCGTTGATGACGATACCCGACCCTACGCCTGTGCCAAGGGTGATCATGATGAAATCTTTCAGGCCGCGGGCCACTCCGTATGTCATTTCGCCGATGGCGGCAGCGTTGGCGTCGTTGGTCACGGCGCAGGGGATGCCGAATTTCTCGCTGACAAGCTGTGCCAGGGGTATCGGGGTAGGCCAGGGGAGGTTCACGCCCTGCTCGATCACTCCGGTATAGAAGTTGGCGTTGGGAGCGCCGATACCGATGCCGTGGATCTGGCCGGCTACTCCGGCCTCGTCGATAAGTTTGGTCAGGGCTTCGTAGAGCTCATCGATATAATCTTCGATATTATTGTGCTTTCTGGTTTTGATTGAAGAACTTGCAAGCACTTCGCCGCGTTCGTTGACAATGCCGAACACTGAGTTGGTGCCGCCTATGTCGATTCCGACTACATAAGGTTTACTCATGGTTGTTTTGACAGATGAATTAAGTTGATATTGTTTGTTTATTGTGTTTTCACTCTGGCGCGGGCCGCATGGTTCGACCCATCACAAAAACAAAGGTACGCAAAATTTATTCCTCTCCATCAATTCTCTGCGGAAAATTTTGCAACCGCCCGTTTTCGTTGCCGCATCGGCCGAATTCCATGCTCCGGCCACACAATATTTCTACGCGTATAGCGTTAATTTTAACGGAAACAAAACGATTTTGATAAACTAATCGCAGACATGAAAAAAGCAATTGCTTCGTTGGCCCTGGTGGCTGTTGCTGCCGCCGGTCTGATTCAGGCTAAAGGCCATAAGGAGGAAGTCCTGATGACCGTGAACGGCAAGCCTGTGACCCTCAACGAATTTGAATATCTGTATCATAAAAACAGCTCTCAGCAGCTCGCTCCCCAGACGGTTGATGAGTATCTCGGCATGTTTGTCACCTACAAGCAGAAGGTGGCTGCCGCCGAGGAAGCCGGCATCGACAAGACAGAGGCTTTCCAGAAGGAGCTTGAAGGCTACCGCAAGGATCTGGCTGAGCCGTATTTGGTTGTGCCTGAGGTGGAAGACTCCATCATCAATGCCACATACGACCACATGAAAGAGGAGGTGGATGTGTCGCACATCATGCTGTCGACGCAGGCTCCCAATGTCGATCCGACGGCCCTGAAGGCGCGCCTCGACTCTATCCGTACGGAAATCCTCGCCGGTCGCGCCGATTTCGGCAAAATGGCGCAGCAATTCTCCACCGACCGCCACTCCGGCGTCAAGGACGGCCACATGGGTTGGCTTGGCGTAGGTTTCACACCCTACACCTTTGAAAACGCTGCTTACAATACTCCCGTAGGCCAGCTCTCCGAGGTGGTTCATACCCCCTATGGATTCCATCTTTTACGAGTGGAAGGCCGCCGGCCCGCCCGCGGTCAGGTGCTCGTGGAGCATATCCTCAAGCTCACTCAGGGTCTGCCTGAAGCAGAGGCTGCTGCCAAGAAGGCTGCCATCGACTCAATCTCCAAAGTCCTCGCCGCCGGCGCCGACTTCGAGGATATCGCCCGTCGCGAAAGCGAAGATCCGGGTTCGGCTGCCAACGGTGGCCGTCTCCCCTGGTTTGGTACGGGGATGATGGTGCCTCAGTTCGAGCAGATGGCTTTCGCCCTGAAAGATGGCGAAACCTCCGAGCCTTTCCCCACCAATTATGGCTACCATATCATCCGTCGTCTGGCCAGCCGCGGATTAGCTCCGCTCGACTCCGTACGTCCGCAGATCAAGGCAATGATCAACCGCGATGAGCGCGCCGGCATGCCGCGTAAGAGCAAGATCCGTCAGCTCATGGCCAAATTCAAGGCCCAGCCCGACCGTGAAGCCATAGCTCAGGTGCGCAAAGAAATCATCGCCCACGGCGGTCTCGACTCCGCTATTATAGCAACCATGCTCACCGACGACCGCACCATGGCGCGCATCAACGGCCAGGAAATCCCTCTGTCGGAGATTGTGGCTGAAAAAATCCCCGCAAGCCCCGGCGATCCTGTCGAACTGCAGGCCGGACGCATCAGCCAGTGGGTAAACTCGGCGCTGGAAGTCGCTGTGCTCGAAGCTGAGCGCGCCGACCTCGCCGCCAACAATCCCACCTACCGCAATCTGCTGAACGAGTACCGCGACGGTATGCTCCTGTTTGAAATCTCCGACCGCAATGTCTGGACCAAAGCCAAGCAGGACAAGGAAGGTCTGGCAAAATATTTCGCCGACCACAAGAGCGAGTACACCTGGGATAAGCCGCGCTATAAATCGTTCGTAGTCTTCGCTACCAGCGACTCCGTGGCAAATCTCGCCAAGGCATATCTGCTCGACAACCATGTGGCTGCCGACAAGGTGGTGGAGACCATGCGCAAACAGTTCCCCAAAGATGTCAAGGTTGAGAAAGTCATCGCTGCTCAGGGTGAGAATCCCATCACCGACTATCTCGGTTTCGGAGGCAAAAAGCCCGAACCCCGGGGCAAATGGAGAGTTTATTTCCCCTATCTCGACAAGATTCTCAACGCTCCGGAAGAGCCGGCCGACGTGCGCGGCGCTGTCACCACCGACTATCAGAACTATCTCGAAGAGCAGTGGGTGGCTGAACTCGCCAAGCGTTATCCCGCAAAGATCAACAAGAAAGTGTTCAAAAAAGCCAAATAACGGCACATAACATCATAAGAAAGGCGCCCTCCAAGGCGCCTTTTCTCATACCGGCCCTGTGGCTGTGAACCATCCGTAGCCGGAAAAGATTATAATGGAATAAATCTATAATTGATGAGCGAAACGGAAATTCAATGCACCCCCGAGGCAGGGCTGCCCAAACTGAAATTTGTATCGTGGAATGTCAACGGCCTGCGAGCCGTCGTGGCCAAGGGGTTCGCCGATATATTCAGCGAACTAGATGCCGACTTTTTCTGCCTTCAGGAGACCAAACTGAGCCCGGGGGTGCCAACTCCCGAATTCCCCGGCTACGAATCCTTCTGGAACCTTGCCGACCGCAAGGGATACTCAGGCACTGCCATCTATTCGCGCCTTCATCCCTTGGCAGTCACTTACGGCCTCGGAGTCGATGACCTTGACCATGAAGGCCGTGTAATCACCCTCGAATTCTCCGACTTCTACCTGCTGACGGTCTATACCCCCAACAGCGGCATGGACCGCCTCGACTTCCGTGGCCGCTGGGACGAAGCCTTCCGGCAGTACGTTGTCGGTCTCGACGCGCGCAAACCGCTCATAATGTGCGGTGACTTCAACGTAGTCCATCAGCCCATCGACGCACGCAATTTCGACGAAATGCGCGGATCGGCCTGTATCACCGACCAGGAGCGCGACGCCTATACGCGCCTGTTGGCCTGCGGCTTTACCGACACCTTCCGCTTCCTCTATCCCGCTCAGGAAAAGGCCTACTCCTGGTGGAGCTACAAGCAGCTCTCCCGCCGCCGCAATATCGGCTGGCGCATCGACGCCTTCCTCATTTCCGACCGTCTGCGTCCGCTGCTACTCGATGCCGGAATCCTCCGCTCCATCCTCGGCTCCGACCATTGCCCCGTCACGCTCTCCCTCCGCCTCCCCTGATCCCCTCCTTCCCCCCTCAAAAAACATCAAGGAGATGCGCCCGATTGACGGGGCATCTCCTTGATGAATATTGTAGGGGTGGGGTTGGCTACATGAATTTACATCATGCCGCCCATACCGCCCATGCCGGGAGCTGCGGGAGCAGCGGCGGCATTTTCTTCTTTCTTTTCGGCAATCACACACTCTGTGGTCAGGAACATGCCTGCAATCGAGGCAGCGTTCTCCAGAGCTACGCGGGTTACCTTGGCCGGGTCGATCACACCGGCGGCCATAAGGTTCTCGTAGCGGTCGGCGCGGGCATTGTAGCCGAAGTCGGCGTTGCCGTCTTTTACCTTTTGTACCACTACGGCACCTTCCAGACCGGCGTTAGCCACAATCTGACGGAGCGGCTCTTCCACGGCGCGGAGCACGATGTGGATACCCGTATCCTCGTCCTCGTTCGAGCCGCGCAGACCTGCGGCATTCTGGATGGCGCGGATGTAGGCCACACCGCCGCCGGGCACGATACCTTCGGCGATGGCGGCGCGGGTTGCGCTCAGGGCGTCGTCCACGCGGTCTTTCTTCTCCTTCATCTCTACCTCCGAGGGGGCACCGATGTGGAGCACTGCCACACCGCCTGCCAGCTTGGCCAGACGCTCCTGCAGTTTCTCGCGGTCGTAGTCGCTCTTGGTCTGCTCAATCTGAGCCTTGATCATAGCCACACGCTGGGCGATGGCGCTCTTGTCGCCGGCGCCGTTGACGATGGTGGTGTTCTCCTTGTCGACGGTAACCTTCTCGGCCGTACCGAGCACATCGAGCGTGGCGGCGTCGAGCTTCATCCCCTTCTCTTCCGATACCACAGTGGCGCCGGTGAGGATGGCGATGTCTTCCAGCATCTCTTTGCGGCGGTCGCCGAAACCGGGGGCTTTCACGGCGCACACCTTCAGCGAGCCGCGCAGACGGTTCACTACCAGAGTGGCGAGAGCTTCCTGGTCAACGTCTTCGGCGATAATCAGCAGGCCGCGGCCGCTCTGTGCGGTGGCTTCCAGGATGGGAAGCATATCCTTGAGGTTCGAGATTTTCTTATCGTAGAGAAGGATGTAGGGCGAATCCATGGCGCATTCCATCTTCTCGGTGTCGGTAACGAAATAGGGCGAGATATAGCCGCGGTCAAACTGCATGCCTTCCACCACGTCAACCGTGGTTTCGGTGCCTTTTGCTTCGTCGACTGTGATGACGCCTTCTTTCTTTACTTTCTTCATGGCCTCGGCAATCAGATGGCCGATAGCCTCGTCGTTGTTAGCCGAGATGCGGGCCACATCCTCAATCTTCTTGAAGTCGTCGCCAACCTCTTCGGCCTGAGCCTTCACGCCTTCCACGATAGCAGCTACGGCCTTGTCGATACCGCGCTTTACATCCATCGGGTTAGCTCCGGCAGCCACGTTCTTCAGTCCGTGGGTGATGATGGCCTGAGCCAGTACGGTAGCGGTGGTCGTGCCGTCGCCGGCATCGTCGCCTGTCTTGGAGGCTACCTCCTTCACAAGCTGAGCGCCCATATTCTGGAATGCGTCTTCGAGCTCCACTTCGCGGGCTACGGTCACGCCGTCCTTGGTGATATGGGGTGCGCCATATTTCTTGTCGATAATCACATTGCGACCCTTCGGGCCGAGAGTTACTTTTACGGCATCGGCCAGAGCGTCGACGCCTTTTTTGAGCTCTTCGCGAGCTTTGATATCAAATTTAATTTCTTTAGCCATATCGGTAGTTGAGATTTTCTCTCAGATGTTAGTTAATCAATGGTTGTTTCAGAATCGGTGGGAATCAGCCGCAGCGATCCGTGATTTATTCGAAAATGCCGAGCACATCGCTCTGACGCATAATCAGCAGCTTTTCGCCGTCAAGTTCTATCTCGGTGCCTGCATATTTGCCGTAGAGCACCTGGTCGCCGGGTTTCACTACCATCGTCTCGTCTTTGGTTCCGTTGCCTACAGCCAGCACAGTGCCGCGCAGGGGTTTCTCTTTAGCGGAGTCGGGGATGATAATACCGGAAATTGTAGTTTCTTCTGCCGGGGTGGGCTGGATCAGCACTCGGTCGGCAAGCGGTTTGATTTTCATGATTCGTAGAGTTATTGAGTTTTTGTTTTGATCTTTTAGCGATGCCCGCTGAGCGTCGGTCCGCTCCATGCCGGGCTTTCATCCGCCGTGAAGAAGCAATAATGATGCCAAACCTCCTGGCGGTATCTTACCGATGCTCCCGGCGGCCATACACGGCCCCTTGGGGCGTCCGTTCGTGACATTCTGACACACCGCCAGCAGTGGCGAGTGTCATCTTGTCACGTTATTTCAACGCTCACCCGCCACCTAAAGTTCATGCTTTTGCTGACGTGCATGGCGAAAGGCAGCAATACTTTTTTGATTGTAGCAGATGGTCCCCGTCAGCTTGCAGCCAAGCCTGACGGCAACAATCTTTTCATAAAGAATTATGCTTGATGAAATCAATTATCTCCGAAATGTATCCGAAGGCCATGCACACGGTTGTGTCGGCTGCGCCATAATAAACAGCCACACGGTCGCCCTCGGTAAGTGCCGCACAAGGAAATACCACATTGGGAACGTCGCCGGCAAGTTCGTATGGCGCAGCCGGTGCCAGAAGGTAAGGTTTGGTTCGGTAAAGCACCTTCGACGGGTCTTCACGGTCAAGCAATGCCGCGCCCATCGAGTATCGGAACCCGTTGCAGGTGGTGATGACGCCATGATAGATGAGCAGCCACCCCTTGTCGGTAAGAATGGGCACGGAGCCTGCTCCGACTTTGGTACATTGCCATGCGCTCTGGTCGAAAGGCGCCGGGCTCATGATGTGCCGGTGTTCGCCCCAGAATTTCATATCCGGGCTGTAGCTGACCCAGATGTCGCCGAAAGGCGTATGGCCGTTGTCGCTCGGACGGCTCAGCAGGGCGTATTTGCCGTTGATTTTCTCAGGAAACAGGACGCCGTTGCGGTTGAAGGGGAGGAAAGCGTTCTCGCACTGGAAAAAATCCTTGAAGTCGAAGGTATAGCCGATGCCGATTGTCGGTCCGTGGAAGCCGTTGCACCATGTGATCCAGTAGCGGTCGCCGATGAAGGTGACGCGCGGGTCATACTTGTAGTCGGAATCGATCATTTCGGTATTTCCGGCTTTGAACTCTATAGGCTCGTGATTTATCTGCCAGTTGACACCGTCGGCGCTGAATCCGGCGAAGATATTCATCTGGACTGCCTTGTTGTCGCAGCGGAACACTCCGGCAAAGCCGTCTTTGAACGGTACTACCGCGCTATTGAAAATACTGTTGGAGGTCGGAATGTCATATCTGCCTATGATAGGGTTGCGGCTGAAGCGCCACATTACGTCGGAGCATCCTGCCGGACGCTCTTCCCAGGGTATTTGCTGAGTTTTCATATCGTAAGTAATTAGTAATCAGACTGTGCCTTCACCTTCGGTGAGAGCTTCTTCTACGCCGCCCCTGATGTCGGTCTTGTCGTCGGAGTATGTGAACGGTATAAACCGGGTGATCGTGAGCGGTACGATTATCATGGCCAACACCAGAATAAAGAATGGCCGGAAGCCGCCGATGGCATCACACAGCCATCCGCTGAACATCCCCGGCAGCATCACTCCGAGGTTCATTATCCCGGAAGCGAATGCATAATGGGCCATCTGGTGGCGCCCCGGAGCCACCTGCTGCATCATGAACAGCGACAGCCCGACAAATCCGAAGCCGTAGCCGAAATATTCCATCACTATGCCCGACGCTATGAGCCATTCGTCAGAGGGCTGATATATGGCCAGCAGAGTATAGACGGCGAAGGGGATGTTGAATATCAGAGCAAGCGAGAAGAGGGTCTTTTTAAGTCCGAAGCGCGCTATGTAATAGCCTCCGAGTATAGAGCCGAGCACGAAAGCTGCCGCCCCGAATGTGCCGTAATAAAGTCCGATAGCTTTATCCGAAAGACCGAGCCCTCCTTCGGCTATGCCTGATTTGAGGAATAGCGGCACGATCTTCATCACGAATCCTTCGGCAAAGCGGTAGAGGATTATGAAGGCTATGTAATACCAGATGTAACGTTTGGTAAAGAAATCTTTGATCACGGATTTCAGTTCGGATGCCACTTGCGTTGCCGAGGCTTTGACCCTGACCGTACATTCATTCGAAGGAATCATGCAGGCGTTGTAGACCGACATGACAATCATAAGCACGGCGACGGTGGCAAGCACAGTCATCCACGAGCCTTTGGCGCCTAATCCAAGCTCGCCCAGAGTGCCGGCAAGCCATACCAGCAGGCCTGTGCCTACGATTTTGGCTATATTGTAGAATGCACCCTGCCAGCCGATGTATTTCGACTGCTGCGAATTGTCGAGCTCGCTCATATACACGCCGTCGCCGGCAATGTCGTGGGTGGCGCCGCTGAATGCAATCATCGCTAATCCGGCTATCGATGCCGCGAAGAAGTTCGATAGCGTGAGCGACAGGGCCACGATGCCGAACATCACGCCGGAGAACAGCTCCGTGGCAACCACAAAGAATTTCTTAGTCTTGTAAAGCTCCATAAACGGGCTCCAGAGCGGTTTCAGAGTCCATGGCAGCATAATCAGCGAGGTCCAGAACGTGATTGTGGCGTTTGATACGTCAAGCCCCTTGTACATCAGTACAACCACCATATTCAGGACCACAAAAGGCAATCCTGCGGCAAAATATACGGAAGGTACCCAGGCTATAGGGCTACTGTTATTTTTCATGTACATGCTGTTGTCGGTTCTCGAAGCGCCCACAGATCATCTCATATTCAAAGACGGCGCCATCCTTTATGTCGGAGTGGGTAATAATCGGCCGTAGCAGCGCCGGGGCGTCATTTTATTGGCCGAGGCTTTCGATGATTACCTGCTGCGACTGGCGCATCACGCGCACGCGGTCGGCATCGTCGGCCGGGGCGGCGATGGGGGCGTGGATGGTCATGCGGATGGTGCCCCAGTTGGGGAACAGGCGTGTGCGCGGCAGTACGGCGAAGGCGCCGTCGATGGTCACCGGTACCACGGGCAGTCCGAACTCCATGGCAAGCTGGTAGGCCCCTTTATGGAAAGTGCCCACGCGGCCGGTGAAGGTGCGCGACCCTTCGGGGAACACTACCAGCGACATCCCGCCGCTGAGCGTTTTCTCGGCTTTTTTCATGGTACGCATGATGGCTGCGGGCGATGAATTGTCCACGAAAATATGTCCGGCGGCTTCGCAGGCTTTGCCTACCACCGGGAAATTGCGCAGCTCTTTCTTCATCATCCATTTGAAGTTGTGGTTGAGGTATCCATAGATGGTGAAGATGTCGTAGGCGCCCTGATGGTTGGCTACGAAGACATACGACTGGTCGGGGCGGATATTTTCGCGCCCGCTGACTTTCACGCGTACAAACGTGAGCGCCAGGCATATACGCGCCCATATCCTCGGAGGGTAGTAGCCCCACCATTTTCCGCCGCGCAAGAGGCAGCCGGCTATTGTGATTGCTCCGGTGATTATGGTGGCCACTGCAATCAGTGGCCCCATAATCAGCACTTCGTATATCCGGAACAGGATTTTCATAGTAGTAAATAAATTCTGTGGTCTGTAATCAATAACAATTACCAGGCGAACATAGGTCGGTCAGACATCATTTTGTTGACCTCTGCGCGAACGGATGCTATGGTGGCGGGGTTTTCGGGGTCGCTGAGCACGGTGTCGATCATCTCAACGATCGGACCCATTTCGGCTTCTTTCAGGCCGCGGGTGGTGATGGCGGGAGTGCCCAGACGGATGCCCGAGGTCAGGAAGGGGGAACGCGAGTCGAACGGCACCATATTCTTGTTGGCGGTGATGTCGGCTTCTACCAGCACACGCTCTGCCACCTTGCCGGTCAGGTCGGGGAATTTGGTGCGCAGGTCCACAAGCATGCAGTGGTTGTCTGTTCCGCCCGAGATGATCTTGTATCCCTTGTCGGTCATGGCCTGAGCCATAGCGGCGGCATTTTTCTTCACCTGTGTCTGATATTCGTGGTATTCGGGAGTCAGAGCCTCGCCGAAGGCCACAGCCTTGGCGGCAATCACATGCTCCAGCGGGCCGCCCTGCACTCCGGGGAACACGGCTGAATCGATCAGCGACGACATCTTGCGTATCTCGCCTTTCTTGGTGGTCTTACCCCAGGGGTTGTCGAAATCCTTGCCCAGAAGGATCACACCGCCGCGCGGGCCGCGCAGGGTCTTGTGGGTGGTCGAAGTGACGATATGGGCATATTTCAGCGGGTTGTCGAGCAGCCCGGCGGCGATCAGGCCGGCCGGATGAGCCATATCCACCATAAAGATGGCGCCAACCTCGTCGGCGATGGCGCGCATGCGGGCGTAGTCCCATTCGCGCGAATAGGCGCTGGCACCGCCCACGATCAGTTTGGGGTGGGTTTTATGGGCTATTTCCTCCATTTCGTCATAGTCGATCAGGCCGGTGTCTGCCTTGACATTGTAGCCTACGGCGTTGAATACCAGACCGGAGAAGTTCACAGCGCTACCGTGGCTGAGGTGGCCGCCGTGGTCGAGGTTGAGGCCCATGAATGTGTCGCCGGGTTTCAGCACCGACATAAACACCGACATATTGGCCTGAGCGCCCGAGTGGGGCTGCACATTAGCATATTCGGCATTAAAAAGCTGCTTCAGGCGCTCGATGGCGAGGTTTTCGGCCTCGTCTACCACCTGGCATCCGCCGTAGTAACGGTGGCCGGGATACCCTTCGGCATATTTATTTGTCAGACACGACCCCATGGCCTCCATAACCTGGGGTGATACGAAGTTTTCGGATGCGATGAGCTCGATACCTTTTTTCTGGCGGTCGTGTTCGCGATTGATGATGTCGAAAATTTTGGTGTCGCGTTGCATAATTGGTGTTTATAAGAATGAATGGTTTATATTGTACCTTTTTTATTGGTTTTGCGTCTGGATTTCGCCGAAGCTCCGCCGTTGGTTCCGGCTCCGGCTTTCGCGGACTTTTTGCCTGCGGCAATCCGCTTGGCGGTGGACTTTTTCATCACGGAGAATCCGAAGCGGCCGAGCTCGCGCCCCTGGGCGTAGTAGTGGCCGTGGTTGTAGCTCATCAGGCCTGCGCGTTCGAGCTCGAGAGTGTCGGTCTGCGGGTCAAACAGAGCCTCGTCGGCCAGCACGTTGACCACTTCGGCCAGCATCATGTGGTGGCTCCCCAGCGGCATCACCCGGCGCACTTTGCATTCCAGCACCAGCGGCGACTCCCCGACATACGGGCAGCTTACCTTCCGGCCGGGCACGGGCGTAAGGCCTGTGGCTGCCCATTTGTCCTGATCGCGGCCGGAGCGCACTCCCACCCAGTCGGTGGCGCGTGCCATCGCGGCTGTGGTGGTATTGACAGTCAGCTCCATGTTCTCGAGAATCATGGGGTAGGAGTATCGCTCGGGGCGCACCGAGACGGCTACCATGGGAGGATTGGTGCATACGGTCGAGGTCCACGCCACTGTCAGCATGTTCGACCGCTCCGCATTGCCGCAGCTGATGATCACAGCCGGCAGGGGATACAGCATCGTCCCGGGCTTAAGGCTCCGCTTCTGAGGCTTTTCGGCGTCGGATACTCCCATCGGTTCGTTCGGCTTAGATTTCTGCTTTATTGTTTGCTATCGTATGGCCGCAATAGTGGCACCGGATATAGCCGGGCTTCTCGGCCACGCTTGTGAAGCGTGTCAGCATCGGCTCGTTGTTGGTGATGCATTTTGGATTGTTGCATCTGACGATTCCCACCACCACTTCCGGCAGCGTCACATGGCGCTTCTCCACCACGGCGTAGTCGCGGATGATGTTCACCACTGCCGTCGGCGCCAGCAGCGCTATGCGGTTGAGCTGCTCCTCTGGGAAGAAGGTATCGGCCACCTTGATAATCCCTTTGGCGCCCATCCCCTTGCTCTCCAGATTGTTGCCTATGGTCAGGCGATGGCGGGTGGTCTCCAGTCCGAGTATTTTCACGCATTTGAACAGCGCCTCGGCGGGAATATGGTCGATTACAGTGCCGTCGCGCAGCGCGGCCACTGCAAGTTCGGTTTTTGAAGTCTGCATCTCCAGCTTGTTTATTTCGTCTGACATTATCACTTACCTATCTCAATCCCCAGCGCCCTGCAGATGATAGCCTGGCGGGCGAACAGGCCGTTGCGCGCCTGCTCATAATAGTATGCCTTGGGATTATCGTCGACATCGGTCGAAATCTCGTTCACTCGCGGCAGCGGATGCAGCACTCTCAGGTTGGGCCTGGAGGTCTCGAGCATCGAGTTATGGAGCGTATAGAGGTCTTTGACCTTCTCATACTCCATGATGTCGCTGAATCGCTCGCGCTGCACTCGGGTCATGTACAGGATGTCGGTGGAGTCGATCACCTCCTTGGAGAAGTCGGTGTGCTCTTCGAATTCTATCCCCTGCTTGCGGCAGAAATCGATATATTCACGCGGCATGCGCAGCTCGTCGCAGGCCACAAACCGGAATTTCGGCTTGAAATATTTCATGGCCATCAGCAGCGAATGCACGGTGCGCCCGTATTTCAGGTCGCCGACCATGGTGATGGTGAGGTTCTCGAGAGTCCCCTGGGTCTTGCGGATGGAGTAGAGGTCGAGCATGGTCTGCGACGGGTGCTGGTTGGCTCCGTCGCCGGCGTTGATGACGGGCGTCTCGGTCACTTCGGTGGCATACCGGGCCGCACCTTCCAGATAATGGCGCATTATGATAAGGTCGACATAATTGCTCACCATCTTTATGGTGTCTTTCAGCGTTTCGCCTTTCGACGACGACGATGTGGCAGCGTCGCTGAATCCGATCACTCGGCCGCCAAGCCGGTTTACCGCCGTCTCGAAACTCAGACGGGTGCGGGTAGAGGGTTCAAAAAAGAGCGTCGCCACCACTTTCCCGTCAAGGATTTTGTGATTGGGATGCTCTTCAAAATATCGCGCTGTGTCGAGGAGTTCCAGGATTTGCTCCTTCGTCAGGTCGTCGATTGAAACCAAGCTCTTCTTATTCATGTTTCCAAGCTGTGTTTTAGGCGCTGTCCCGGCTCTTTCGGCTGCGGGATTCACCCATCTTTCCGATAAAAAATGCAAGCGGCCCAACGTGGGCAACAACTTATTGCAAAGGTAAGTAAAATTTTCGCTTTACGCCAAATATTTTCCATTTCCTTGCGGCGAATCTGCGAAA
>CAMEGQ010000032.1 GCA_945916235.1 uncultured Porphyromonadaceae bacterium | reverse complement strand
CTGCCCCGCATCGCCATCGACGAGCCCACCATGTCGATGACCTTCACCATCAACGACTCCCCCTTCTTCGGCAAGGACGGCAAATACGTCACCTCGCGCCATATCCAGGACCGCCTCACTCATGAGCTCGACAAGAACCTCGCCCTGCGCGTGGAAAAGACCGAACGCGAGGACGCCTGGAATGTGTTCGGCCGCGGTGTACTCCATCTGTCGGTGCTCATCGAGACCATGCGCCGCGAAGGCTACGAGCTGCAGGTAGGTCAGCCTCAGGTGATTGTCAAAGAAATCGACGGTGTAAAATGCGAGCCCGTGGAGCTGCTGACCATCAACGTCACAGAGGAATACGCCTCGAAAATGATCGATATGGTCACACGCCGCAAAGGCGAGATGCTTTCGATGAGCGCTCAGGCCGACCGCGTCCACATGGAGTTCCAGATCCCCTCGCGCGGCATCATCGGTCTGCGCAACAACGTATTGACCGGATCAGCCGGCGAAGCCATCATGGCCCACCGATTCCTGGAATATCAGCCCTGGAAGGGCGATATCGAGCGCCGCACCAACGGCTCGCTCATCGCCATGGAAGCAGGCACAGCCTACGCCTACGCCATCGACAAGCTTCAGGACCGCGGGCGCTTCTTCATCTTCCCGCAGGAGGAGGTCTACGCCGGTCAGGTGGTAGGCGAAAGCGCCAAGGACAAAGATATAGTGATTAACGTCACCAAATCGAAGAAACTGACCAACATGCGTGCTTCGGGCGCCGACGAGAAGGCCAAAATCGTGCCTCCCGTAGTATTCTCGCTTGAGGAAGCGCTCGAATATATCAAGGAGGATGAATATGTAGAGGTTACGCCCCACCATCTGCGCCTGCGCAAGATTATCCTCGACGAGCTCGAGCGCAAACGCGCCAACAAGGCGTAAGCCTCAGGCGCATTGCGGCATCCGACCCATACCCGGCCGCCTCGCCGCATCCATCCAACAAACTCCAACCGACCCAACAACCCACCACCGGCTCATGGCTATAGCAAAACCTTCAATACCTAAGGGCACCCGCGACTTCTCGCCCGTCGAGATGGCCAAACGCAACTATATTTTCTCGACCATCCGCGAAGTGTTTGGTCTATTCGGCTACAACCCTATCGAGACTCCCGCCATGGAGAATCTCTCCACCCTGATGGGCAAATATGGCGAAGAGGGCGACAAGCTGCTGTTCAAAATCCTCAATTCGGGCGACTTCCTGCGCAGCGTCGACCCGCAGCTGATAGCCGACGGCAACTGCCCGAAGCTCGCCACACAGCTCTGTGAGAAGGGGTTGCGCTACGACCTCACAGTGCCCTTCGCACGCTTCGTGGTGCAGCACCGCAACGAGCTCCAGATGCCTTTCAAACGCTATCAAATCCAGCCGGTATGGCGCGCTGACCGTCCGCAGAAGGGCCGTTACCGCGAATTTTACCAGTGCGACGCCGATGTGGTTGGCTCCGACTCGCTTATCAACGAAATCGAACTGATACAGCTCATCGATGAGGTGTTCCGCCGCTTCGGGGTACGTATCACCCTGAAAGTCAACAACCGCAAGGTGCTGGCCGGAATCGCCGAACTTATCGGCGCTCCCGAAAAGATAGTAGACATCACAGTGGCTATCGACAAGATCGACAAGATCGGTCTGGAAAAGGTCAACGAAGAGCTTCGTGAGCGCGGCCTCAGCGACGAGGCCATCGCGCGTCTGGAGCCTATCCTCAAAATCTCCGGCTCGGTAGAGGAGCGTCTCGGCCAGCTGGAAGAGCTGCTAGCATCGTCGGAGGTTGGCAGTCTTGGAGTAAAAGAGCTGCGCGAAGTCACCTCCGGTGCACTTGCCCTCGGACTTGAAGCCGAACTCGATCTTGACGTATCGCTTGCCCGCGGCCTGAACTACTACACAGGCACCATCATCGAGGTCAAAGCCCGCGATGTGGAGATCGGAAGCATCACCGGCGGCGGCCGCTACGACAACCTCACCGGAGTGTTCGGTATGCCGGGGCTCTCCGGCGTGGGTATATCCTTCGGAGCTGACCGCATCTACGATGTGCTGAACGCCCTCGACCTCTATCCCTCGTCGACGCGCACATCCGCTCAGGTGATGTTCGTAAACTTTGGCCCGGCAGAGGCCGCAGCCTCTCTCAAGATGATTAAGCAGCTGAGATCCAAAGGCGTATGTGCAGAAATCTACCCCGACTCCGCCAAGATGAAAAAGCAGATGACCTACGCCAACGATATGGCTGTCCCCTACGTGGCCATGGTGGGCGAAAGCGAAATGGCACAAGGGAAGATGGCGCTGAAAAACATGACCACGGGCGAACAAAGCCTCGTGACAGTCGATGAAGCCGCCGCCATGCTTCAGACTTCAAAATAAATCGGCTCCCGGTATCAGCCTGCAATCCCATTTTGGCTGACATTTTAATAATTACCAGCGATATACACCCGTATCATCCGATACCCATTCTAAATTAACTAATGAACAAATTTCTCCGCATCGTCCTGATATTTGCCGCCATCATGGCAGGCACCGTTGCCTCACACGCTGAATTCCGCTGGGGCCCCACCGCCGGAGTGTCGCTTTCCACCCTCAAATTCAAGCAAGACGTACTGACAGTCAAATCAATAGCCGGTCCGGCCGTAGGTGTGCAGGGCGAACTGATGTTCTCCGGTATCGGTTTCGGTATCGACGTGGCCGCCCTCTATCAGATGCAGGGAGCCAAGTGCGACCTCGGCCGCTGGCCGCTGTGGGCCGACCAAGGCTACGGCAATGAAAGCGTCCTGCTTCATACGCTCTCGATTCCGGTCAATCTGCGCTTCAAATGGACCCGCATGGGCGGAATAGAGGATTATGTAGCGCCTTATGTGTTTGGCGGACCGGTGGTTAACTTCACTCTCGCTCACTCCAACGCTTCGGCGATGAATTGCGCCGTGGGCAACATCGGTGTTCAGGCCGGTATGGGTTTTGAAATCCTGAAACGCTGGCAAATTCAGGGTTCATACACCTGGGGTATGACTTACGCCTGCAAAGCCAAAAGCCTCATCGACTTCTCTGCCCGCGAAAAATACTGGACCGTACGCGCCGTCTACTTCTTCTAAAAGACAGCATCACCATGAGCGAAGATGTTAACAGTCAGGCAAAGAAGGGGATAACGATCCTGGGGATCGAGTCGAGCTGCGACGATACGTCGGCGGCCGTGATTCGCGACGGATTGCTGCTCTCCAACGTAATAGCTTCTCAAAGCGTCCACGAGGAGTATGGCGGCGTGGTGCCGGAACTGGCCTCGCGCGCGCATCAGCAGAACATTGTCCCCGTGGTGGATGCGGCTCTCAAACGAGCCGGAATCGACAAAAGCGACCTTTCGGCGATAGCCTTCACCCGCGGACCTGGTCTGCTTGGATCTTTGCTTGTCGGCACCTCATTCGCCAAGGGGCTATCGCTGGGTCTGCGCGTGCCCATCATCGACGTCAACCATCTCCACGGCCACGTACTCAGTCATTTTGTACGCACCAAGGAGGATGACCGCGTGCCTGAATACCAATTTCTCTGCCTTCTGATTTCCGGCGGCAACTCCCAGATAGTCCTCGTGCGCAACTACGATGACATGGAGATTCTGGGCCAGACCATCGACGACGCTGCCGGCGAAGCCTTCGACAAATGCGCCAAAGTGATGGGTCTCCCCTATCCCGGAGGGCCCCACATCGACCGTCTGGCCGCCGAGGGCGACCCCACGCGCTTCAAATTCGCCAAGCCCCATATTCCCGGACTTGACTACAGTTTTTCGGGTCTCAAGACTTCATTCCTCTACACCCTTCGCGACAATGTGCGTCAGGATCCCGACTTCGTGGAGAAAAACAAAGCTGACCTTGCCGCCTCGCTCCAGCACACTATCATCGACATACTGATCGACAAGCTCGCAAAGGCCGTAGACCAGACCGGAGTGCGCACAGTAGCCATCGGCGGCGGAGTATCGGCCAACTCAGGCGTACGCAAGGCTGTGGCCGACTTCTGCAGCGAGCGCTCCCTGACGGCTTTCATCCCGCAGCGCTCATTTACCACCGACAATGCCGCTATGGTGGCCATCGCCGGATATTTCAAGTATCTCAAAAGCGACTTCTGCCCTTACAATCTCGCCCCCTACGCCCGAGTGACGGTATAAGAGCCGGAAGCAGGGCGCGACAAACCGCCGGCCGAAGCTGCCGTATGGTTCTATCCGTCTAATATCCAACCACTTATTCCACATACAGCTATGAAAGAAGCTCAGCAACTGATGGATCTTCTTCTTAAGCGGCACATGACCTTCGGATCTGCCGAGAGCTGCACCGGAGGGAACATCGCCCACGAGATGACGATGCTCGCCGGGGTTTCGGAAGTGTACCTCGGTTCGGTGGTAAGCTATTCTAATGAGGTAAAGACGGGAGTTTTGCACGTTAAAGAGCAGACTCTTGCGAGCTATGGCGCCGTGTCGGAACAGACAGCGCGTGAGATGGCCGAAGGTGCGCGGAAGGTGCTTGGAGTAGATTGCGCTGTGGCCACATCAGGTATCGCCGGCCCGGGTGGAGCCGTGCCGGGCAAACCCGTAGGCACAGTCTGCATGGCATTCTCCACTCCTGAGGCAACCGTAAGCCATACATTCCATTTTCCAGGCTCACGCGCCGAAGTCATCACCGCAGCCACAGCCACAGCACTGGCCAAAATGGCGAAAATGCTCGCTTAGAGCCCTTCCAGCTCGCTGAGCCATAGCGCCGATGAGGCGTCGGACGGCATGCGCCAGTCGCCACGGGGCGACAGACAAACGGAGCCTACCTTGGGCCCGTCGGGCATGCAGGAGCGCTTAAACTGCTGAGTGAAGAAGCGGCGGTAGAAAGTGCGCATCCATTTCAATATTGTGGCTCGGTCAAACTGCCCTGCGAAGGCCATCTCAGCCAGCGAAAGCACACGCCGCGGCGAGAACCCATAACGCAACATATAATACAGGAAGAAATCATGCAGCTCGTAAGGGCCAACGAGATCTTCCGTTTTCTGTACGATATTGCCGTCGGCATCGGCAGGGATAAGTTCGGGCGAAATGGGTGTATCGATAATGTCGTTAAGCGCTGCAGCCACAGATTTCACCCGACTGCGCATGGCAAACCAGCGCACGAGATACTTCACAAGAGTTTTAGGCACCGAAGCATTGACGCCATACATCGACATCTGGTCGCCGTTGTATGTAGCCCAGCCGAGAGCCAGCTCGGAGAGGTCGCCGGTGCCGAGCACCATTCCATTATACTTATTCGCAAGATCCATAAGGATTTGCGTACGCTCGCGCGCCTGAGAGTTCTCATAGGTGACATCGTGGACGGCTGCATCATGGCCGATGTCGGCGAAATGCTGCTCCACGGCCTTACCGATGGGAATCTCCAGAGTGGTGACGCCCAGCCCTTCCATCAGCGTCACGGCGTTGGAGTGGGTGCGGCCCGTGGTGCCGAAGCCGGGCATCGTGACGCCGATGATACCCTTTACCGGAAGACCGAGGCGACGGAAGGCGTGGGTAGCCACCATCAGAGCCAGAGTGGAATCGAGGCCTCCTGAGATTCCCACTACCAGCGATTTGCACCCCGTGGCTTTCAGTCGGCGTGCAAGACCGGCGGCCTGAATATTGATAATTTCACCGCAGCGGCGATCGATTTCGTCATCGTTGGCGGGAACGAAGGGTCTCGGACTGACATGGCGCATCAGTTCGGGCGCCTCGGCGGCCTCGGCGGCAGGAAGGTCTGCATTTACAATACGATAAGCCAGACCAAGGGTAGCTTCGGCACAATCGGCGAAGGATCCCAGATGGAGGCGGTCGCGGCGTATGGCCTCAATGTCGATATCGGCAGCCACAAACTGGGCATCATTTTGCCAACGCTCATTAGCGGCAAGCATGCTGCCGTTTTCAGCTATGAATGCCTTGCCATCAAATACCAGATCGGTAGATGATTCTCCAAAACCGGCGCCCGCATAGACATAACCGCTTATGCAACGGGCCGACTGCTGGAGAATGAGCGAGCGCAGATATGCATATTTGCCGATGATATCGTCGGAGGCAGAGAGGTTGGCTATCACCTCGGCGCCCTCCATGGCAGCGCGCGACGATGGTGGCGCAGGCGTCCAGAGGTCTTCACATATCTCAATACCGACTTTCACTCCGTCGACGTCGGCGAGCAGACCGACACCCAGCGGGGCGCCGAAGGCCTCGCCACTGACACCGCGACCGGAGCGGAACCACCGGCGCTCGTAAAATTCGTTATAGTTGGGAAGGTAGCTTTTAGGTACCGACATCACTACTCGGCCGTCGGCAATGAGGATACCGCAATTGAGCAGGGCATCGCCGCATTTCACGGGAGCGCCGACAATGACAGCCATGCCCAATCCATTGGTAGCCTGAGCTATACGCTCCACAGCAGCATCCGAGACCGCCAGCAACGACTGCTGGTGAAAGAGATCGGCACAGGTATAGCCCGTGACGCAGAGTTCGGGGAACACAGCCAGACGTACGCCCCGGGCCGTCAGCGCCGGCCACATGGAGATGATATTCTCGGCGTTAGCCATCGGATTGGCAATCGCCACTTCAGGCACCACCGCCGCCACTCTCATCATACCTTCTATCATATCGCTCAAAATTTTATGCCATATATATGGCCTTATGTTCGGTTGTATGCGCGAAGTTAGTAAATTCCGCCCAAATCTAAAAATTGCGCTTGAACGGGCCGGATGAAGAAAAAGAATTTGCAAGATTTTTGGAGAAAAGTTGCACAAGTCACAAAAAATCACTTACTTTGCACTCTGATTTGTGGCTCCTTCAAAGAAAGCTGCGGGAAGTGATGCCCCCGCCGCGATATGAGAGATGAGATGGCGGCCACAAGCAATTCGTGTTAATCAACAAAGAATCAAGATAATACATTAACAGCCATGTCAAAGATTTGTCAGATTACAGGCAAAAAAGCGATTACAGGAAATAACGTATCGCACTCGAAGCGCCGCACCAAACGCCGCTTCAATGTGAACTTGTTCAACCGCAAATTCTTCTGGGTAGAGCAGAACACCTGGGTGCTTCTGACCCTGTCGAACGCCGGACTCCGCACCATCAACAAAATGGGTCTGGACGCAGCCCTCAAGCAGGCCGCAGAAAAAGGTTATCTCACTGAAATCAAAACATTAGACATCTAAGCAACAATGGCAAAGAAAGCAAAAGGCAATCGCGTGCAGGTGATCCTCGAATGCACCGAACATAAAGCCAGCGGCATGCCCGGCACCTCCCGCTATATCACCACCAAGAACCGTAAGAACACCACCGAGCGTCTGGAGTTGAAGAAATACAACCCTATCCTCAAACGTGTCACCGTTCACAAAGAAATTAAATAATCCATCCACCCCTAAAGCATAATCAGATATGGCAAAGAAAACCGTTGCATCTCTTCAGAAGGGTGAAGGCCGCACCTACTCCAAGGTAATCAAGATGGTGAAATCGCCCAAGACCGGCGCTTATACCTTCCAGGAACAAATGGTTCCCAACGATGCTGTCAAGGACGTGCTGAAATAAGCACTACCCCATACCAACCAAAACAACCCAACACAGTTCGGGAGAACCGGCCCCTGATGAAGGCGCCTCTTCTCCCGAATTTTGTATAAGATAGCTTCCCCTCTGCGGGGAACTTCCATATCCATTAACCGATAATCCAACATAGAAAGATGTCGCTTCAGTGCGGAATAGTAGGACTGCCCAACGTCGGCAAATCCACGCTCTTCAATTGTCTCTCCAACGCCAAGGCCCAGTCGGCCAACTTCCCGTTTTGTACCATCGAGCCCAATGTGGGCGTAATCACAGTGCCCGACGAGCGCCTCAACCGCCTGGTAGAGATGTGCCAGCCGCGCTCCGTAGTGCCCGCCACGGTAGAAATCGTCGATATCGCCGGTCTGGTCAAGGGAGCCTCCAAAGGTGAAGGCCTCGGCAACAAGTTCCTGGCCAATATCCGCGAGACGGACGCCATAATCCACGTGCTCCGATGCTTCGACGATGATAATATTACACACGTCGACGGATCCATCGACCCTGTGCGCGATAAAGAGATTATCGACTACGAGCTGCAGCTCAAAGACTTGGAGACCATCGAGGGGCGCATAGCCCGCACTCAGAAACAGGCTCAGACCGGGGGCGACAAAGTGGCCAAGATGCAGTACGAAGTGCTCAAGCGCTTCAAAGACGCCCTCGACCAGGGCAAACCGGCACGCTCGGTAACGCTTGAGACTCCCGACGAGCAGAAATACGCCCGCGAGCTGTTTCTGCTGACCAATAAGCCAGTGCTCTACGTCTGCAACGTCGACGATGCCTCAGCAGCCAACGGCAATGCTTACGTTGAAGCCGTACGCGAAGCCATCAAAGACGAAAACGCGCAGCTTCTGATCGTGGCAGCACAGACCGAAGCCGACATCGCCGAGCTCGACACCTTCGAGGAGCGTCAGGAGTTCCTCAACGAAATCGGCCTGAAAGAGTCGGGCGTGTCGCGTCTGATCCGCTCCGCCTACGCCCTGCTGAATCTTCAGACATTCTTCACCGCCGGAGCCGACGAGGTACGCGCCTGGACATTCATGCGCGGAGCAAAGGCTCCCCAGTGTGCCGGAATTATACATACCGACTTCGAAAAGGGCTTCATCCGCGCCGAAGTCATAAAATATGACGATTACGTAAACCTCGGGGGCGAGCAAGGGGTAAAGGAAGCAGGCAAACTCAGCGTGGAAGGAAAGGACTATGTGGCCCAGGATGGCGACATAATGCACTTCCGCTTCAACGTATAAAGCCCCGGCAACAACACCAAGCCTGACGAAGGCTTCCCGCATCTGATATATCAATCAACAATAACCATATCATAGCAATATGAAAATCAACCACATGGCTCTGGCTTTTGCCATCGCCGCAACCTCGACAATCACCATGAGCGCCGAGCATCTTAAAAGCGTCAACGCCGCCGGCATCGACAATTCGATAGCCCCGGGCGAAGACTTCTACCACCACGTGAACAACGGATGGCTGAAAGCACATCCGCTTACCCCCGAATATGCACGCTACGGAGTGTTCAACATTCTGGCCGATTCGGCAGAAAACCAAGTAAAGGAGATTGTGCTCAACCTGGGCGCCACCAACCCCGCTCCCGGAAGCAACGCCTTCAAAATCTGGACCCTCTATTCGCAGGGTATGGATTCCGTGCGCCGCAACGCCGAGGGCGCTGCTCCCATCCTCGCCGACCTCAAGAAAATCGAGGACACCGGCCACGAAGGGATGACCGACCTGCTGCTGTGGATGCACAAATACTATTCGAGCCCCTTCTTCGGCGCAGGTCCGCAGGAAGACATGATGGATTCGAACAATTATGCCATGTATGTCGAGGGAGGCTCGATGGGCCTCGGCGACCGCGATTACTATCTGCTCAACGACAAGGAGAACACGAAGATCCGCGACGCTTATAAGAAGCTCATCGTCGACCAAATGATGAACGCCGGCTACAAGAAGAAAGCCGCCGAGCGCATCATGAAAAATGTGATGAAAATCGAGACCGCTATCGCCGACTCGGCCAAGACCCGCGAGGAAAGCCGCGACATCCCCTCGATGTACAACCCGCGCAATCTTGCCCAACTCAAGGCCGACTATCCCAACGTGCCCTGGGATCGCTTTTTCATCGAGACGATGGATATCCAGACTCCGGATTCGTTCATCCTGACCGACCCCAAGGGGATGACACAGGCCAACAATCTGCTCGGCTCGCTCACCGACCGCGAGATCAAAGACTATTACCTCTGGAAATATGTGGCCGGCGCAGCCCCCTACCTCAGCGATAAGTTTACCGACACCTCGTTTGAGTTCGCCAAAGTGCGCTCAGGCGTTCAGCAGCAGCGTCCGCGCTGGAAACGCGCCTTGGGTGTGCCCGACGGCATCATGGGCGAAGCCATCGGTCAGCTCTACGTAGAGAAGCATTTCCCCGAATCGTCGAAGCAGAAGATGCTCGACCTCGTGGGCAATCTTAAAGTGGCTCTTGGCAAGCACATCATCAACCTTCCCTGGATGACTGATGACACCAAGCTCCGCGCCATCGACAAGCTCAGCAACTTCACCGTGAAGATCGGCTATCCCGACAAATGGAAAGACTATTCGTCGATGAACATCGACCCCTCGAAGAGCTACTACCACAATGTACACGAGGCTATGATGTGGCATCAGAAAGATATGCTCTCGAAATGGGGCAAACCCGTAGACAAGAGCGAATGGGGCATGACACCTCAGACTGTCAACGCTTATTACAACCCGCTGGCCAATGAAATCGTGTTCCCCGCAGCCATCCTTCAGAACCCCTTCTTCGATCCCGAGGCTTCCGATGCTGAAAACTACGGCGGTATCGGCGTGGTAATCGGCCACGAAATGACCCACGGATTCGACGATCAGGGCCGCAACTTCGACGCCAAAGGCAACATGACCGAATGGTGGACTCCCGAAGATAAAGCAGCCTTCGAGGCTCTGACCTCAAAATTGGGCGCACAGTTCGACGCTGTGGAGATTCTCCCCGGCCTGCACGCCAACGGCTCGTACACCATGGGCGAGAACATCGCCGACCAGGGCGGCCTGCGCGTATCTCACACAGCCTTCCTCGACGCTCAGAAGAAGAAAGGTGTAAATGTGAACTCCGAAGAGGCTAAAATCGACGGATTCACCCCCGATCAGGCATTCTACCTTAACTATGCCAACATCTGGGCCATCAATATCCGCGACGAGGAGAAACGCAACCTGACCATCGGTGACGTTCACTCACTGGCCGAAAACCGCGTGAACGTGACGCTGCGCAACATCGAGCCCTTCTTCAAGGCCTTCGGCATCAAAGAGGGCGACAAGCTCTTCCGCCCCGCAGCTGATCAGGTAGTAATCTGGTAAACATACGGTTGCTCTCCGGAGCGGCCACAGCAGCATACAAGCCCCGCCTGCAAGCACAACTGAAGCTTGCAGGCGGGGCTTGGCGTTGGAGTTAAGCTCCCGAAGATTGCGGCAAGTCTTACAATCGCGGATTGCGGCAGAGCGGCTTTGGGGCGAGGAAAGATTTTTCGCGGCAGATGTTGCGTTATCAGAAATAAATGCTAAATTTGTGGAATCAACCCAACAAATTATCTTAAGAGTTATGGCAAAAATTCAAGGTGCTGTCGTCATCGAAAAGGAGCGCTGCAAGGGATGCGATCTCTGCGTAGTGGCGTGTCCGTGTAATGTGCTCGCACTGCAACCCAAAGAGGTCAACGACCGCGGTTATCACTTTGCCTATCCGGCCAACGAAACGGCCTGCATAGGTTGCGCGGCCTGCGCCATGGTTTGCCCCGATGCCTGCATCGAGGTGTATAAGGTAATCGAGCGCTGACCCGGCGGCTCGCAATCTTAATCTGTTAAATCCATTTTCTCATGAAAGATGAAATAAAACTGATGAAGGGCAACGAAGCCATCGCCCACGCCGCCATACGCTACGGGGCCGACGGATATTTCGGATACCCCATCACTCCCCAGAGCGAAGTTCTGGAGACACTCGAAGCCTTGATGCCGTGGGAGACCACCGGCATGACAGTGCTTCAGGCCGAAAGCGAAGTAGCCTCTATCAACATGGTCTACGGAGGCGCAGCCACAGGAAAGGCCGTAATGACTTCCTCGTCGTCGCCCGGCGTCAGCCTGATGCAGGAAGGGATTTCATACCTTGCCGCCTCGGAGCTTCCGGCGCTGATCGTGAATGTGATGCGCGGCGGGCCCGGCCTGGGCACCATCCACCCCTCGCAGAGCGACTATTTCCAGGCCACCAAAGGCGGCGGTCACGGCGATTACCATCTGATAGTGCTCGCTCCATCCACAGTGCAGGAGATGGCCGACTTCGTAGGCCTCGGATTCGACTTAGCTTTCAAATACCGCACTCCAGCCATGATTATGGCCGACGGCATCGTGGGCCAGATGATGGAGAAGGTGGTGCTTCCTCCCCAGCGCAAACGCCGCACCGATGCTGAAATCGCCGAGCAATGCCCCTGGGCCGTCACCGGCCGCACCGGCGGACGCCCGCGCAACGTGGTCACATCGCTCGAACTTGATTCGGCCGTGATGGAGAAAAACAACGAACGCTTCCAGCGCACCTATCGCGAAATCGAGAAAAACGAAGTGCGCTACGAAACCAAATATACCGAAGACGCCGACTATCTGATTGTGGCCTTCGGCTCAATAGCCCGCATCTGCCTCAAAGCCATTGAGGACGCCCGCAAACAGGGCATCAAGGTAGGCCTTATCCGCCCGATTACGCTCTGGCCCTTCCCCTACGATGCTATCCGCGAGGCTGCCAGGAATGTGAAAGGCATCTTGTGTGTGGAGATCAACGCAGGCCAGATGATCGAGGATGTGCGGCTGGCCGTCAGCGACGCCGTGCCCGTGAAGCATTTCGGCCGCATGGGCGGCATCGTTCCCAACCCGCAGGAAGTGCTCGATGCTTTGGAAAAAGATTTTATCAACCCCACTAAAGCCTGAAGCAGCCATGACACGTGAAGAAATCATCAAAGAAGAGAATAAAGTTTACGCCCGTCCGGCGCTGCTTCGCGACGATGTGATGCACTACTGCCCGGGCTGCAGCCACGGAGTGGTTCATAAACTCGTGGCCGAAGTAATCGACGAACTCGGACTCGCCGAAGACGCCATAGGCATCGCCCCCGTGGGCTGCGCCGTATTCGCCTACAACTATATCGAATGTGACTGGATCGAGGCCGCCCACGGCCGCGCTCCAGCCCTGGCCACCGCAGCATCGAGGCTCAACCCCTCGAAAGTGGTCTTCACCTATCAGGGCGACGGCGACCTTGCCGCCATCGGTACGGCGGAAACCATCCACGCCTGTACCCGTGGCGAGAATATCGTCATCATTCTGATCAACAACGGTATCTATGGCATGACCGGAGGTCAGATGTCGCCTACCACCCTCGAAGGCGCTAAGACAGCAACAACGCCCTACGGCCGCCGCCACGACCTCAACGGATTCCCGCTGAAGGTGGCCGACGTGGTCAGCCTGCTCGACGGCACATGCTACGTCACACGCCAGTCGGTCCACACCCCGGCGGCCGTGCGCAAAGCCAAGAAGGCTCTGACCAAGGCTTTCCTCAACGCCAAGGCCAAGAAGGGCACCTCGTTTGTGGAAATCGTCAGCACATGTTCCTCCGGCTGGAAGATGACGCCCGAGCAAGCCAACAAATGGATGGAGGAAAACATGCACAAGCATTACCCCCTGGGCGACATAAAAGATGTAGACGCCAAAACCAACTAACGACCTCACAACAATGAAAGACGAAATAATAATCGCCGGTTTCGGCGGTCAGGGCGTACTCTCGATGGGCAAGATTCTCGCCTATGCAGCCCTTGAAAACGATATGGAGGTGACATGGATGCCATCGTACGGGCCTGAGCAGCGCGGCGGCACAGCCAATGTGACCGTAATCATCAGCGACGAGGCCATCTCATCGCCCGTGCTCGACACATACGACACTGCCGTAATCCTCAATCAGCAGAGCCTCGACAAATTCGAGCCGAAAGTAAAGCCTGGCGGAGTGCTCATCTATGACCCCTACGGCATCCATCACAAGCCCTCGCGCACCGACATCACCATCATCCCCGTGGAGGCTATGGAAGCTACCATAGAGACCGGTCAGGCCAAGAGCTACAATATGATTCTGCTTGGCGCCCTGCTGAAGATGCGCCCGGATGTGCCGGTCGACGCCGTGGTCCGCGGCCTCAAAAAGGCACTGCCCGAACGCCACCACCACCTGATTCCGGTCAACGAAGCCGCCATCCGCAAAGGGATGGAGCTCGTGGAAGCCGCAGGTCACTGATATACCGCATCGAAAAATCCCCCGATTTTAGCAATCGGGGGATTTTTCGTAACTTTGGGAGCTTAAAAACAGGAAATCAGATGAAGCAATTCTTTGTCATCCTCCGGAGATTTGTTCCGCCATACAAGAAATATGTGGCGCTGAACATCATCTGCAATATACTTTCGGCTATCCTCACTCTCTTCTCTTTCGCCATCATCATCCCCATTCTGGAGATGCTCTTCAAGGTGCGCGAAGACGTCTATGAGTTCATCCCCTGGGGATCGGAATCATTCAAGGATGTAGCCATCAACAATTTCTACTACGCCACTCAGGAAGCCATCATAGACTATGGCCCCGCCGCCACCCTTGCCGGCCTCGCCGCCCTGCTTGTAGTGATGACAGCCCTGAAAACCGGCGTCAGCTATCTCTGCTCCTTCTTCATCATCCCGATGCGCAACGGCATAGTGCGCGACATCCGCAACTATGTATTCAACAAAATGGTGTCGCTCCCCATCTCCTTCTTCACAGCCGCACGCAAGGGCGACGTGATGGCCCGCATGACCGGCGACGTTGCCGAAATCGAGAATTCTATCATGCAGAGCCTCGACATGATGTTCAAAAACCCCATCATGATCATATCGTGTCTGGCTATGATGTTCGCCATATCATGGAAGCTCACAGTGTTTGTGCTGGTGCTCCTCCCGCTGGCGGGTATGGTTATGGGAGCCGTTGGCAAATCGCTCAAACGGCAGTCGCTGGAGCAGCAGAACCAGTGGGGAGTGCTCATGAGCAACATTGAGGAATGTCTGGGTGGTCTGCGCATCATCAAGGCCTTCAACGCCGAGGACAAGGTGCGCAACCGCTTCCATCAGGAGAATCAGAAATTCTACCGTCTGAGCAACCGCATCACGCGCCGTCAGGCGCTTGCCCACCCCATGAGCGAATTCTTAGGCACATGCGCCATAGCCATCGTGCTATGGTTCGGCGGGTCGCTTATTCTCGACGGCAACTCATCGCTCAACGCTTCGGAGTTCATCTACTATATGGTGATTTTCTACACCATCATCAACCCGGCGAAAGACCTCAGCAAGGCGATGTATTCCATCCAGAAGGGTCTGGCATCGATGGACCGTGTGGACCGCATCCTCAACGCCACCAACCCCATTCAGGATCCGGAGCACCCCAAAGAGATCAAGCATCTGGAGGGTCACGTCAACTATGACCACGTAAGCTTCGCCTACGCCGACCGCGAAGTGCTCCACGACGTATCGCTCGACATCCCGGCGGGAGCCACCGTGGCCCTCGTGGGCCAGTCAGGATCGGGCAAATCGACCATGGCCGACCTGCTGCCACGATTCTACGACGTCGACAAGGGGGAAATCAGAGTGGACGGCATCCCCATCCGCGACCTGAGGGTTCATAATCTGCGCTCGTTCATGGGCAATGTGAATCAGGAGGCCATCCTCTTCAACGACACATTCTACAACAATATCACCTTCGGAGTGGCCGATGCCACCCGCGAGCAGGTGGAGCAAGCGGCCAAAATCGCCAATGCCCACGACTTCATCATGGCGTCGGAAAACGGTTACGACACCAACATAGGCGACCGCGGATGCCGCCTTTCGGGCGGACAGCGCCAGCGCATCTCAATAGCCCGCGCAATACTGAAAAACCCACGGTTCCTCATCCTTGACGAAGCCACTTCGGCTCTGGACACCGAGAGTGAAAAACTGGTACAGGAAGCCCTCGACCGCCTGATGAAGGGGCGCACCACGCTGGTAATAGCCCACCGACTTTCGACCATTAAAAACGCCGACATCATCTGTGTGCTCCACGAGGGTCAGATCGTAGAGCACGGCACCCACGATGAGCTCATAGCTCTCAACGGCTACTACAAGCATCTGGTCGACATGCAGTCGTTCTAATCGGCAGCTCAATTTTTGAATGAATCTATTAAGGATATCCTTTCGCGGGGATATCCTTTTTGCTTTCATGGGGCGGGAATTAAAAGTCGGATAATGCCGGGTAATTCGGATAATATCTTATAACTCGGATAATTCTTATAATTCGGATAAATCGGATGAGCACATGATTTCAGGTAGCAGGGAGTATCGGGACCCCGTAAAAAAATAAAAGAGCGCTTATCACTAAGCGCTCAATTATTGGTTTCCAATAGGTACAATTTCTAAGGTAAAAAAGATTGTTTTAGGTTTGTGATGCAAAGGTGGCCTTTTTTTTCTTGCCTGCAAAATATTTTAATATGTTTTACGACATACTTTTTAAGCGACATTCGGCGCCCTTCGGCAAGAATCAGAGGCAATGCGCTGTCATTAAGCGCTTTAATCTTCAGAGCTGAATCATTTATGCTTGGTCAAGAAATAAAAATATTTCGTCAAACGCTTAAAATTTCCTTTTCGATACGAATTTTAGATATTATTTAAAAAGCGAGAGAGTGAAGCGTTCACCGTCGAATCGGCCATAGGAAAAATGATGAATCCAGTCGCCGAGAATCTCAACCCGGGCATGGTCAGCCGAGGGTCCGAGGTCAAAATCCACCAGTGTGTGGCGATGTCCGAATACGAAATATCGCACCGTAGGATCGACCGTAGCAAGGTAATCGCGGGCGAAGGCGATAAGCGGCTCCGAGGCCTCGCCTTCGAAGAGTTTCATCTTCGAATCAGACGATCGCGAATGGCGGCTCCAGCCAAGCGCGAACGGGATAGTCCATCGCGGATGTATGCCGGAATAGAGTTTCTGCAGAAAGCGGCAACGGAACACGGCCCGCAGAAAACGGAAACTGCGCGGGAGCTTCCCCACCCCGTCGCCATGCGTGAGGAAGAAGCGGCTCCCGAGTATATCGCGCACCTCGTAGCCGTCGACTATCTTTATCCCGATTTCATCGCGGAGATAGTCGAAGAGCCAGATGTCGTGGTTGCCGATAAACCATGTGATCTTCACTCCGCGGTCGGCCAGTCGGGCCAGGGCGCCGAAGAAACGCACATAGCCGCGAGGCACCACAGTGCGGTATTCAAACCAATAGTCAAGAATGTCGCCCAGCAGAAACAGTTCGCCGCAATCGTCGGCAATCGAGTCAAGGAAACGCACCACTCGGGCTTCATGCCGGCGCCGGTCGGGTATGGTCCGGGCGCCGAGATGAAGGTCAGAGATGAAATATGCGGCCTTCTGCCCTGAGACTTCGGAGCTGAAAATTGCAGGGGTTTCCGAGGCGGTATGCTTAGCGGTTTCCACAGATTCGCTTCTTACGGGTTATCACAGCAATCCGAGCTCGAGCTTAGCCTCTTCGCTCATCATATCCTGAGTCCATTGCGGTTCGAATACGAGATTCACCTGCACCGAACGCAGACCTTCGATCGATTCAAGCTTCAGGCGCGTATCTTCCATAATGAAGTCGGCCATGGGGCATGTGGGAGCAGTCATTGTCATGTCGACCGTCAGATCGGCATCGTCGTTTATATCGATGCGGTAGACCAGCCCGAGCGAGTAGATGTCGACCGGAATCTCCGGGTCGAATACCGTGCGGAGCATCGCCACCACTTTTTCTTCCAATTCAAGTCGTTTTTCTGAATCCATTGTCGGAAAATGTCGGGGTTTCAGAGAATAATCAGGTTTTTAGCCTGAAATTTAGCAATTCCAAAGCTTTTTGAGCGAAGGATTTTGGCAAAGTTAAGCAAAATCGAGGAAAAGTTGTCGATTTTTTGTTATTTTTGCCAATGAAAATAAGCAAACTACTATGAAACGACTTACAAAAACCATCGCCACGCTTGTGGCAGCCGTCATGATGCTGCTCACCTTCGCTCCCGAAGCTAACGCAGCAGGCCCCGTACGCTTCGGTCTGCGCGCCGGAGCGACCATAAGCTCTATGAAATTCAACGAGAGCGCCTTTTCAAGCTCCAACCGTATGGGCTATTCGTTCGGCCCTACAGTGATGTTCAATCTCCCCATCGTGGGGATAGGCCTCGACGCCTCGCTGCTGTTCACACGCCGCACGGCCTCGGTGACCTACACCGACCCTGAAGACCCCACCGACTACAGCAAGGAAAACATCGGCCGCAGCTACATCGAGATTCCCGTCAACATGCGCTGGAATATCGGGCTGCCTCTGGTGGGCAAATTCATCACCCCGTTCCTGCTGACAGGTCCGGATTTTTCATTCCTCGTGTCGCAGAAAAACGTGAAGAATGCCTGGAACAACCGCAAATTTGACTTCGCGTGGAACTTCGGCTTCGGCGTGCGTCTGATCAACCGCCTCGACCTGCAGGCTGCCTACGCCTTAGGTATCAACAACTCTGCTTCAGGCGATGCCTCGCTCTATGGCCCCGTATCCGTCAGTTCGAAAAATCGCGGATGGAATGTGGGACTGACATGGCTGTTTTAAGAGCCGCTTTTAACATTTTAACATAATTTGTACTATTATAGGAGAAACGCGCCTTGCATCAGAGGCGCGTTTTTTGTAACTTTGCAATCGTTCGGTATGAGAGCCCATGCCCGCCGGACGATTTGCTTTATCTATGACCAGAATACTAACGATATTGATGTTGATTGCAGCAGTTGTGTGCGCCCAGCCGGCCGACGCAGCCAAGCGTTCTGCATCAAAAAAGAAAACACACACCACCAAGACCGTTACCGCCCGTGAGGCTGCCGAAGCAGAGGAGATGACCTACGCATCGGTATCGCGCACCAATCCTTTCGAGATAGTGCCCGCCGCAGGGATGGAGTTGCTTGAAGACCTCTCCGACGAGGCTCCCGAGATTGTCAACGACCTTATCGCATACGCCAAGAGCTATATGGGCACGCGCTATGTGCGCGGCGGCAAAAGTCCCAAAGGCTTCGACTGCTCCGGGTTCACCAGCTACGTATTCAATCAGTTCGGCACATCGCTTAGCGCCTCCTCAGCCGCCCAGTACAATCAGGGCGTCAAGGTAAAGCGCGACGAGGTGGTGCCCGGCGACCTGCTGTTTTTCACCGGCCGCAACTCGCGCTCAGGGCGCGTAGGGCATGTGGCCATCGCCATCGACTCCAACCCCGTGACCGGTGAGATCACCTTCATCCATGCAGCCATCAGCGGGGGCATCCGCATCGACCGCACTTCGCAGCCATACTACGCAGCGCGCTACCTCGGCGCCCGCCGAGTGCTCTAAAAGCTTTAACGACCGCGCAGTTTGCGCCAAAGGCGCTTATACCACATCCCGTAATATTTCTTAGCAAGACGCTCGGCGACAGAATAAGTCGTGATGGGCGACCCGAAAAGCGCCGCGTATTTCTCGCGGTGCTTCCCCATGATGTAATATTCTATGTCAAAGCGTTTCTGAGTGCTCATGGCATCAGTAATCATCGACTGCGCTTTGATGCGATAATTGAACAACGGTTCAGGAATCTGAATCACCATCGAATCCTCATCAAGATACCTCAGCCAGAATTCCCAATCTTCCAGCCCTTTACGCATAGACTCGTCATATCCTCCGACTTCAAGAAATCGCTGACGGCGGATCATAGTGGTGACAAACAGCGAATTGCAAAGCAATAGACTCTTATACCCCTTGTAATATATCGGCTTGGTCTTCTTCACTGCGCCGAAAAGATGCCACTGACAGTAGACCGCCTCAGCCTCAGGACGGGCAGCGAACTCTGCGATACATTTTTCCAAATACGTAGGCTCGATGGTATCATCGGCGTCAAGCGGGAGAAGAAATTCGCCATTGGCCTGAGTGACAGCAAAATTTCTGGCTCCCGGCAGCCCATGATTCTCCGTGTGGAAGAATTTAATGCGCGGATCTTTCTTCACATAAGCGCCTACCACCTCTGCGACGTCATCAGGCGAGCCATCATCCACTACAATAGCCTCCCACCGGCCATAAGTCTGCGCCAGCAGTGAGTCGAGCGCTTCCGAGACATAGTCGCGCTGATTATACGCCGGCATCAGAACCGACACAAGCGGCGTGACCGCATCGCCAGCAGAAGAGGTGGCATCAACCTGAGCCTTACGGGCAGCAATTTCTTTATTATGGGTTACATCATCCATGACTTTATTCGATGAAAATAGGCGTTTATAATGCAAAATTAAAGAATCTTCCACAATTTTCGCCATATACCAATTAATTTTTGAGAATAGGGGAAAAAGCAGTAACTTTGACAATCGGAATCAAGGCAACGGCGCAAAGCATACGGCCGTATGCATCCCGACTAAAAGACCTATAACAATGGAGCCAACGAAATATCTCGTCACGGGCGGAGCCGGATTCATCGGCGCCAACTTTGTAAAATATCTGCTGAAGACTCACGGCGACAATGTCAGGATTATGGTGCTTGACGCCCTGACCTATGCAGGCAATATGCTGACTATCAAGGACGACATTGAGAAGCGCGGAGTAGAATTTGTGCGCGGCGACATCGCCGACCGGGCTTTGGTAGAAAAAATCATCGCCGACTTCGGCCCCGATTATATCGTCAATTTTGCCGCTGAGAGCCATGTGGACCGCTCGATTGAGAATCCGCGTCTCTTCCTGGAGACCAACATCTTAGGCACACAAAACATGCTCGACTGCGCCCGCCGCGCCTGGCTGACGGGCAAAGACGCCCAGGGCCGGCCCACCTACCGCGAGGGGAAACGCTTCCTGCAAATCTCGACCGACGAGGTCTACGGCTCGCTGCCGCGCACTCCGGGCGAACCGCGTCCGCTGGTGCTTAACGAAGAAGTTGCCTCAGTAGCCAAAGGGCGCACCGACCTTCAGACCTTCGGCGAAGGATTCTTCACCGAAGACAACCCCGTGCAGCCCCGTTCGCCATATTCGGCCTCCAAGACCTCGGCCGACCATCTTACCCTGGCCTACCACGAGACCTACGGGATGCCTGTATGCATCACCCGATGCAGCAACAACTACGGTCCGTATCAGTTCCCCGAAAAGCTTATCCCGTTGGTTATCAAAAATATACTTGAAGGGCGCAAGCTCCCCGTCTACGGCAAGGGGGAAAATGTGCGCGACTGGCTCTACGTCGATGACCACTGCAAGGGGATCGACATGGTGCTCCGCCGCGGACGTCTCGGCGAGGTGTACAACATCGGCGGCTTCAACGAGCAGGAGAACATCACCATCGTAAAATCGATTATCTCGCTGGTCCGCAAGCTCATGCAGGAGAATCCGGCCTACAGGTCGCTGCTGAAGATACCCGTAGAGGACATCAACGAGGAGCTTATCACCTACGTTGCTGACCGTCCGGGTCACGATATGCGTTACGCCATCGACCCCGAGAAGATAGCCACGGAGCTGGGCTGGTATCCCGAAACCTCCTTCCCGGTAGGAATCGAAAAGACCGTGCGCTGGTATCTCGACAACCCTGACTGGGTAGAGAGCGTCACCTCGGGCGCTTATCTCGAATATTACCACCAGATGTACGACAACCGCGGCTGACCGTCTGCTGTAAACATTCTATCCACCATAATCTAAAAGCTCATGAAGGGCATTGTCTTAGCCGGAGGCGCCGGCACCCGACTCCACCCCATCACCATCGGGGTATCGAAGCAACTTTTGCCGATTTACGACAAACCGATGATCTATTATCCGTTGTCGGTGCTCATGCTCGCCGGAATCAACGAGATACTGATTATATCCACACCCGAAGACCTGCCTTCGTTCCGGCGTCTGCTGGGCACGGGCGAGCAGATAGGAGTGAAATTCTCATACGTGGAGCAGCCCCGGCCCGAGGGTCTGGCTCAGGCCTTCATACTCGGCAGGGAATTTATCGGCGACGATGATGTCTGTCTGGTGCTGGGCGACAACATATTCTACGGCCAGGGGTTCACGGCGATGCTGCGCGATGCCTGGCGCATAGCCTCAGAGCAGCATGAAGCCACAGTATTCGCCTATCCCGTCAAGGATCCGCGCCGTTATGGAGTGGTGACAATCGGCGACGACGGGCGTGCGGTAAAAATTGTGGAGAAGCCCAAGGAGCCGGAGAGCGACAACGCTGTGGTAGGCCTGTACTTCTACCCTAACGATGTGGTCGACATCGCAGCCGCAGTCAAACCGTCGGCCCGCGGCGAGCTTGAAATCACCTCGGTCAACAATGCCTATCTGGAGCAGGGTCGCCTCAATGTGAAGCGTTTCGGACGCGGCTTCGCCTGGCTCGATACCGGCACCATCGATTCGCTGATGGATGCCGCCAACTTCATCCAGGCCGTACAGAACCGTCAGGGATTCAAAGTAGCTGTGCTTGAGGAAATTGCATTCCGACAGGGATGGATATCGGCCGAACGGCTACGCGACTGCGGCGAGCGTCTGAAAGCCAACGATTACGGCGAATACCTGATCAAACTCTCGCAAAGCCACTGATGATGAACGAGCTGGAAACCCTCTACACCCTGCGTCCTCAGCTGGTTCAGTTGCCCAAGATCCATGATCCCAGGGGCAATCTCACCTTTGTACAGTCGGGCAAGGAGGTACCGTTCGCAATCCGCCGCGCCTACTGGATATACGACGTTCCGGCTGGCGAAGAGCGCGGAGGCCACTCCCACCGCGAGATGGCGCAGCTGCTGGTGGCCGTGGGCGGCAGTTTCAACGTCAACATCTCCGACGGCCACAACTGGCGCACATATACGCTCAACCGTCCCTTCGAGGGGCTATTCATCCCGCCGGGCATCTGGCGCACACTCGACAACTTCTCATCTGGTGCCGTATGCCTTTCGCTGGTGTCGAACGACTACACCGAGGATGACTACATCCGTGATTATGAGAAATTTCGGGCCGAAGCAATAAGTCGCAAACCGCGCATATGAACGATTCGATGAGATTCCCGTTTCTTGACTTGGCCGACGTTAACGCCCCGTATATGGACGAAATGGCGGAGGCAGCCGCACGCGTAATCCGCTCAGGCCGCTACATCGGGGGCGACGAAGTAGAGACTCTTGAGACCGACCTCTGCAGGCTGACCGGCGCACGCTATTGTGTGGCCGTCAGCAACGGGCTTGACGCCTTGCGCCTGATTCTCAGGGCTTATGTTGAGATGGGAAGACTCCAGCGCGGCGATGAAGTAATCGTGCCGGGCAACACCTACATCGCATCCGTTCTTGCAATCTCCGACGCCGGGTTGGTGGCCGTACCGGTTGATCCCTGCAGCGCCACCTCAGTAATAGACCCCGAGGCTGTAGAAAAGGCTATCGGGCCACGCACACGCGCCGTAATGCCAGTGCATCTCTACGGCCGGGTGGCCATCGGTGCTGATTTGCAGAATATCGTCCACGACCACAACCTTCTTGTCATAGAAGACAACGCTCAGGCGATAGGGGCACGCAACGCGCTTGGTATCACAGGAGCACTGGGTGATGCTGCAGCTTTCAGCTTCTATCCCACAAAAAATATAGGCGCATTAGGCGATGCCGGAGCTGTCACCACTTCCGACGGGCAATTGGCAGCCACCGTACGTGCTATCGCCAATTACGGCTCCGACCGCCGCTACCACAACATAATGCAGGGCTTCAACTGCCGCATGGACTCGCTTCAGGCTGCCCTGCTGCGCGTAAAGCTCGCGCATATCGAAGAAGAGAACGCCTACCGGTGCCGTCTGGCTGAGATCTACGATGCCGGGATTGACAATCCGCTGATTCACAAGCCGCCGCTGACCGACGATTGCGTATGGCATCAGTATGTAGTGGTCTCACCCGAGCGCGACCGTCTGCAGAAATATCTGACCGCCAACGGAGTAGGGTCAGACATTCACTACCCCACGCCCCCGCATCTTCAGCCATGCTATCAGGGGGGAAACAGCCGCATGCTTCGTCTGCCCGACACACTGGCAGTAACGGAGGAACTGGCCTACAGCGTGTTGAGCCTTCCGATCACGCGCACCACCACCCCATCGGATGCCCACACCATAGCCGAAATTCTCTCGAATTTCAGATAATCTATAAAAATTTAACATGCTTTGACGTTATTTAACGCCAGCCATAAGGAATTTTATGTTTAAAAACATGAAAATCCTTTGCTGAAATTAAAAATAGCTGTAACTTTGCCTCCGAAAGGTACCGAAACTACTAATTTCTAAAGTAAGCCAACGGGAGCAGCAAACTGAAGCTCTCCCCTCCAAAATAATTTTTGTAATTGGTAATTTAGGAACCTAAACGACAAGGTGATATGTCTGCCGGGAGGCACGCCGCCATCATCTGTTCGGTCATCTTTCAGATGAATGTAAGTAAGATATAATCTCTACACGTAAGAGTTGTTTCGACAGCTCAATTTAGAATCACAAACAAATGCCTTTTGGCTTTAATCCTTGTTCCCTGTGAAGGAAACCGGGATTTTTTTTGCGCCAAATGAAAACGGCTCCCTAAAATAGGGATCAGCGGAGGGAGTCGGTGGCGGCGAGCATGTCGGCAAGGGTGGCGCGGATTTTGTGGAGGCGCGCGATGGCTTTAGAGCGCTGGCTGACGCCGGTCTGATTAGCGCGAAGCTGCTCTTCGGCGGCCTTAAGATTCAGCCCCTTTTCCTTGACAAGATATGTCACCATGCGCAAATATTCGATATCCTGAGGTGTGTAAAACCGCGTACCATGAGTGTTTCGCTTAGGCGAAATGATCGTGAATTTACTTTCCCAGAATCTCAAGGTCGAAGTCGGCAGATTAAGTATGGCGGCAACCTCACGAATCTTGTAATATTTCTTCTCTAATTCGTCGTGCATGGCAATAGTGGGCAGCTGAAAAAGGATTCTAAGATCTGACGTGTGATCATATGTTATATCAGCAGTGATGATGAGGTACAGGCGCCTGACACTTGCTGATTCTCTTGCAAAAGTAGTAAAAAAATGGGTCAAGCCGAAATCCCGGTGCATTTGTTAAAACCGGGAGATTAAAGTGTTAAAAAATTAGGCATATAGTT
>CAMEGQ010000031.1 GCA_945916235.1 uncultured Porphyromonadaceae bacterium | reverse complement strand
TCCCTTGAAGGCATCATCTCCTATCTCCACGTCTTTTATGGCTTTGCCAACGCCGGGTATCATGGACGCGAGGTCCTTGAGGTTCCCCATCTTCTTGATTTGCTGAATCTGACCGAGGAAGTCGTTGAAGTTGAATTCATTCTTGGCAATCTTGCGCTGAAGCTCGCGGGCCTTGTTTTCGTCGAATTCCTTTTGCGCTTTTTCAACCAGCGATACGATGTCGCCCATGCCGAGGATGCGGTCGGCCATACGGCTCGGGTGGAAAAGATCGATGGCGTCGAGTTTTTCGCCCGTACCGACAAATTTGATAGGCTTGTTGACCACAGTACGGATCGAAAGAGCCGCACCGCCACGTGTGTCACCGTCAAGTTTGGTAAGCACTACTCCGTCGAAATCCAGACGCTCGTTGAATTCGCGCGCGGTGTTGACTGCGTCCTGACCTGTCATCGAGTCGACAACGAAGAGGGTTTCCTGCGGCTTTATCGCTTTTTTGATGGCCTCAATCTCATCCATCATCTGCTGGTCGACTGCGAGACGACCGGCTGTATCGACAATCACAAGGTCAAGGTGATTGGCCTTGGCGTATGAGATTGCATTCTGAGCGATTTCTACGGGGTTCTTATTTCCATCTTCAGTATAGACAGGGACACTGATCTGCTCTGCGAGCACTTTGAGCTGGTCGATAGCGGCCGGGCGGTATACGTCGCAGGCTACCAGAAGCGGGCGTTTGGCTTTCTCGCTTTTTAGCTTCTTGGCGATTTTGCCTGAGAAAGTCGTTTTACCGGAACCCTGCAGACCGGACATCAGAATTACGGTGGGATTCCCGGAAAGATTGATCTGAGCGGTCTCCCCACCCATCAGGGTGGTCAGTTCGTCATGAACAATCTTTACCATCAATTCCTGAGGCTTGATAGCATTGATCACATTCTGACCCAAAGCTTTTGCCTTTACCGTATCGGTGAAGGTTTTGGCTACTTTATAATTGACGTCGGCATCGAGAAGAGCGCGACGTACATCTTTAAGGGTTTCGGCCACGTTGATCTCTGTGATCTTACCTTGGCCTTTGAGTATTTTAAAACTTCTTTCGAGTTTTTCGCTTAGATTCTCAAACATGTTCGGAAGAGGTGTAAGTTTGCAAAAAAATATTCAGTCGTTCAGACCAGACGGTTGGTAGCAGTGTCCGGGAAGATTACTGACGGATGGAAATTGCGTCCTTCTTCGGGCGTTACCAGCGCGTATGCCATTATGATGACGATGTCGCCGGGCTGTACCTTGCGGGCGGCTGCGCCATTGAGGCAGATTACCCCCGAGCCGCGTTCGCCGGCTATGGCATAGGTCTCCAGGCGTTCGCCGTTGTTGTTATCCACGATGTAGACATGCTCTCCGGGGATGATGTTGGCGGCATCGAGGAGATCTTCATCAATGGTAATGCTGCCGATATAATCCAGACGTGCTTCCGTTACGGTCACGCGGTGAATTTTAGATTTCAGAACTTCTATTTGCATTTCAGGCTATAGAAATTAGTGGATGTTGGTGTAACGGATGTTGTCGATCAGGCGCACCGGACCGCAATATACGGTGATGCAACCCACGGAGTCCCCGTTTTTGGCATCGGCCCAGTTCGCAAGCGGCTGCATGGTCAGCGGGTCGACTATTTCATAATATTCTACTTCAAGCTGGTCGATGGCATTAAGCGCGTCAACGACCATCTGCTTGGTCTGCTCCAGATTGTGAGTCTTTGCGTATTCAAGACTCTCTTTCATCACCCGATGAATCGAGGGGGCGATGGCGCGCTGCTCCGGCGTCAGACGCACGTTGCGGCTGCTCAGAGCCAGACCGTCGTCTTCGCGCTCAATCGGGCAATCGACGATTTTGAGATTGAAACCCTCAAGCTCAACCATCTTGCGGATTACGGCTATCTGCTGGAAATCTTTCTCGCCGAAATAGGCGCGGTCGGGTCCGACCATGGCAAAAAGCTTGCTTACTATCTGTGCCACACCGTTGAAATGGCCGGGGCGCATGGCTCCTTCCATCACTTGGGCTACTTCGCCAAGGTCAAATACACGATTGTCCGGTTCGGGATATATTTCTTCTACTGAAGGAATAAAAGCTACATCTACTCCCGCAGCTTTGAGCTTAGCGCAGTCGGCTTCTTCCGTACGCGGATATGTCTTGAGGTCGTCGGCGTTATTGAATTGGGTAGGATTCACGAAAACGCTTACTACCACTAAATCATTTTCTTTGCGGGCACGGTCCACCAATGAGATGTGGCCTGCATGGAGAGCTCCCATAGTCGGCACCAATCCGATGGTTTTCCCTTCTTTTCGGGCACCGTCGACGAGGTGGTGCAACTGTTGAATTGTTCTTGCTATTTCCATAATGACTGATTGTCTGCAAGTTGCGTTTTAGCCTTTCGGCGCGCACAAATGCTTGGCAAAGTTAGCAATTATTACTGAAACAGGATATATTTTTCTGCGATTTGTTGCGGAGCTGCGCACCATTTTTTTTGACTGTTTTTCTGCGAACCGGCTCTTATCTGGATTCATACAAATTCGAAACTGTCAATCACAGGATAGGAATGAAATGTCAGGGAAATTTCGTAAATTTGCTTGTCTTAATGATTTAATGCAAGGAGATATTACCCCTTATGATACAGGAATTCGATTCGCAACTGCTTGAGACAGCGGTATCTGAAATATCCCGGCTGCCTGGCATCGGCCGCAAATCGGCACTCAGACTTGCTTTGCACCTGCTCAGGGAAGACCCCCACGTGGCTCAGAGTCTGGGCGAGGCTATCATAAATATGCGTAAGGGGATTTCGTATTGCAAGGTTTGCCACAATATTTCCGAGCAGGAGGTATGCCCGATCTGCTCTAATCCGATGCGCGACCACTCTACCGTATGCGTAGTGGAAAATGTTAAGGATGTGCTGCTTATTGAACGCACCGGCACTTACAAAGGACTGTATCATGTGTTGGGTGGCATCATCTCCCCTATCGACGGTATCGGCCCGGATCAGCTGGAGATTGATTCACTCGTGATGCGTGTAGCCTCAGGAAAAATCAATGAGATTATTCTGGCTTTGAGCGCGACCATGGAGGGTGACACCACCGATTATTATATCTACCGGCGCCTTAAAGATTACCCGGACGTCACGGTCACTCAGCTCGCCCGCGGCGTCTCAGTGGGTAACGAGATTGAGTATACCGACGAGATAACTCTTGGCCGCTCGCTTCAGAACCGCACTCTTTTCTCAGATTCAATAGCGCTCTGATATCGCCGCTAATCTATTGTGCAGTTCGTTTGTATTTCCCAAAGGATCTTCTGTTTACAAATAAACAGAGTTTTTATTCTGTCCTTAAGCCGGAATTGAGACGATGAATCTTGCACCTTCTGTATAATCGGTAAGTAGCCTTTCTGATTAGAAAATTGAAATAGCGACATGGCCAAATGAGGCGATGCCGCTTTTTCAAATATGTTTTCTCAAATTGTAATTATGTGAGGAGTCAGAAAGCGCAGCCGATGCTTATGCAGGCGTACCCCATAGTGTATTTAAAGTTGTTTTCGGATGTCTCTTCGTAAACTCCTTTGAACGGCATGGCTATCCCGCGCAGAATGATATGGGATGCAAATGAGCGTTTGTTGGCCAGGTTGAAGCCAACGCCGAGCGAGCCATACCAGCCGGTCTGCTGTTTGGAATCGAGGATATTGTTGATAGAGATACCGCCACGTACGTCAAGAAAGCAGAGTGTGGGATGGGTCGTAAAAGATGTGCGTACAATCGCGAAGATGGGGTAAGCACGCGAGGAATTGTCCATCATGGAAAAAATCTCTGCGCCGAAGCCGATCATGCGGAATGGTCCGCCTTTGTAGCCGAATTCGGCTCCGAGTGAAAACATGGTCATATTGCGGGAGGTGACATCGACTCCGCTCCCAAGATCAACACCCCATGTGAAGTGACCCAAAACACCTTCGCTGACAAACGGATCGGGCTTCAATGCCGGATCGACCGATGTTATCGACATCGGCGCAGCCTTGATAGAGTCAGATCCTGACTGCCCCGGCTGATTTATTGCATTTTCAGCCGACAGGCTTATCGGTATGACCAACATGGCTGAAAGAATGGGAAATAGAAATATCGTATACCGTAATGTTCGGCTGTCAGCTTTCATTGTAGCGTCCGTTTGCGGTTAAAAATCCTATGTTTCTGATGAGTTATCTCCATATAAGGGTCAGACAAGCCCAATCGTCTCCCTGAGTGGTGTGCATCTGTTCTTGCAGACCAAGAGTTTCCGCTTTGGCGGCAATCATCGGAATGTCGCTTTCGTAAAATCCGCTCAGGATCATGATTGCGCCGGGATTGAGAGTAGCGGCATAACGCTCAAGATCATTCAGGATTATATTGCGGTTGATGTTGGCTATAAATACGTCGGCATGTTTCCCCTCCAGCCGGGCTGCGTCGCCTAATAACACTTCTATCTCGGGATGGCCGTTGACCACTACATTTTCGCGGGCGTTGGCTTCTGCAAACGGGTCAATCTCAATGGCGGTGACCGGTTTTGCTCCGCGCATAGCTGCCAATATGGCGAGAATGCCAGTCCCTGTTCCCATATCGATCACCGATTTATTCTCCAGATCGAGCGTGAGCAGGCGGCTTATGATTTGAGATGTGGTGGCATGGTGGCCTGTGCCGAAGGCCATCTTGGGGTCAATCACAATGTCGTACTTACATTGGGGTATGTCATTGTGGAAAGAGCTGTGGATCACGCACTCAGTGCCGACGATGATAGGCTGGAAATAATTTTTCTCCCATTCGGCATTCCAGTCCTCCCCTTCTATCTCTTTTGTATTGGCCTCGATGGTCCACCCTTCCAGAGGGAAGGATTGCATTACATCGGAAAGTTCAGATTGGGAATACCCCCCGACCGGTATGTAGGCCGAAAGTGTGTTCCCCTCGGTGACGAAACTTTCATACCCCACATTGGCCAGACAGGCCGACATCACGTCGGTGGCAGTGGTCAGATCCGTAGCAGTGGATTCGGAGAGCGGGGAGAATGTGAGTTGTAGCTCTATGTAGTTGTTCATTGTGATGATGCTCTTGCGGATTATATTCCGGATTCATCACAAAGGTAATAAAAATCTTCCTAACAGCGGGGAAGCAATTATATTTTTCGCTTATTTATTTCTGGAATGAGAGCGGAAAAGGCGGAAGAAGGACGAGATACGTCGCATCACACTGTAGCCAATCATTGCCACATCTATGTAGCGCAAGATAGTGTTAAGGCCTAAGGCATATTCCGAGACGGTCTGAGTCTGGCGGACGAATTTGTTGGAGGCGATGCTCTTGAGCCTGTCTTGAGCCACTGCTATCTTAAGGTCAACCAATGCTCTGCGGTATCGGATTTCATCGAGTGTGTATCCTTTGAAAGCGTAAGAAGGCGTATCGGGCACTGCCGGAGAGGTGGCGGTTTGTTTCTTTGTCGACATAACAGGTTGAATTTTAGGTGGATGACTTTTACGGCGGGATGAGATTAATGTTTGTCGTTGCCGGATTCAAACATCAGCCGACTAAGAAATTTGGCAATCGGGTTGATAATCAATGGCTTGCGCAGCAGGAAGACCAGCATGATGATAATCAGGAAGAATCCGCCTAACAGCAGGTTCGAAAGCCATGGTTCAAGCACGAGTTGGAGGGCTTCCACTGCCGCACCGGCGAAGAATGCCAGGGCAAAGATTCCAAGCACGAGAACAATTATCAGTATCAATGCCGCTGAAAGCAAAAGAGTCATTTTTTCTGCAAGCGTAAGCTTGGCGCTTTCAAGATATAGACGCACCAATCGGGTGATTAGCTCTTTCAGAGTTTGAAATGTGCCGGAAGCGTTCATGTATTGGGATAATGTGAATGTTTTCGAATGTGGGAATGGAAGCTTGGGAGAGATAAAGATTCCGATTTCGGGCGCAGAGCCATTGGCTCCGGCCCGAAACGGAATGAGGGGTTAAGGAGAATTATTTCTTTATTTCCTCGGCGATTTCGTCAACGAGCATCTCGAGATCTTCTTCTTTTGTGCATTTGCACACGCCGTACTTTTTCAGAAGCGTTTTGATCTGAGCGCGAAGGTCTTCACCCTTTTCAGGAGCAAAAAGAAGAGCGGCGCCTGCACCAACGATAGCGCCACCGAGGAATGCATAGAGCAGATTCAAACTTTTCATATCAAAATGGGATTAAAAAGTGTGGTAACTAATTTATTCTTAAATCTCAAGGCTGTTAGCCTTCAATCTCGTCTTTAAGGTCAGCAACAAGCTTCTCAAGTTTGTGCCTTTTCAGTTTGATACCTTTCGATTCGAGATATTTAGCGATTTCTTCGCGGGTGTCAGTCCCTTTTGCAGGCGCGAAAAGAAGGCCGAGCGAGGCTCCGACCAAAGCTCCTCCGATTACGGCGAGCACGATGTCAAGATTTTTCATAGACTTATAGTGAGTTTAAAAGGTTTGATTAAATATGTTCCTTTTTATCAGTTAAAACGTTTTACTTTGGCGAATGTTTGCAAAGATAATGAAAAGTTAAATCAATAGCGTGTTTTTATTTAAATTCGTCATGGATTGGTCTCGGACTTTGACGAAAAATGGCGGCAATAAATCGAAGATTTTCACGTTATTTATATTCGAAACAAACTGATAATGAAGAAAACTGATAATATACACCCCCTGGATGTTTCCCCATCTGAAGTAAAAGATCGGAAACTTTCCGAGGAGAACATAGTAATAAGAAACGCCAGGGTCAACAATCTGAAAGGCGTAGATCTGGTGTTGCCTCGCGGTCAATTGATAGTCGTGACAGGTCTGTCGGGTTCCGGCAAGTCGTCGCTTGCATTCGATACCATTTACGCTGAAGGTCAACGCAGGTATGTCGAGAGTCTGTCGGCTTATGCCCGTCAGTTTCTCGGCAAGATGCATAAGCCGGAAGTCGATTATATCCATGGCCTTCCGCCGGCTATTGCTATCGAGCAGAAAGTCAATACGCGAAATCCCCGAAGCACTGTTGGCACTTCTACTGAAATCTACGATTACCTGCGCCTGCTGTTCGCCCGTGTAGGCCATACGTATTCGCCGGTGAGTGGCCGCGAAGTACGCCGTCACTCTGTTACAGACGTAGTGGATTGCGCTATGCAATATCCCGAAGGCACTCGCATAGCCGTGACTGCGCCTATACTTATGCCGGCCGAGCGCTCGTTTGCCCATCATCTTGAAATTTTGCGGCAAGGCGGCTATTCCCGACTTTTCCGCTATGGAGAGTTTGTGGAAATATCCGATCTTCTGGCCGGAAATCCTGATCTAAAGGCCAATCCGGGTTATGAACTGCTCATTGACCGTCTTGCAGTCAGCTCCGATGCTGATGAGCGCTCACGTCTGGCTGATTCTACCGAGACAGCCCTGTTTGAGGGTAATGGCTCGATGACGCTGATAGTATGGGAAGGTGGCAATGTGCGCCGCCATGACTTTTCCACGCGGTTTGAAGCCGACGGAATTTCATTCCTGGAACCTTCAGATCTGCTGTTCAATTTCAATAATCCTTATGGCGCATGTCCGCGCTGCGAGGGTTTTGGCCGCTGTATAGGCATCGACGAACGGTTGGTCATCCCCAATCCGGCGCTGTCGGTCTATGACGATTGCGTGTCGTGCTGGCGTGGCGAGAAAATGAGCGAATGGAAGCGCTATTTCATTCATATCGCTGCTCAGACCGGTTTCCCGATTCATAAGCCTTATGCCGACCTCTCCCCTTCTGAAAAAGATATGCTATGGCATGGCGGCCATGGATTCGAGGGGATTGACGGATTCTTCAAGATGGTGGAGCAGAATCAGTATAAAGTTCAGTACCGAGTGATGCTGGCTCGCTACCGGGGTAAGACCATTTGCCCTGATTGCCATGGAAACCGTCTGCGTCCTGAAGCCGGATATGTGAAAATTGCCGGTACTACTATTATGGAACTGGTAAAAATGCCGATTTCAGAACTTAAAAAGTGGTTCGACAATCTGCAGCTTTCCGCCAATGATCAGGCTGTAGCCAAACGCCTGCTGACAGAGATTCGCAATCGTCTTCAAGTGATGGTGGAAGTCGGTCTGGAGTATCTCACTCTTGATCGCCTGTCATCTACTCTCTCGGGCGGTGAGAGTCAGCGCATTAATCTCGCCACTTCGCTCGGTTCATCGCTTATGGGTTCGCTCTATATTCTTGACGAGCCGTCGATAGGACTTCACTCGCGCGACACACAGAAGCTCATAGGCGTATTGAAACGCTTCCGTGACCAAGGTAATACGGTGATCGTGGTGGAACATGATGAAGAGATCATGGAAGCTGCCGATTGGATTGTCGACGTCGGCCCGAAGGCGGGGCGTCTCGGCGGCAACATTATCTATTCCGGGCCGCTCAGTGGCATAGAGTCTGCTAAAGACAGCTATACGACGGGTTATCTGACCGGTAAGATGAAGATTGAGGTGCCCCGTAATCGCCGTAAATGGACGAGTTATATCGAAATCACAGGTGCCCGCGAGCATAATCTCAAAGATGTAAATGTGCGCATACCGCTGGGCGTGCTTACAGTGGTGACAGGCGTCAGCGGGTCGGGCAAATCTACTCTGATTCGTGATATACTCTATAAAGCTATGCTTCGCCATCTCGGAGAGGCTACGGACGCTCCGGGAGCTTTCAAAGCTCTTGGAGGCGATTTGCGAAGGATTTCATCGGTGGAGTTTGTCGATCAGAATCCGATCGGAAAGTCGACACGCTCGAATCCGGCTACATATCTAAAGGCTTATGATGAAATCCGCAGTCTGTTTGCAGAGCAGCAGGGAGCCAAGCAGATGGGATTCACTCCGGCATATTTCTCCTTTAACACCGAAGGCGGACGTTGCGAAGAGTGCAAGGGGGAAGGCACCATCACGATTGAGATGCAGTTTATGGCAGATATTACCATCCCATGTGAATCCTGCGGCGGAAAACGTTTCAAGCGCGATGTCCTCGAAATCGAATACCGGGGTAAAAACATCTCCGATGTTCTCGATATGACGGTCAATCAGGCTATCGAATTTTTCGGTGAATCTGACGGCTCAACTGAAAAACGCATTGTGAAGCGCTTGAAGCCGCTTCAGGATGTCGGACTCGGATATATAAAGCTCGGACAGTCGTCATCGACATTGTCAGGCGGTGAAAACCAGCGTGTCAAACTCGCTTATTTCCTCGCAATGGAGAAAAGCGAGCCGACCCTGTTTATCTTCGACGAGCCTACTACCGGACTGCATTTTCACGACATCAACCTTCTGACCGATTCCTTCAACCGCCTGATAGCCAAAGGGCATACTGTTGTTGTGATTGAACACAATCTCGATGTGGCCAAGATTGCCGACCATATTATCGATCTGGGTCCGGAGGGCGGAAGTGAGGGCGGCAACATTGTGGCCTGTGGCACTCCCGAGCAGGTGGCAGAAAACGGAGATTCTTATACAGCAGCATTTCTTAAGGCGAAGCTCAACCGGAATTAACCTCTAAATTTTGTATATAAAAACAGCAGCGACCGAATCAGGGTCGCTGCCGTTTTATATTAGTTATATCATGCTTTTAACGCAGGCGGTCGGCCGAGCGCAGAAGCTTCTCATCATGGTTGATACCTTTCAGAGCAAGCGCAGCGAAGATCAAGGCGCCGAATAGCACTGTGGTTGACCCTAACCATTCGAATTTGCCGCCATACGATGCCCAGCGGTAGTGGAGCATAAGTTCCGTGACTTCAGATACCACAATCAGGAGCATCGAGATGATGGTGACGCGTTTCTGCCTCTTGGTATTTTTGAACAGAAAGATAGCGATGAAGAGAAGCACGGCGATAAGGAGCTCAACCACAAGAAGCACCGGGATATCCGTAGCCTGAATTATTGTTGCCGAATTGGAGTCCAGCTCGGCTGAGGCTATAACGCCTTTGGGAAGGAAGCTGTAAATGGCAACTATTACAGATGCCAGAAGCAACCATAAAGTTTGAATACGTTGAATTACCATATTTAATATAAGTTTGATGTTATTCTGTCGGTTATCTATCTATTGTATGTAACGGACGGGATGCTACGATAGTTGTACCACTGTGATGCCGGCTCCGCCGAACTGTACATGTTCATCATGATAGCCTGCTACGCCCGGCACAGTGTCAAGATACTGGCGGATAGCCTGCCGGAGGGCTCCGGTGCCTGTGCCATGAAGGATACGCACCTCCTTTTGGTTAAATTGTATGGCATCGTCAATGAAATATGTGACAGCCTGAATGGCTTCATCTGCCCTCATGCCGCGTACATCGATTTCGCGTTTGAAATTGAGCTGCTTTTCACGCATACGTCCGGTGGTTTCAGCCGACACAAACGAGGCTGCACCTGAGCCTGAAGCTGGCCGTGTCATGGTCGGTACCAGACGTTTGACAGCCACATTAGTCTTCAGCATTCCGAATGCTACGGTAGCTTCTTTGCCGGAAAGAGAAAGTACTTGACCGGCTATTCCCTGACCGTCAAGCTTTACAAAATCGCCGACTTCTATTTTGGCCTTTGGGGCGGAGGGTTTCTGCTCCTGAGATTTCTTCCGGGTCTTGGGGGCTTTGCGTAGCAGAGCGTTTTCTTTCGCTTGCTCTTCTGAGAGACGCTTTTTCTCCTCGTTCATCTTGCGGCGCGCCTCAAGGGTGCGCTCCTTGTCGGCCTGCGATTCGCGGATTTCGCGTATGGTGCGCTCAATCGCCGCATTGCTCCCTTCGATTATCTGTCTGGCTTCGTTTTTAGCTTCGGCAAGGATTTCGTTACGCTTGGAGCGCAGTGTGTCGGCATCAGTCTCATAGCGTTCGAGAGTCTGTTCGATGCGTTTCTCTTTCAAGCGGATATCCTGTCGCTTTCGCTCCCAGTATCGCTTGTCGCGCGCTATATCCAGCAGGTATTTGTCCATATTGACATAGTCGCTTCCGACGAGTTCCGAGGCTTTGTCGATTATCTCCGAGGGAAGACCTGATTTACGGGCTATCTCAATGGCAAATGAACTGCCTGCATTCCCGACAGAAAGCCGGAAAAGCGGACGCATCTTCTGGCGGTCGTATTGCATCGACCCGTTGATGAGCCCTTCGGTATCCTCGGCAAACTGTTTTAAATTCTGGAAATGAGTGGTGACCACGCCCCACATCCTTTTCCCATTGAGCCGTTCCAGCACAGCCTGGGCTATGGCGCCGCCGATATGCGGCTCGGTGCCGCTTCCGAATTCGTCGATAAGCATAAGTGTGCCCTCACTGCCTGCAGTCACGAACTGGCGCATATTGCGCAAGTGTGAGCTGTATGTCGAAAGATCGTCTTCTATCGACTGGTCATCGCCTATATCAATGAAGATGTCTTCAAACAGTCCCATATGGGAATTCTCATAGACCGTAGGGAGCATGCCGCACTGGAGCATATACTGCACAATGCCGACGGTCTTCAGACAGACCGACTTACCGCCCGCATTGGGACCGGAAATGACTAATATACGGTTTTTCGCGGTCAGTGATATATCAAGAGGTACGATCTCCTTTCCGTGGCTGCGAAGCGACTTGAGCAGAACGGGATGCACGGCATGATACCATTCCAATTCGCGTTCGCGGCTGATTGATGGCATCGTGGCATCTGTGTCTAATGCAAAGCGAGCCTTCGCCATTATAAAGTCGAATCTACCCAGCATTGTGTAGCTTTCGAGGATCGCCGGGATGTAGGGTCGCATCTGAGCAGTGAATTCTGCAAGAATACGCAGAATCTCACGTCGCTCCTCCATTTCGAGTTCGCGTACGCGATTATTAGCCTCCACAATTTCCGCCGGCTCTATAAAGACGGTTTTGCCGGTGGCTGATTCATCGTGGACTATACCCTGAATCTTGCGCTTATTCATGGGCGCAACCGGGAGCACAAGACGCCCGTCGCGCACCGAGGGTGTGGTGTCCTGCTCCAGGAAGCCATCTTCAACAGCCCGCGCCACTACCCTACGCATTATCGAATTAAGCGATGAACTGACCCTCGACAGCTCGCTTCGGATCTCTGCCAGAGTCTTGGAAGCCGTATCGCGGATTTCACCCGACTCGTCCATTATTCGGTCTATGGCCTTATTAAGAGCCGGAAATGATTCTATCGGTTCACAGATCGAGGTCAGGTTGGGATATGGTGAGGCTTGTGGCAATTGGTTATCGCTTTGCTCATTGCTTTTGCGAAAGAAATCCTTAATCGCATTGGTGATAAGCAGTCCGCGGCGGATGCGATGCAGCTCCGGAGCGCTAACGCTCGCGCCTTCCACTCGGCATCGTGCCAAAGCCGGAGTCATGTCGTCGACGCCCTGAAGCGGAAACGCTTCAGAACCGGAGAGGATGGCAAGCATTTCCGACGTTGAGTTCAGCTCCCGGCTGACAGTGCCAAAATCGGAGGAAAAGGACATCTCCTCTACCCATTTGCGTCCAAGCGAGGATGAGCAAAGCTCCGCAAGGGAGGCCCTAACGGCGTCAAAGCCTATTTTATGTTCAAAAGAATCGGGATAAATCAAAGCATGATTATTTTACTGCAAATTTAGCATTTTTCATGGTTATAGGCAACTAACTTAATTTTAACCACAAAATGTTAAATTTTCTCTGTCTTTTTTTCAACCATTTTTTGATTCGGAATGTTATAGTATCAAAACAAACGAAACGACAATAAAAGAACGTCGATTGACAACCATTTAAATAACATCATATATTATGAAGACCTTAACAATTAACTTTTGGGGACAGACCAAATATTGGTGGATCGTCCTCGTTGTAGGGATTTTATTAGTGCTCGGTGGATTTGCTTATTGGTTCTGGCCCGCAGCCGGATATGCAGTAGCATCTCAGATTTTCGGATGGCTTCTGATTCTGGCCGGTGTGGTTCAGCTCTGTGTTTCAGCCGGGGCAGAACGCCCAAGAGGCTGGGGATGGTGGCTCGCAGGTGGTGTGATTGATATGTTTGTCGGTTTCATGCTTGTCCGCAGCGTAATCCTCTCTGAAATCGTATTCCCCTACTTCCTTGCTTTTGTGTTAATCTTCTGGGGTATCGCTTCTATTATCGCTTCGGTAGGCACCCGCGCCAACAAATATTGGTGGATGTACCTTATCAACGGTATTCTGCTTCTTATCATCGGTTTCTTCTTCCTTGAAGCCGGCTACCTGCAGGATATGATGATGGTAAGCTTCCTGACCGCTCTGGCCTTCATCTACTGGGGTTTCACTGTAGCTATGATGAGCTACGATATGAAGCCGGTAGCAGAGAAATAACCTGCGGCTGACTATCATACCTTTCAATTTTCATTCACTTTTAAAGTTAAACTCCCCGGGACGGATTCATAAGAAATCTTCCCGGGGATTTCTTTATTCTTATTACTATAGCTTATCATAGGAGGTATCTAACGGCTCCATTGGTCGGCTTATAGGCAAATAATTTGTTAAATTCCTGAGGTTATGGTCAAAATTGCTCCGGAATTGTTATATTTGTAATCTCCGGCACTATCGGGGTTAAACTTCCGCATTCCAAAAGTGTCTAAAAGATAAATTGAATATTAACCATTGCTATTGATTTTGAGCCTTTCAGGCTTTTTTCACAGGCTCTACCAAAGCATAACAAGGAGATACAATTATGAAATTTAAAAGCTGTCTGCCCAAACTCGCCACGCTGTCCGTAGCGGCCATGCTTACGGGGTCGGTGGCTTTCGCTCAGGGCTATTACGACGACGACATCTATTACGATGCCTCAAAAGCCAAAAAAGAGGTTAAAAATACGACGAAGAAAAAATCTTCGGCTGCACCTCGTGAAGTCTATCAGACTGCACCTGCCAATGGTCAGGCTACTTACTACTATGACGGTTCGGAATATGTGCCCTGGGATAATGTCGGCGTTTATCAGGCCGCTGATACTTATCAGGTGAACGGCACCTCGACTCGCGATGTCGATGAATATAACCGCCATACCAGTGCCCAATCCGTAAGTTCAGCCCGTGTAGATTCGATCACTCTCGGTCAGTTTGAGGCTATGAGCAACACCCGCAACCTGGCCCGTTTCCAGAATTCGGCTGTTGCCAAGGAGGCTTATGCAGAGGCAACCGGCTCGGACTACAACGACTCATACAACTACGACTATTACACCGGCGATGGCTCAACCACCAATTATTACGGCTCATCAAAGCCTACCACTACATTGAATATCAATGTGATCGGCGGCTATCCATACTATAATTCCTGGTATTGGAACCGCTGGGGCTGGGATCCCTACTGGGGCTATGCATGGGGACCTTCATGGAGCTACCCCTACTGGAGCTACAGCTGGGGCTGGTGCGGTCCGTCATGGAGCTGGGGATGGGCTGGCCCATCCTGGAGTTGGGGCTGGTGCTGGCATCGGCCCGGATGGGGATATTATCCCGGATGGGGACCCGGCCCGGACTGGGGTCACCACTGGGGATACCGTCCTCACTACTCTTCCCCCGGCGCTTATGCACCTAACAGTACGTCAGGCCGACGTACCGGTTACTCCGGCCGCAATACCACCGGCGGCACCACATACCGTTATGGCAACGGCGTAAACCGCAATTATGGCAACTCCGGCAACGGCTCATACCGTCCTTCCGGCACGGTTTCAACCTCGCGACCCGGCTATCAGCCTCCGACATCGAACCCGAATCAGCAGAATCTTAACGGTACGCGTGGCCGCGGCCGTACAGGCAGCAGCTACAATTCCGGCAACTCCGGAAGCTACCGTCAGCAATCCACGGGCAACAACGGCAGCTACCGCCATCAGTCTTCAGGCAATTCCGGCTCTTATCGCTCACCCTCTTCGGGCAACAGCTATAACTCCGGCAGCTACTCATCGCCCTCGCGCGGCCGTTCATCGTCGGGCAGTTTCTCAACCGGCGGCAGTCTCGGAGGATATTCATCCGGTTCATTCGGCGGCGGAGGCGGTCGCTCCTCCGGCGGAGGCGGCGGACACCGCGGTCGCTAAGAATAATCCACCTTCATGGGTTCTCAGCGAGAGCGCCCATGAAGGTCTCATAAATATAATTTGACGCTCCACTAAAAACTACCACTCAACAACTATATTCATATGAAGAAGACTAACTTTGCAATCGCTATTGCCGCCCTTCTTCCTATTGCGGCTTCAGCACAAAGTGCAACCGACGCTTATAGGCTTTCAGGCCAGGATGGTCGCGGAACTGCCCGCTTCATGGCCATGGGAGGCGCATTCACCGCTCTCGGCGGTGATCTCAGCACTCTTAATCAGAACCCCGCAGGTATCGGCGTGTATCGAGGCAGCGAAATCGGCTTTACCCTCGATATTAATATGATGAATAATAAAAGCTCCCAGATCGGGCAGCCCATGTCGATGAACAAAACTCATGCCGATGTCAATAATTTCGGATATGTCGGTACATTTAATATTGATTCCGAAATTATGAAGACTATTTCGTGGGGTGTCTCTTACGGCCGATCCAAATCTTTCGAGCGTCAGTATAGCGGCTATGGCATGGGGCTCAACTCGTCGCTGTCGAATTATATAGCTCTTATGACCGACGGCATCGATCCTTACCGAATGATGTTTTACGACAATCAAAGCCAACTCCCGGCCGGTCTCAATCTCTCTACCCCATACAATCCATATCAGAATTCTGACATCAACTGGCTCAGCATTCTCGGTTTCTCCGGCGGCGTGATCAATCCCGTAGTAGAAGTGAGCGCTGATAATCAGGGTAATCCGGTAAGCTATCTTACAGATATGTACAACGGATTGTTCCAGCATCCTCAGCAGGGTCTGCAAGGCGACCCGTCGCAAGGCACAGGTGAGTTCACCGTAAGAGAGCGCGGTTACGTCGACGAATATTCCATCAATATCGGCGGGAACCTTTCCAATATGATTTATTGGGGCTTGGGTCTCGGAATCACCGATTTGAACTATGAGCAGGAGACGTACTATTCCGAGTCGATTCAGTCGGCGAATGTGCCGGCCGGGTCCTCACCTATCGATGGCATTCGGGAAGGCAACTGCGACTGGGAGCTCAACAATGCAAGGAAGACCACCGGAACGGGCGTTAACCTCAAGCTTGGTCTTATTTTCAAACCGATCAACGAGTTCCGTCTCGGTTTCGCAGTCCACACGCCTACATGGTATAACCTCACCACCTCTTATTACGGCAATATCCTTTACGGTGATGAATATGGCACACAGCTCAATGAGTCAACGGATGATGCATACTACGACTGGAAAATGAAATCGCCCTGGAAACTGATGTTCGGTGCAGCCGGAGTGATCGGTGGACGCGCAATAATCAGCGCCGACTATGAGTATGATGCTTATGGCAACATGACTACCAGCGACAGCTACGGTGACTTAGACTATGTCAATCAGGATATCAAAGACTACTTCAAAGCCGCCAATACAATTCGCCTTGGTGCCGAATTCCGCGTGACGCCTCAGTTCAGCGTCCGTGCCGGCTATGCATATACTTCCACTAATGTAAAGGCTGAAGCCGCCGATGGCGCAATTGAAGTGGTAACCGCCGGCACAAACCCTGCTTATACGCTTGACAACGATGTGAACTCTATCTCGTTTGGCCTTGGCTACCGTTTCAGCGGATTCTACGCCGACGCAGCGTTTGTGCATCGTAACACATCCTCGAAATACCACGCTTTCAGCAACTTCAAGGATTATAACGGTGAGTGGATTTCATCTCCTACCGCCAAGATGGACTTTAACTCCAATCAGCTTGTATTCACTGTCGGATATAAGTTCTAATCCGAGATAAATACTTCTAAAAAGCCCGGGCTTGCCGATTCGGTAAGTCCGGGCTTTTTCAGTTAGATTTGCCGTTGAATGATCGTTAGCGATGAAATCATTTGACTGATTTGGTGACTGCAGAGATGAATGTCGGGCCGGGTACGATGTAAATCTCGAGCCGGCGATTGGTGCGACGGTTTGTCATCGAGTTATTTGGCGTATCCTTTACAGGTTCGCTGTCGGCCATAGGATAACCCTGAAGCATCTCAGTCTGGTTGGCATACAGGTCAAAGTAATCGTAGAGGGCGATAATGCGTCGCTCTGTGAGCTGATAAAGATATTGGTCAGAGCCGGTATCGTCGGAATGCATCGCCAGAATGACCTTATATCTGCCGGAAGTATTGAAATAGCTCAGGAACGGGCGCAGGGCTTCCGAGGCTTCGCGGGTCAGGACTGTGTCGTTTGGAGCAAACAGCTTATCTGCGGGAATAGTGGCGATCACTACCTCCCCCTGACGCATGGTCTCAACCTTGTAGCCCAATTTCTGCAACCCACGGGCTTCCTGCTGCATCAGCCGGCGCACTTCGCCGCGAGCCTTTGTCGGCACTTCGGGTAGCTGAAGTGTTTCGGCCAGTGTCAGCTCGCTGAGATCTTCAGTGGTCTCGGGCACAATCTGTTGTGATGTGTCAGGTTTCTGACCCAATGCTGTCGACGGTGATAGTAACAACAGAGCACCGACGGATGAGAAAATAATATGTCGTGAGAATTTCTGCATCTCGGCCTCGGCTTATTCAATGGAATCTTCGTAGGCCAGTTCGGCACGCACCATCACGGGCACATCTTCGGGCACGACTTTTGCTTTTTTATCTTTGCGGAGCATGCGCGTAACGTAGTCGACAATCTCCGATTCAAGATCGTCAAGGTCATCGTCGTCAGGATCGGCTTCTACTTCAAGCAGGCCGTTCTCGTCGTAGTAGTCCCACACCATATCGATTATGTTGAGGACTTCATCTTCATCGTAGGCTGTGCGGCCTTCATTGATCAATGCCTGATTGATAAAGTCAATGGCTTTATTTTCGTCAAATTCCATCATTTTGGCTGAAACAGTTAGAGGTTAGAGAGGAGTTCGGGAGGAACTGTCATGGTAATGTTCCGGTTTTCACTGTCGATCTGCTGTATCCAGTCGTTCACCACCGGTATCAGAATCTCGGCTCCGCCAGGACCTTCCACGACAAACAGAAAATTCTCCGTCGAGTCGTCGACATCCCGTATGCTACCTATGGCGTTGCCATCACTGATAATGGTAAAGCCGATGAGATCGGATGCATACATACCGTCAGCATCTATGTCGTCCTCCGTCCCGATATCGGAACGGAGGGCATAGACGTCGTTGGGGCATAGCGCTCCCGCCATATCTTCATCCGTGACGCCATCGATTGAGATGAGGTCGGTTTCAGAACTTTTGGGGCGCACTGCCGTGGGGAAGAACGGCACAAAGATGCCGTCAAGATTGAGAAGGATGCACCTGAGCTCGCTCACATCCACATCGGCTGTGAGCAGCATTGTGATTTCGCCATTGATGCCATGAGGTTTCAGCAGACGTCCAATCGGTGCAAGATCTTCTCTGATTATCATTTTTTCTTCTTTTTCTTACCGGTGGCAACGGGCTTGATTTCCTGGAATTCATGAAGCTTCGTGGTGGCAGCGTCAAGCCGTATGGCACCCTGCGACAGTTCAAGGAGGTCCTTGAAAATCTTGGCATCGTCGACGCCATCGGGGTTTACGGCAAGCATCTGCTTCTTCATGTGGTTGGCTAGCAGAAGGATTACCTCGTCGCGCTCTTCGCCCGGCTCCATGGCGGCAGCCTTAGCCACCATGTCGCGAAGGATGCGGCCATAATGGCGGTAGGCGAATTGCGACTGGGTATAGTTCACCTTCTCCGGCTCAGTGGCAAGGTCAGCTTCATGAATCACGTCGCACGGGAAATCAATATCCAGATTGAATCCCGACATGATCATGAGATGATCCCAGAGCTTATGCTCGTTTTCCGGAGCGCGAAGTTCCGGGAAGAGATTGCCCATGGCCCTCACCACATTCCGGGCGCAGACGGTACGCTCCTCGCGGTCTTCGATCGTGAGGCAGTGGTCCACCATGCGCTGGATATTACGTCCGTATTCCGGAAGAATAAGTTGCTTGAGATGAGTGTTGTAGTTAAACATTCAGAGATTACGGATTACATGTTCATACCGCCGTCGACTTGGATCACCTGACCGGTGACATAGCCCGACATATCGGATGCGAGGAAGGTTGCCACGTTGGCGATATCTTCTACCTGACCGCCGCGACGCAGAGGAATCTTCTTGCACCAGTCCTGACGTATCTCTTCTGGAAGAGCGGCTGTCATGGCTGTCTCAATGAAGCCCGGAGCGATGGCGTTGGCGCGGATGCCGCGTGAACCGACCTCCTGAGCCACGCTCTTGGCAAGCGCGATCAGACCGGCCTTTGATGCAGCATAGTTAGCCTGACCTGCGTTACCGTGAACACCGACTACAGAGGCCATGTTGATAATCGAACCGCTGCGCTGACGGAGCATGATGGGGAGCACTGCGTGGATGAAGTTGAATGCGCTCTTGAGGTTAACGGCGATTACGGCATCCCACTGCTGTTCGGTCATACGCATCATAAGGCCGTCTTTGGTGATACCGGCGTTGTTGACAAGTACATCGATCGAGCCGAAGTCGTTATGGATCTGTTTTACAACCTCTTCGGTCTGAGCGAAATCGGCGGCGTTGGAGGCATAGCCTTTTACTTTTACACCGAGAGCGGCGATTTCCTCTTCGGTCTTTTTGCCGTTTTCGTCGATTACAAGGTCAGTGAATGCGATGTTGGCGCCTTCTTTGGCGAAATGCAGAGCAATCTCTTTGCCGATGCCGCGTGCGGCGCCGGTGATGACTGCGGTTTTTCCTTCAAGTAGTTTCATTGTGTTATATGAATTTAGCTTTGGTTGTTAGCGGTTAAAGATTCGAGCACAAATTCCACTGCGTGGTCGAAAGTCTCGCGTCGCGAGATGCCGAGCACATCAATCTCCGGATGGGTCACTGTGTTGTCCACGCCCAGCATGATCATTACAATCATTGGAACGACGTGAGGCACCAGATTGGCATTAAATTCGCCGTTGTCCACCCCCTCTTGCAGTATGTCGGAGAGTATCTGAATCTCTTTCAGCGAGGTGAGGCGCCTGATTTTGCCTACACGCTTCCCTTCGAGGAGATTAAGCCATGGGAAATTGTCGAGATAGCGCGGGGCTGTAGGGCAAAGCAGGATATCGAATCTCGCGCGGAGAATTTTTTCGAGCTTTTCGCGGGCTGACTGAGAGCCTTCGCGGATGTCTCGCTCAGCCTTTACGGCCTGCTCGCTTTCGCGCTCGATGACGGCACGGTGGATTTCGCGCTTGTTTTTAAAATAAGTGTAGATGGTGCGTCTCCCCTTTTCTGAGGCGTTGGCTATATCAAGCATCGTGGTGTTTTCAACACCTTTGCGCGCAAAAAGCTGACGCGCAACCTCGATGAGACGATCTCTTGTTTTGCTTACCATCTTTGTAAACCCGGATATAAAACTTTTTGCGAAATTACAAAAAAATCTTCAATCAAGACTTATTATTAGCCCCTTTTGCCGCTTTTTATGAAACATTAAGTCTATTTGTTACGATTGCTGATTTGAAATTATTACCTTCGTGGTAAGTTTTCTATCGGACTGCCGACCATATACTAAAAGGATATTGTCCGGAAGGCTTCCCGTGAGGATTCTTAACCATCATCTGAGTTTCAAGCATGAAGCTATTGAGATATATACGGCTGACTATCTGTGCTTTATTGGCATTTACGGTGCTATCCGCCGCTTTGCCTGCCGATGGAGCGCCCAGGCGGAAGTCTGCGCGTACCACGGCCGTGAAGCGTCATAAGGCGAAAAAGAAAAAATCGCGTAGGCGAAGGGCTAAAAGGCCCGTGCTGCGTTGGCCTCTTGTCACCGAGACCAATCGCGACAGCATCCTTTTCCCCGGATACGATAAAGCTGATGTCGGGGTTATTATCCGCGACTTGCGCACCAATGCTGATATGGTGGTGCAAAACCCCGACAAGATGCTTACCCCTGCCAGCATCACCAAATGCGCTACGGCAGCAGCGGCAGTTCTTTCCGGCCTTGAAACTTCAAGGTTTACAACTCTGGCTAAGCTTCAGGGCGTTCTGTCGCCGGATTCTGTGTTCGTCGGTTCGTTGATAGTTGAAGGTTCAGGCGACCCATCTACTGAGAGCCATTCGTTTGCGGAATATGCCGGTTTGCCAGACTCTATCGCTTCCAAAGTGAATAGGCTGGGTATCAAATATTTCTACGGATCTATTGAAATCGATACTTTAAGTCTGAAAGAGCAGGGGCCATTGTCTGGATGGGCAGATGAAGATCTCCCATGGACGTATGGGGCCGGGCTGTATACGCTGAATTTTCACGATAATTGCCGCTATGCCGACCGAGCCGACCATAATCCCGGAGCTACGCTTCGCGATGCTGTGAGAAATAAAATGATGGCGGGAGGTGTCAGTTTCGACACCGACTCGCTGATGGAAATGGGAATCGCTGTAGCCACGGCTGATGGAGTCAAGGTATTTGATAAAGAACTGATTTACACCCATCAGTCGGCCCCGATTGGCGATCTTATGCGCAAAATGATGACCGAAAGTAATAATCTGTATGCCGAGGCAATGCTCCGTAGGCTGACTCCCGGACGATATCGGTCAGATGCGTTGAAATTCGAGAAGATACTCTTTGGACGGCATGGAATAAACATATCTGACTTCAGCGTCTACGACGGTAGCGGTCTGACTCGCGCCAACCTCTTCTCTCCGCGCTTTATGGCAGATCTTCTGACGGAGATGAGCCGCGATCCCAAGGCTGAGGTATATGCCGGCCTGTTCCCGAAAGTCGGGATGGAAGGGACGGTCAAACGTCTTCTTAAGGATACCGAACTTGAAGGTCAGTTGATTCTCAAAAGCGGCAGCATGCGAGGGGTCAGATGTTATGCAGGTTATAAACTTGACGGACAAGGTCGCCCAACTCATGCTGTGGTTATTATGATCAATGGATTTTCATGTCCGCAGTCGGCTTTAACAAAGGCCATAGGTGAATTCCTGATCAGGCAGTTTGGCCAGCATCCAGAAGCTGCCAGTATAACAGAAGAGGAAGAGACTACCGAAACGGTAATCACCGACGATTCTAACGAAGATTCCGAATCTGAAACTCCGGATGATGAGGAATCGGAGGAGGAAGAATCGCAAAATTAACGAACAATACTACCGATTATGGAAGAAAATAATTTTCAGACCTATCTCAACGAAATGATCCGGCTGACGGCGGAGATCGCCGAGGATTTGTTGATGGTAAAGGATGATTCTAAGGCGTGGAACCCGGCGATCGCTGATAAGAGCCAACGGATGGCCGAGCTCGCTGCGGCTATTAATGGCCTGCAACCTCAGGAGGCAGATGCGGATGATGAAGTTGCAGAAGATGCTGAACCGGCGGTTGAGGACGAGGAAAGCGTGGCTGAACTCAATGAAGAAGCACCGGCTGAAGAAGGCGTTCCGAATGAGCCGATGGCCGATCAGGAAAACGAGGAGACGGCGCAATCTGCTGAATTTGAGGAAGCTGAGGATGCTGCCCCCAACGAGCCTGAGGTAGAATCCCTCACGGATTCGATTCCGGAGTATACTCAGGTATCTGACCAGACACCCGAATCTGTTCCCGGCCATATACCCGAATCTGCTTCAGACATGGCTCCTGCTTCGTCGAGAACTCTCAGTCTGACACCGCGTCAACTGCGGGAGGCTATGAGCCTTAACGATATATTCCTTTATCAGCGCACTCTCTTCGGCGGTTCGTCGCAACAGTTTAAGGATGCGCTTGAAAAGATTTGCCGGTGTCAGAATATTTTTGAAGTGCAACATTTCCTTCGCGATGATTGCGGTATAAATCTTAAACAGCGTGAAGCGAAAGACTTTATGTCTGTAATCGAACCGATGTTTGATTGAGATAATCGCATCACACGATGCGTATGAAGAATCTGATTTTCTCCAATTGCTTCAACTATTTGGATTATGAGCGGAAAACTTTATATCGTGCCAACCCCTGTGGGTAATCTCGACGACATGGCGCCGCGCAGCATCGAGATTCTGCGGTCGTGCGACTTGATTCTGGCTGAAGACACTCGCACAAGCAGCGTGCTGACCCGCCATTTCGGCATATCAACTCCGATGCAGTCGCATCATAAATATAACGAGCACCAAACCTCCTCCCCTATTATCGAGCGGCTTAAAAACGGGGATGTAATAGCTCTGATCTCAGACGCCGGAACTCCGGGCATCTCTGACCCCGGATTTATGCTCTCAAGGGCCTGCCGTGAAAACGGAATAGAGGTGGAAACCATACCCGGGCCAACGGCCTTTGTGCCTGCGCTGGTTAATTCGGGTCTCCCCTGCGACCGATTCGTATTCGAGGGTTTTCTCCCGCCGAAGAAAGGACGTGCTACGCGCATTGTCGAACTGGCGGCTGAACCGCGTACCATAATTATCTATGAATCGCCCAAGCGACTGACTAAAACTTTGGCAGAACTTGCCGAAGTCTTTGGCCCCGACCGCAAAGCTTCCGTTTCGAGGGAGATTTCGAAAATACATAATTCCACCCACAATGGCACTCTCAGCCAGCTGACTGAATTCTTCACCACAAACATTCCGCGCGGAGAGATTGTTATAGTCGTGGCCGGTAATATCGACGATTCGCCCCAGAAGAAGGTGCATCGTAATAAATACAAAGACCCGGAGGAATAAGTTTTCCTCCATTTTAAATAAGAATAATCCAACTATTTAATTATTGATTATGAAAAAACTGACTTTGTTTTTCATCGCATCAGCAGCCATGCTGACTGCATGCAACAGCAAAAACGAACAGACTGTAGAAGCTCAGGGACCGACCACTGCCGATTCCCTGCAGGTAGCGTTGGCTAATCAGGATTCACTGCTTGTCCTTATGAACGATGTGGCAGAAGGGATGGCTCAGATCAAACAGATGGAGAATATCCTTTCCACTACTACTGACTTAAGCGCTGAAAGCACCGACCGCCGCCAGCAAATCAAGAACGATATGCTGCTTATCCAGCAGACTCTTCAGGAACGCCGCAACCGTCTTGACCAACTTGAAAAGAAACTTCAGGGCTCCAATGCCAACAATCAGACTTTGCAGAAATCCATTCAGACTCTGAAACAGCAGATTGCCGATCAGGAGTCAACCATCGAAACTTTGCGCAGCGACCTTGAAAAAGCCAACATCCATATTGCTGCCCTTACAGCAAATGTTGACTCGCTCAATACTGAGGTAGCCTCCGTATCGGCAGCTAAAGCTAAGGTGGAACAGACTGCTACAAATCTGACTAACGAACTGAACACATGCTATTATGCCATCGGCAGCAAGTCGGAACTCAAGGAGCATAAGCTGATCGCCACCGGATTCCTCCGCAAGACAAAAATCCTTCCCGATGATTTCGAGCAGAGCTACTTCGTCACCGCTGACAAGCGCACTTTGACCTCAATCCCCACCCATGCCAAGAAGGCTAAGGTGCTTACCAACCAGCCTACCGATTCTTACACTATCGTTGACAGCGAATACGGTACGAAAGTAATCAAAATCCAGAATCCCGCTCGCTTCTGGAGCGTCTCCAACTTTCTGGTTGTAGAAGTGAACTAAGCCATGAAAGAAGCCTGTACAGGCTGCTGATAATATTGATATGAACTGCGCCCCAATTTCTTTGGAGTGCAGTTCTTTTTTAGTCAACATTTCAACCGATCATAAAAATCGGTGCTATTGTGAAATATATGACAGATTATATTTGATAATATGAGCAAAAAGATTAACTTTGCATCAATAATTGAGCAAAATATTACGATTTATGGCTCTTATCATTCCAAAACGATACAAACAGAAACTACTTC
>CAMEGQ010000030.1 GCA_945916235.1 uncultured Porphyromonadaceae bacterium | reverse complement strand
AACTCATGAAGCAACGGCACAGGTATGGCGCCGTAGCTCAGGGCACCAAGGAATGTCACCGCCCACGACGCGGAGTTGCGGGCGCACAGGGCTACGCGGTCACCCTCTTTTATGCCGGAGGCTTTCAGCAACAAGTGTATGCGGGCGATACGTGACGCCACATCCGAATAGTTGAAAGTCGTACCTTTAAAGTCGGACAATGCCGGAAGATTCCAGTTGTCGGCAATAGATTTGTGAATTGCCTCAAGGAGTTTATTTTTCATAAAGATTGAACGTTTTTGAGCCTCAGAAGGTTGATATGACAAAAAAAATACTTTACTTTGTCTTTGAAAACCCTCCTGACGGATTATGCCGGCCGGGAATAGCTTTTACGGCGTGAGTCCGGCGGCAGTAGTCACCACTCCCCGGGGAGCGGCGGCGTGGCTTGCCGTTTAAGCAATATTATTCTGCAAATTTAATAAAATTTAAACAAATATACCTGATTATGAAGATGAAATTGTTCCTGGCGTGCATAGCCACCGCCATAACGGCCTGCTCGGGGGTCTCGGCTTCCGACGGTTACAAGATTACCATCCCGCTGTCGGAAGATGAGGAGGACGCAACGCTTTTCCTGGTCGACTACGACAACGGCAACAAAATCGACTCGGTGACGGTGACGAACGCCCAGGCTGTGTTCAAAGGCAGAGTTGAGAAACCGGTAATGGCGCGCCTTACCATCGAGGGACAGCGCATGGGGTCGTTCATCCTTGAGAATGCCGATATCACCCTTGAGCGCAACAAACGTGTACAGTCTCCCCTCAACGACAAGATGAACGACATCGAGAAGGAGCTCGAACAGTTAGTCACCAAGTATCGTGCAGCCGCCGACGCCGGCAACGAGGCCGATGCCGACAAAATCAAGGAACAGTACAACCGGCTAATCGCCAAGAATATAAAGGAAAACATCAACAACCCTATCAGCTATGTACTTTTCCTCAACGAGGCCTACGGCTATTCGCTGCCCGAACTGAAAGAGGCGCTCAAGAAATATCCGGAACTCAGCAATTACGTACGCGTGAAGAAACTCCTTCAGGCCGGCGAGAACAAGGCCCGCACCCAGCCGGGCAGCAAATTCGTGGATTTCGCCGTAACCAACGACACCATCACGCAGAAACTCAGCGACTACGTGGGCAAAGGGAAATACGTGTTAGTCGACTTCTGGGCATCGTGGTGCGGCCCCTGCATCCGCGAGACACAGGTACTTAAAGACCTGCTCAATCAGTACGGCGACGACGGCCTCGAAGTACTCGGCGTGGCTGTGTGGGATGACCCCGATGACACCCGTAACGCCATCAAACAATACGGCCTCCCTTGGCCCCAGATTATCAATGCCCAGACCATCCCGACCGACCTCTACGGCATCTCGGCCATACCCTGCATAATGCTGATTGGCCCCGACGGCACCATCCTCTCGCGCGACAAGCAGGATGAAGAGCTCCGCGCCGCCGTCGCCAAAGCCCTCGCCAAAAAGTAATCCTGCCAACACTCATATTCTTGAGGCGCTATTCCGGTCGATTCACGCCGGGATAGCGCCTCTAAGGTATAGATTTGTTATGAATCAGGGGCCATACAAGCAATAGAAGGCTGTAAAATATACGATTTCCACGTAATTAATTTTTCCGTTCACCTCCTTCTTGGGCCCGGCGCTCGGCGAGCGGGCGGCTATTACGCCCTAATCCTCACACTATTGTGGTGCCGGGGAACGTTCGGCAAGTTTTCGACTGCACTATTTTAGAGGGTGTTTGGATCTGATGTATATGCCGAAAAAAGCCGATTTGCTCACGCAAACCGGCTTTCGGGTTGGGGATAGATGGCCTCCCCTATGCGGGTGGGGAAATGCGGGGAGGCCTTGGGGAATATCTTTGGGTGCTTCCTGAACCTGAGCCTAAATCCTGAAATCTGAGGCTTTCAGCAGGAAGCGCTGCTGTGTCATGCAATTATTCGGCAACAACTTCGAAGGGAATCTCAACCGATACCTCCTTGTGGAAGTTGACTTTGGCGGTGTATTTGCCGAGCTCTTTAACGGTCTCCTTGATGACAATGAGCTTACGGTCAACTTTGTGACCGGCTTTCTCAAGGGCGTCAGCAATCTGGATGTTGTTGACCGAACCAAAGATTGTGCCGTTGGCGGCAGCCTTAGCGGGGATGGTAAGGGCAACGCCTTCGAGAGCGGCAGCTGCAGCTTCGGCGTCGGCTTTGAGCTGAGCGAGCTTGTGGGCGCGCTGGCGCTGGTTCTCAGCGAGCTGTTTGAGCGATGCTGCGTTGGCGATGACAGCTTTGCCCTGAGGGATAAGGAAGTTACGGCCGTAACCGTCCTTTACTTCAACGACGTCGTCTTTGTAGCCGAGGCCGTGAATATCTTCTTTCAGTATAATTTTCATAACGATGTTTCGGAAAGTGATGTTAAACGGACTTAAGTCGGCTTATTACTTCATAAGGTCAGTTACGAAGGGGAGCAGAGCCAGGTGACGGGCACGCTTAACGGCCTGAGCGACACGGCGCTGGAATTTCAGGGAAGTACCGGTGATACGGCGGGGGAGGAGCTTGCCCTGCTCGTTGAGGAACTTCTTGAGGAATTCGGGATCCTTGTAATCGATATACTTGATGCCGCTGCGTTTGAAACGGCAGTATTTTTTCTTCTTAACGTCTACCGACAGCGGGGTGAGGTAGCGGATTTCTGACTGTGTCTGTGCCATGGTTATGCCTCCTTGTTTTCTACGGTTTCTTCTTTGGTTTCGTTAGCTTTGCCGGCCTTGAGGTTGCGGCGTTTTGCAGCGTATTCAGCAGCGTATTTGTCGTTGCGGAACACGAGGAAACGGATCACGCGCTCGTCGCGGCGGAATTCAGTTTCCAGTTTCTTAACCATAGTGGGCTCTGCATCAAACTCTACCAGGGCATAGAAGCCGGTGGATTTTTTCTGAATGGGATAAGCGAGCTTGCGCATGCCCCAGAGTTCTTCGTTCACGATGGAGGCACCGTTGTCGGTGAGCAATTTTGTGAACTTTTCTACCGCTTCCTTCATCTGAGCTTCAGACAAAACGGGAGTTAAAATGAAAACGGTTTCGTAGTGGTTCATTTGTAACTAATTGTTATATAAATGATTTGATTTATTTAAGCCATCGAAACGGGCGCCGCCCGCTCCAATTGCGACTGCAAAGTTACGTAAACTCAACGAATTGTGCAAGATTTTATAAAACTTCCGCAAATTCTCCAGCTCAGAAGTTTTATCATTCATGCAAGACGATCTGAGTTTCGCTCACCTTATCAATACCTTTTTCACCTCCTGACCGAGGCGGACGAGGTAGATGCCGGGGAGAGAGGGGCGCGAGGGGAGTCGCACTCCCTGGAGCGTGAAATATTCAGCCGGGGAGGATGCAGACGGATCGGCGAGGACGTCGCCGATGCCGGAGCCGGCGCGCCCGATGGTGAACGAGACGGTGCCGTCGGCGTTGCGCGTGATACCGGTGACGCCCTGCGGCATTACCGAGCCGTCGGCGAGCGTGGCCTTGGGGGTAGAGGTTGCCGTCAGCGCAGTGGCGCTCCCGTAGGGCCAGAGGTCGCCTTTGAGCGAGGATACGGTCAGGGCATTGTCAGCCGGGATGATGGTCATCCCCTGCGTGTGCGTATTGTTTACGGTGTTGGCGTCCCAACGCGTCTGAGAGTAGTTGACGTGGGTGATCAGCATCCCCTCAGCGGGGATGTAGGCGTCCCAGCCGTGACGGGCGCGGTTTTCGAGGATGAAATACTCGTTGGAATTCTTGGGGTTCGTGACTTTCACGGCGCGGTCGGTCGAGCGGTCGCCGGCGTTCATGGCCGGAAGCGTGTAGTGCTGAGTGTCAGCCGCTTCTTCGAGATCAATCCACCCGAAATAGCTTTTCTCATAAGCCGTATAGCCCACGGGGGTGTATCCGTCGTCGTTGTAGCAGCCGTAGTCCATGAGCGACCACACGTCCATGCCGAAATAGCTGGTGCCATTGGTCGGATAGAAGTCGGGGAGGCCGAGGCAGTGAGAAAATTCGTGGCAGAACACTCCTATGCCGTCGATTTGCGACTGATTGGTGTCGTTCAGCTCGTTGAATACGCCGAAACTGTTGATTGTCACACCGTCGAGGGTCAGCGTCTTACCGAAGTCTGACGAAACGAGATCCCACGAGCACGGCCATACGGCATCCTTGAGTTTGCCCGAGTTCTCCCCTATCCCTGCATAGAGCACAATCACCACATCGCACTCTCCGTCGCCGTCGTTGTCGTAGCGGCTGAAGTCCACCTGAGCGTCGAGCATCTGACAGGCTTCGGCTACCATCCGGCCTACGCCCACATCGTCGCCACGGGAGTTGGCGCCGTAAGTGGTGCGCGGATTCGGGAGCGTCACCGGCCCGTAGAGGTCAAACTGAGGTTTGTACAGGCCGTTGCTCTGGTCTTCAAAATACTGACGGCCGCACTTCTTCCCTTCATTAAAGTATGGGCCGAAGGCCGTGGGGGTGTTGTCGCCGTGAAGGAATGGGACATCGGAGTAAGCCACCATGAGCACCGGGATACGGTTGAATCCCGACGACTGCGAGGTGGAGGGAATGCGGGCTGGAGCCTTAGCTGCAAAGTCCGCAGCATCCTCTGCTGTGGCGCCGCGCAGCCTGCGCAGCGACCCTTCTTCCACGCGCAGCGTGCGCAGACGCTCTACGCTCAGGAGCCCCTTGTTGGCTTTCAGAAAAGCCAGTTCAGCACCGGAGGGTCGCTCCGGGGCCACCACCATCACGTTGGAGAGTCTGCCGTCGGAGCGCAGATAGCGGTATTCGCCGTTGTCGGCCTGGTCCACGGGGAAGCCGTCGGGTGTAGTATATGTACGGAAAGTCTCATCACCCACGAGCCGGAGGGTGATGACGGTGCCGTCGGGCTGCTCTACCTGCCGGAGGCCGCGCTTGGCCGGGACAGCATGAGCCACCGCTGCCGACAGCATCAACGCCACGACAGCGACCGACGGCAACAAACGGTTTATCAGTCTATTCATAATGGAAGCCCTTAGCGGGGCGGACGAGGATTAGAGCCGGCTCTAATGCGTGATTACCGCGTGAGGACGATATTCTTCTCGGCGGCGATGCGGCGCATGTTGAGCACAGCATAGCGCATACGGCCAAGGGCGGTATTGATGCTGACGCCGGTGGCCTCAGCTATCTCCTTGAAGCTCATGTTGCGGTAGAAGCGCATATCGAGCACTTCACGCTGAAGTTCGGGCAGCGAGTCCATAATACGGCACACGTCGGTATTGATCTGACCTGTGATCATTATGTCCTCGATGTTCTCGTCGGAAAGGTCGCGACGATTGAGCATATCGGTCTCCTCCTGGTCGACCGATACGGTGTTCTCGCTCTTTTCCTGACGGAAATGATCGATGATAAGGTTGTGGGCGATACGCGTGATCCAGGCCGAGAATTTTCCGGCGTCGGTGTAGCGGCCCTGCTTGATAGTAGTGATGGCTTTTACAAAAGTCTCCTGAAAGATATCGTCGGCAATATCGCGATTTTTGACGATGTTGAGAATATAGGTGAAAACTCGCGACTGATGCCTGCGAAGAAGATTGTCGAAAGCCCGATTGTCTCCTTTGGCGTAGGCTGTAACCAACATCTCGTCGGTGAGCCGGTTTATTTTCTGCATTGTGTAACTTATAAATTTAAAAGATTAAGTAGAGGTAACGTCGATAGGCAATCTTTCAAATTAAGTTGTTTAGTTGTTTTTAGTTTACAGGCGCGAGCGCCAGAGGTCGGTTTGCGGCGCGAGCGCCGGTAGGGTGAGGCAGAGATTTGCACTGTCATTAACTCCGGTCTGCCCCGGTTTGAGTGGAATCGAAGGCAAAGATACGCCTTTTTGCGCGGATGGGCAAACTATCCGCCCTAAAAATCAACAGACTTATGCTTTTTTTGCTATTCCCGTGCAATAATTGCCCCTGAGGGCCGTTGAAGGCGCGATTTCGGGGTTTTACAACAAATTTTTAGTTAAGTTGATAAAAATTCTGCGGCATGCAAAATAATTCAGCCGAAGGCGCGTTATATCTATGTGTAACTTAAAAGATTAAAAAACTTACGCTCCCGGCGGCTCGGGAGGAATAGCGATTCCCTCCTGCGCCGCCCGGAAAATGAAAAACCTATCAAAGGGTGCCGACAGCCCGACGCATAGCAAGCCTGAAACAACCACGCTTAGCAGATCGTATATAACCCACTGTATAGCGGGCCTTATTATTAAGGTGTAAGCCATCGGCATCCACCCCGCAAAGGGAGCGAACCTTTAATTCATCTCATTGTTTTATTTCTAAAGGCGAAACCCGCCTCACCGCACGGGATTTCGCAAACCGTCTGCCTATGAGTAACGTCTCTACCCCTCTTCGCACTTCCGGCAGCTCAGCCACCCGTTCAGTGGGTCGCGCCAAAGAGTATCAGCCGGGGCCTCGCAAAACCACTATCGCCATGCTGCGCCAGTTCGCCCGCGCCTACACCTGTGTACCCGCGCTCCCGGTAGCCCTCGGCAGTTTTGTGGCCAACTGAAATACCTTACAAAAACGCTTAGAGCCGATTCAGCATTTGTTGAGTCGGCTTTTCTTTGAGTCGGCTTTTAACTTTTGCCGCGCCGGAGCGTCCATATTTCGGCGGAGTTGGAGTCGATTTGCGCCAGCTGATTTGCGCAGATTTCAGCACAATTTTTTCAGCTGATTTCGCGTGAAACGATTGCATTTACGCGAAAATAGCTATCTTTGCCTGCTATACCTAATCAATTTTAAGCCACAATTGCGCCGGTTATAGCTTGAACCAAACTGCAACCTAAACTATACCAATCTGAATATCAATGAAGAGAATAATTCTTGCCCTTGCTATGGGCGCTATCATGCTCCCGATGCTTGCCATCCCGGCTAAACCAGGTCTGCGCACCCTTCGCCAGGCCGATGGCACCACCCTAAGCGTACGCCTCATCGGCGATGAAAGGTTTCACACCATGGTGACCACCGACGGACTTGCCGTAGCCCGCCAGAGCGACGGCTCGGTGACCTACCTCGACCCGGCCACAATGCGCCCCTCGGCCGTTCTGGCCCACAATCCCGGCGCACGCACAGAGGCTGAAGCCGAATTTCTGCAGCTCAACGCATCGCAGATCTCGGCCACAGCCGTAGCAAAAAAATCCCAGGCTCGCCGCGCTGCGAAAGCCGCTCCGGCCAAGGCTCCGCGCAAAGTGGGATCCACTCAGGTGCCCAACACGGGCAAAGCCCGCGTGCCGGTGATTCTGGTGGAATATTCCGACTACAAATTCAAGGACAAAGACCCCAACGCCACATTCTGCAGCTTCTTCAAAGAGGGCAACAAGAGTGTGTATCAATACTTTGTCGACCAGTCGAACGGCAAATACACGCCTCAGTTTGACGTCTACGGCCCCTTCACCCTCCCCAACAAACGTGCATACTACGGCGGCAACGACTCCTACGGCAACGACCTGAGAGTCTGCACCATGGTGGCTCAGGGATGCCAGGGCCTCGACAAGCAGATCAACTTCAGGGACTATGACAACGACGGCGACGGCGAATGCGACGTAGTAGTAGTGCTCTATGCCGGCGACGGCGAGGCCTCGTCGTATGAAGAGGATTGCGAAGACTCCGTATGGCCCTGCCAGTGGCAGCTGAGCGACCCCTACGGCGACTACGGCAAAGCCCTGACCCTCGACGGAGTGACAGTGGACCGTTTCGGCGTGTTCAACGAGCTCAACGGCTCGGATCTGACCAAAATCGACGGTATCGGTACCGTATGCCACGAATTCTCCCACTGCCTGGGTCTGCCCGACTTCTACGAGACCACCTACGCCAACGGTTATTTCGGCATGGGCCCCTGGTCGCTGATGGACACCGGGCCTTACAACGACGACGGCTACACACCCATCGGCTATTCGGCTTACGAGAAGGAGTTCATGGGCTGGATTACCATCCCGGAAGCTCAGGCCAACACCCACTACAGCCTTACCCCGCTCAACCTCAAGGACGAGGCTACCGATCAGGCAGTGAGAGTGACCAACGACCGCGATAAGGACGAATACTACATCCTGGAGAACCGCAAACAGCAGGGTTGGGACGCTTTCATGCCCGCAGAGGGACTGATGATTTCCCACGTCACCTACAAGCAGGACTACTGGGATCGGAATGTGGTCAACACCAAATACACCCCCAACACTACCGGTATGCAGTGCATGACCCTCATGCCCGCCGACGGACTGCTGAAGGTAAATAAGGTGAACTCCTACGGCGAAACATATTACCAGACCGACGAAGCCAGCCTTAAGGGCGACCTCTGGCCTTATGCCGGCAACAATGAACTGACTGACACATCGAATCCTGCCGCCACCGTCAACACCGGCTCGCGCATGGGCAAGCCCATCACAGCCATCAAGAAGGAGGCTAACGGCGAGGTATCGTTCTGGTTTATGAAGACAGCCCTGCCCGCCCTCAACACTCCCGCCGGGCTGACACTCAGCAACGCCACCGCCACCGGTTTCACCGCTTCGTGGACCCACGAGGCTGAAGGCGCCGATGTGGAATATCTGCTCGAAGTGAAAAAACATGCCGACTGCGCTCTTGTGATGGAAAACAACTTCGGCACGGCCACAAACCAGTGGACCAACAGCAGCAACGGCCTCACGGCGAAAGACGACTACCTTCAGATAGGCTCATCGAAGAATATAGGCACTGTCACCTCGCCCGAATTCACTCTCGACGCCTCGGGCATAGTCACCGTGATCTGCAATGCTGCCATGTACAACAGCTCCGAAGCCGCATCCGTAGTGGTCAATCTGCTTGACGCCGCCGGCAACAAGAAATCCACCGCCTCCGTCGAGCTGACCACCTCGTCGGAAGCCACCATAGCCCTTAAACTTACCGGCACGGCCAACTCCAAGATGAAGGTGCAGTTTACCGCAGCAGCCAAAAAGAGCCGCTATCTGCTATACAATGCCAAGGTTTACACCGGCGATGCCACTTCGCTTGTTCAGACTGCCGCCAAGGCTCCCTCGGAGACCGGAGGCACCACCTCGCGCACCATCAGCGGCATCACCGAGCTGAGCTACACCGTCAGCGGACTGGAAACCGGCAAATACGACGTGCGCGTAAAAGCCGTTCCCACCACAGCACAGGCTGAAATCAACTCCGAAAGCCCGTGGACTACCATCGAGACCATCGACCTCAGTTCGTCGGGCATCGAATCGGTCATCGCAGCCGAAGATGCCGACGCTGAAGCCGAATACTATACCCTTCAGGGCATCAAGGCCAACGCCGCAGCCCTCACTCCGGGTATTTACATCGTGCGCCGCGGCTCCAAAGTGACCAAAGAGACAGTAAAATAATATAGATTGGTAAATATACAAGATGGATGGATGTTCTCCGTGAGGAGAGCATCCATTTTTAACGCCGTTGACGTCCGGTTTAACGTCCGGGAAGGTGAAAGCTGATGTACGGGAAGGTGAAAGCTGATGTCCGGGAAGGTGAAAGCTGACGTCCGGGAAGGTGAAAGCCGCAGAAATTGGCGGATATTGCTCGGGATTTTTGCAGAATTTGCTAAATTTGCAGTTAATTGGAATAATCTGAACAGAGGCATAGAAAATGTGCGCTAAAAATATTGATACTGAAGGGCGTCAGGGCGAACGCAACGCCCGCGACCGCCGCAACCGACTGATTATCGGATGGTTATGGAAGCTGTTTGCCATCGGCCTGGCCACCATGCTGGTATTCTTCCTGCTAATCTACAATGGCTGGATAGGCTACATGCCTGAGGTGGAGGAACTTAAAAATCCATCCGACAAATTTGCCACCGTAGTCTATTCTGCCGACGGCGAAGAGATGGGGCGCTACTACCGCTCCTCGGGCAACCGCGTCTACGCCGACTACAACGAAATCTCGCAACATGTGATCGACGCCCTGATTGCCACCGAGGATTCGCGTTTCCTCGACCACTCCGGCATCGACATGCGTGCCTTTATGCGCGTGCTGGTCAAGACGTTAGTGCTCCAGCAGAAAAATGCCGGCGGCGGCTCCACCATCACGCAGCAGCTGGCCAAGCAGCTCTACTCCCCCTCGACCCACAACATCATCGACCGCGCCCTGCAGAAGCCCATCGAATGGATGATAGCCGTAAAACTGGAGCGCTACTACTCTAAGGATGAGATTATTAAGATGTATCTCAACCAGTTCGACTTCCTCTACAACGCCGTGGGCATCAAGTCGGCGGCGTGGGTATATTTCGGCAAGGAGGCCAAAGACCTCAACATCCAGGAGGCTGCCACTCTGGTGGGTATGGTGAAGAACCCGGCCTTCTACAACCCCGTGCGCCACAACGAGCGCACACGCCAGCGCCGCAATGTGGTGTTTGAGCAGATGCACAAACAGGGGATGCTCTCCGAGGCTCAGGTCGACTCGCTCAAGCAGTTGCCGCTGACGCTGAATTTCCATAAAGTAGACCATAAGGACGGTCTGGCGCCCTACTTCCGCGAGGAGCTGCGCCGCATCCTGACAGCTGAAAAACCCGTACGCTCCGACTATCGCGGCTGGGAGGCCCAGAAGTTTGTCGACGACTCAATCGCCTGGGAGGAGAATCCGCTTTATGGCTGGATTGAAAAAAATCCCAAACCCGACGGCTCCCACTACGACATCTATTCCGACGGCCTGAAGATTTACACCACCATCGACTCGCGAATGCAGCGCTACGCCGAGGAGGCTGTAAAGCAGCATATGAGCGCCCTGCAGAAGGCCTTCTTCCGCGAAAAACGCGGCTCCAAGACCGCGCCCTACACCACCAATGCCGCCGAGCTGGGCAACGTGAAGGTATCCAACCTGATCAACCACGCGATAAAGCAGACGGAGCGTTACCGTGTGCTCAAAGCCGCCGGAGCCTCCGAAGATCAGATACGCGAGAGCTTCAACACCCCGCGCGAGATGAGCGTGTTCTCCTACGATGGCGTAATCGACACGGTGATGACGCCGCGCGACTCGCTGCTCTGGCAGAAACACTTTCTGCGCACCGGCTTTATGAGCATGGAGCCGCGCAACGGCCATGTGAAAGCCTATGTGGGCGGTCCAGACTTCAGTTTCTTCCAGTATGACATGGTGGCCACCGGCCGCCGCCAGATAGGATCAACCATCAAGCCGTTCCTCTACACCTACGCCATGGAGGAGGGCTTCACCCCCTGCGACATGCTGTCGAACACTCAGCCCGTGTTTACCGATGAAAACGGCCGCCCGTGGGCGCCGCGCAACTCCGGGTCCGCCCGCGTGGGCGAGATGGTCGACCTGCGCTGGGCCCTGACCAACTCAAACAACTGGATTTCGGCGCGCCTGATGGCTCAGCTGTCGCCCACCACCCTGGTGCGCAACATGCACAACTTCGGAATCACCAACCATATCGACCCCGTGATGTCGCTCTGTCTGGGATCATGCGAGGTGTCGGTACGTGAAATGGTAGGAGCCTATACGGCCTACGCCAACAACGGTATGCGCGCCACTCCGGTCTACGTCACAGCCATAGCCGACGCCAACGGCAACGTGATTTCGGAATTCAACACCACCCATACCGAGGTTATCTCGGAAAAGGCTTACGCCAAGATCCTGTCGATGCTGCTGAATGTGGTCGACGGCGGTACCGGCAACCGTGTGCGCCGCGCCCCCTACAACATCACAGCTCAGATGGGCGGCAAGACCGGAACTACCAACTACAACGCCGACGGATGGTTCATGGGCTTCACGCCCGAACTGGTTTCGGGCGTGTGGGTCGGCGGCGACGAGCGCTACATCCACTTCAACTCGATGGCCAACGGTCAGGGTGCGGCGATGGCGCTCCCCATCTACGGCTTGTACATGAGTAAGGTATATGCCGATCCGACGCTTCCCTACTCGCAGGCGACCACATTCGATGTGGATTTTTCAAGCCTGTGCGACCGCGAATTCTGGGAAGCAGCTCCCGAGGCTGAAGAAGTGGAGGAGTCGATTCAGGATGTATTCGACTGATGGCATCTGCCAGCTGACGTTAACATATATTGAGTAACCGGCTCTTAGCCATTGAGAATTCCTCTATTGCACTAATTGCGCACCGGATCAGATAGTTTCGAGGGCGCTCAGGCGCTTCTCGAGGTCGGTGGAGCTTAAGCGCGTGTAGAGATGGCCGCGATGGGCCACGGAGATATTGCCCGTCTCCTCGCTGACCACGATGGCAAAGGCGTCTGTGGCCTGTGAGATGCCCAAAGCCGAGCGATGGCGCAAGCCCAGCGAACGCGGCACGTTCATATCGTGGCTTACCGGCAGGATGCAGCCTGCGGCCTTGATCTTGCCGCGGTCGATGATCAGAGCGCCGTCGTGGAGCGGCGAATTCTTGAAAAATATGTTCTCGATAAGGCGGCTGTTGATTTGAGCATCAATGATATCGCCGCTTTTCTCATAGTTTTCCAGCGGCACATCCTGCTGAATGACGATGAGGGCTCCCGTCTTGCTACGCGACATGTTCATGCAGGCGTAGATAATCGGCATCACGCGCGTATGGAGGTCGTGCTCCTCCCCGTCGGCCCCGCGGCGATGATGGAACATTCCGGCGAGGAATTTCCAGCGTTTTCTTGACCCTAACTCCACAAGGAAGCGCTTTATCTGATCCTGGAATATTATGACAAGAATCAGCAGGCCGATGCTCATCACCTTGTCGAGAATCGTGCCTATCAGCTTCATTTCCAGTATCTCAGCCGCTACAACCCAAACGAGGATAAAGGCCAAAACGCCGTAGAATATATTGATTGTGCCCGACTCCTTCATTATCTTGTAAAGATAATAGAGCATCAGGGCCACGATGACGATGTCGAGTATGTCCTTTATGGAGAAGGATTCAAGCATGAGGCAACAGATATAAGATAGAAGATCACAGATTGGAGAGCTGAGGGTTGCAAGACATTAGCAATGAGTAGCCGGAACTTCCGGGCAGCCAGGCGGATAAAGCTGTCGTACCACGGCGCATGTCTGGCGGGCAGCGGCCACATCGTGAACGCGCAGGATTGAAGCCCCATGCATCAGGGCAAAGGTGTTCAGAGCTGTAGTGCCGGGAAGAGCATCCTCCGGCGTGCATCCGCAGAGATTGTATATCATCGACTTACGCGAAATTCCGACCAGCACGGGGCGGTTGAAAAACCGGCGGATGGCCGGAAGCTCACGCATCAGGATATAGCTCTGTTCCAGTGTTTTAGCAAAGCCAAATCCCGGATCAATGATGATGTCGGCCACTCCGGCTTGCGTCAGCCGCCCGACTATTGGCGACAGCTCGGAAATAACTCCGGCGGTTACACCGTCTGGGTAGTCGGTCAATCGGCTCATGGTCTGAGGCGTACCGCGCATGTGGGTCAGGATATATGGCGCTTTCAGCCGTTCGACCGTGGGGAGCATCTCAGGGTCGAGCTTACCGCCTGATATATCGTTGATTATATCGGCGCCCCATTCCTCCACAGCTCTGCGGGCCACCTCGCCGCGGAACGTATCCACAGAGACCACACAGTCGGGATATAACGCTTTAGCCTGACGCACAGCCGGTTCCAGCAGCTCTATCTCCTGACGGAGCTCTACCGGAGCAGCCCCCGGACGCGTGGAGCACGCACCAAGGTCAAGGATATCAGCCCCGGCCTGAAGCATCTGCGCGATGCGGGCCGTAAACTGCGAGCCAACGGCGCATCGTGAGGCACCGTAGAACGAGTCGGCCGTCAGATTGACAATCCCCATCACCACCGGACGGGTATACTCTACCAGCCGGCCCCGGAGATTGAGGCTGAACGGAGGCGCGGGTATCAGTTGGTCGGCTAAGGCGTTCATTTCCATTTTTACAGGTTCCGCAGGCCGGTGGTCTACGTACTCAGCAGGTCTATGTTTCACGGATTCAGCAGGTCTTTGTTGAAGAAATCGAGGATCTGACGGCTGTGCTCCAGCAATATGGCACCCGGACCGTTGGGGTCGATGGCGGCAGCCTGCTCATAAGCTGTGATGGCAGCGCCGCGATGTCCCTCCTTCCAAAGCTGTTTGCCGCGGGCCACCAGAGCATCGGCCTCGCTGACCGACGGCTGCGCGGAAGCCGAGCCTTCGCCCGACGAGTTTATTCGGTTTGTGCTTTTTTCTTCGGCCATTATTGCTTAAATTTGTAGCTATTGCAAAGATACAATAAAATATGAGAAAAATAGTGAGTTCACTTGCGAGAATTTTGTCGGCAGGGCGCAGAGCTGCCGATCTGAAAGGGAATGCCGCGGCCTTATTGGCCGCAGCCGCCTTATTTACAGGCGTTTTCAGCCCTGAGCAAGCCTCGGCAGCCGACCCTATGGCCACAAGCTACAGCCCCACGCAATGCCTTGGCACAGCCATGCCTTATCCCGCCCCCGACGGCCCGATAGCCATACCCGACTCGCTGGAAGCCATGTATATCAACCATGTAGGCCGACATGGCGCCAGGTATCTGTCTTCGATGCGTCCGTCGGTCGGGCTGCTTCAGACGCTTGCCAAAGCTGATTCAGTCGGCGTGCTCACTGATAAAGGCAAGCAGCTCAAGGGGTTAGTGGAATATGTCATAGACGCCTCACATGGCCGCTGGGGCGCCCTGGACTCGCTCGGGATGGCGGAGCAGCGAGGCATCGCCACGCGCATGTTCCGCGCCTTCCCCCGGCTGTTCGACAACGGACGTGTGCACGCAATCAGCTCATATTCGCCGCGTTGCGTCATGAGCATGTACGAATTCTGCCATCAGCTCGACCGCGTCAACAACTCGGTGGAAATTACCACATCGGCCGGAAGAACCAACTCGCCGCTGATGCGCCCGTTTGATACCGACCGCGACTTCGTGGAATGGTTCGAATCGCATCCATGGCAGGAACCCTACGACATGTTTTTCCAGACTACATGTCCGGCCGAACCTGCCCGCCGCCTGATCTCCGATAAGAACTATCTCACCCACGAGCAAGCCGTAGAACTCTCATGGTCAGCATATTCCGTAGTACATGGGCTACCCGCCATGGGCCTCGACGTGGACATCACCACATATTTCACCCCTGAAGAACTCAATGCGCTCTGGGCTTGCGAAAACCTCGGCCACTATCTGAAGCGGTCGGCCTCAACGCTTTCGCTCGAACCCGCCTACGTGGCCTCAAATCTGCTACTCGATCTGATAAATACTACAGATGAGGCCGCCCAAGGGAAGCGCGGTGAGACTGTCAGCCTGCGCTTTGGCCACGCCGAAACGCTTCTGCCTCTGCTATCGCTCATGCGTCTGCCCGGATGTTACTATATGACCAACTATTTCGACACCGTCGGACTGCACTGGCGCGACTTCACGCTTACACCCATGGCAGCAAACCTGCAGATGGTGCTTCTGCGCTCCAAGAAGGGGGTCACGTACCTGCTTATATTGCTGAATGAACGACCCATAGCTCTCCCCATCGGTGCAGGCTCCGAAACTCCGGAAGGAGCACTGCCGCTGATACCGTGGTCCACTGCCAAAGAGTACCTAAACCTGTGCCTGCCGATTCACATGCAGATTTAATCCACTATGACCCAGCCGATTGACACATCCCGCATCGCCGACATCTTCGAGCAGAAGGTGGCGGAGGCATATTCCGCGCTCTCCGTAGCGCCGGGAGTGGAGATGATGGTTGCTGTCAGCGGAGGGAGCGACTCGGTGGCGCTATTGGTGGCCTCAATGGCTATAGGGCTGAAATGCACGGCCTTACACTGCAACTTCCAGCTTCGCGACCGCGAAAGCGACCGCGACGAGGCGTTTGTCGTTGACCTTTGCAAAAGATTAGGAGTACCCTTACTGCAGACGCAATTCAACGTCGGAGCCTATATGGATGCTCATCCCGGAGAATCGCTGGAGATGGCATGCAGAAGCCTGAGATACAGATGGTTTGGGGAGGTGAGCCAAGGTTGCCCCATCACCCTGGGTCATCATCGTGATGACTCGGTGGAGACCTTTATGATGAATCTTCACCGCAGCGCCGGCCTCCGTGGCCTTTCGGGCATACCGCCACGGCGCGGCATGTTTGTCAGGCCCCTTCTTAGCCTGACCCGCAAAGAGATACTGGGCTATCTGAAAGCCAAAGGGATAGGGTACGTTACCGATTCATCCAACCTCAGCTGCGACTATCGGCGCAACCTCTGGCGCAACCGCCTGCTGCCCGGCCTTGAAGAGCACTTGCCGGGGTTCAGCACGGCTGTGGCGGCGTCGGCTGAGAATGTGCGGCGCGACCTTCGGCTTCTTGACGCTCTCGTGGCCGAAAAGCGGCGTTTAGCCGTCAGCGAGGATGGAAAGGAGATAAACCTCGGGCAACTCTTCAGCTGGCCAGAATCGTCCTTTGGTGGCCTTGAATCGGTCCAAGACGGGACGACACCCGAAGTCGAACTGCTTTGGCACGTTCTGGAGCCGCATGGCGTCACATACGATATGGCTGAAGGGATCATACGCTCTTGGCGCAAGGGAGAATCAGGCAAACAATTCGGCGATTACCTGCTCGACCGAGGTCGACTGCTCTATTACCCTGAGCATCAGGCCGCTTCACAGGTCCAAGCCCAGCAAGAACAATATGAGATTCCGCTTGGCCCGTCTGATCTGCCTTCACATGCAGGGCCGCTGGAAATCGAGGTGATCACGCGCGAAGAATTCCGCCCTACACGCGACGCGCGGCAGGCATGGTTCGACCTCGATACCTTACTCAAAGCATTGGAAGACGGGGAGTGTGGAGGCGCCGGAGCGGAGAACAGCGAAGCAGAAGCCGCTGACCAGATGGCGCTTACACTTCGTCACTGGCATCATGGCGACCGCATCCGCCCGTTCGGCATGAAGGGGACAAAACTTGTCAGCGACATACTCTCCGATAGCAAAATCCCTGTAAATGAAAAGATTGCCGTGTGGATCCTGACCATGGAGGGTGAAAACGCCTTGGAGGGTGAGAACTCCATGGATCCCGGCAGAATCCTATGGATTCCCGGGCTTAAACATTCAGCCAATTTCCCCGTGACGGAATCCACACGCCACATTCTGCATTTCAGCCTCCGCTGTTCCAAAGATTGTTAATGCTGATTTGCAGGCTTTTAGAAACGTCACTATGACGTTAAGTCGAGTAATCGGCATGGATTTGTATCGGAATTGTCCCAAAATTCCACAAATCGTGCCATCATATGTTATAAAACATATTTTCCGCATAAAACTATAATAAATGGCTTCTCAGGGCCTAAAACGCCGATTGGACGAATGACAATTTGTAGACACAATGGCCACATTAACAAAAATTAATAGCAAAACTATTCCAAATGAAAAGATTCTTTCGTTAATTTGCCATCGAAAAAGCGATAAAAGATAAATTCACACAACCAGCCAAAGACGATGCTGCATAGTGCGTCGTTCCCAAACCTAAGACCAACAGCCATTTAGGCTTGGCACGATACCGAAAAACTGATAATTATTCAGATTTGACTAAACCCATATATCTGCCGCCACATTTCGCGCCGGACGCGATTGCCGTCAGATGAAAAAAAATATGATTGATTGTAATGATTGAATGAATGAATGATTGATTGAATGAATGATTGATTATTAAAATTGGAGTATTGATTCGAACCCAATCGTATTGCCTGAGGTTGAGCATTGCTCCCCGGGCTCGGAAAACGAATACTGATAAGTTTGTTTCATATACAAATGCCAATAAGGAAGGATCCGGGTCCGATGTGAATCGGGCCCGGGTTCATTTTTCTTCGAAATTAATAAACTATAAAACGGCAACAGACGTTAATAAACCAAACGGTGCAACTATTTGCTTTATGAGAGGGATTGAAAAATTGATTATAATGATGACAATGGTGTGCTCCCCCAGCTTATGCCTCAGGGGAGCCGCTGAGTCAGTGTCTTCGGCGAAGGATGCCTCCGGATCCCGGACCGCAAAGACTGATGCCGCCTCCGACGCAGTCAAGACGGCGCTCGGTATCGCCGACCGGCTCGATGCTCTGGAGGATTACTCGACGGTGGCCGATTTCACGGTGTCGCTTGCCATGACCGATCAGGATGTCGACTACCGGCTGCGCATGGCCGAAACGCGTCAGCCTCAGGATACGCTTTTCGGCGCTGACTATCTGATCGACTGGCAGTTGCGTTCCGACCAGCGCGAAAGCCGCGGTTTCACCGCCTATTTCGACGGACATTGCTACCGATATCGCGACCGCCGTCTGCAGGAATACCATTTTCAGTGGGATTCAATCCCATTTCTCACTGCCGCAGGCGGAGTGCAGCGCAACGGCCAGTTCGTCGACCTGCTCCCGCGCTCTATATCCCGTCAGCTCAAACAGATAGCTGACAATCCAAAGGAGTACACCATCGACGTGTCCCACTCTGGCAGCGATGCCGACCGCACCACTACCCTGCGCATCCGCCAGGAGATCAACGGAGCCGTAGGCCGCAACTTCACCCTGACCATCAACGACGTCAACAGCCTGCCTGTCAAGGTCGTAAACGAATACAATCCGGCTCAGATCAGCGAGCAGACCGTAGTAGTCGATTACTCCTACCCTACCGACGACCAAGCTCTCAAGGCCGTGAGCACTGAGGAAGATCTCATTGCGATGTATCCCGCTGATTTTGTGAAATTTCGCGAGAGCAACTACCGCGTTGAGAATCTGCGCGGCCAACCATTGCCCACCTTCGGCCTTCCCACGCTGACAGGCGAACTTTACCACCACACCAAGGGCGACGGATTCCGAAGCCCGACTCTCGTGGCCATTCTTAACCCCGACAACGCCGCCGCAGCTACCTCTATCAAGGCTCTGCGCCGCGCACAAGCCACGATGCCAAGGTCAGTCGACCTGATTTTCGCCTTCACGGGAAGCAACGCCGACCTCATATCCGAGGCGGTGGGCCAGCCTGTAGAAGGAGAATACGATCTGCTGAAAGCCAAAGTATTGGCCCGCGATTGCGGCACCTCGGTATTCCCGACAATCCTCGTCGTAAATTCCGACGGAATCATTACCGATGTGATACTCGGAGTCAACAACTCGCTGGTTCAGGACGTTATACAATCGGTAGCACTCATCGAATAGACTCTCGAAAAGGATTGCTTACTAAATCAACTCATTGACAAACAAATATCTATCTATGGAAACCATACATTTTAAAGGTGAAGAAGTCCACACCGCAGGCCGACTGCCCGAAGTAGGGAGCAAAGCTCCGTGTTATACATTCGTAACCCCTGAACTCAAAGAGATCCATTGCGCTGATTTCGTCGGTAAACGAGTGGTGCTCAATGTGTTCCCGAGTCTTGACACCCCCGTATGCGCCGCTTCTGTGCGCCGCTTCAACAAGGAGGCAGCCGGACTGGACAATACTGTGGTAATCTGCGTATCGATGGACCTCCCCTTCGCTTCCGCCCGCTTCTGCGAGGCCAACGATATCAAGAACGTCATCGTAGGATCGGCCTTCCGGTCGCCTCTGTTTGCTGAAAAATACGGCCTGGAGATGGTCGACGGACCCTTGGCAGGTTTGCTCGCCCGCGCCGTGATCGTGCTTGATGAAGACCGCAACGTGGTATATGCCGATCTGGTCAACGAGATCACCAGCGAACCCCACTACGAAGAAGCCCATGATGTGCTGAAAAGATAATCTCCGGCATCAGGGCAGTTAATCCTCATTATTTCAACCTAATATTTCCCCGACACCGACATTTTATTTTGCGGTGTTGGGTAAATTGCGTAATTTTGAACTATGGGAAAAGACAAGCGACAGGCTACGGCCAAAACCAATGTGGCGCGACTGCTGACTCAGGCAGGCATCGCCCACGAACTCGTGCCCTACGAAGTGGATGAAAATGATCTGGCGGCCACCCACATCGCCCAGCAGCTCAATGAAGATATCCGTCAGGTATTCAAGACCTTAGTACTTCAGGGCGAGTATCCCGGGCGCAATTCGGCGCGCTCCAATGCCGCAGGATATTTCGTATGCGTGGTGCCCGGCGACGCTGAAGTTGACCTGAAGAAAGCGGCTGCCGCAGCGGGAGCCAAAAAGGCTGACCTCATCCCCATGAAGGAGCTGTTGCCGCTGACAGGCTATATCCGCGGCGGCTGTTCGCCCGTAGGTATGAAGAAACCGTTCCCGACTTTTTTCCATCAGACAGCCAACGATTTCGACTACATATTTGTCAGCGCCGGAGTGCGCGGTCTGCAGGTAAAGATAGCTCCCGCCGACCTCATCGGCTATGTGGGAGCCACCGTGACCGATCTGATAAAATAAAGCCCCATCCGCCTTAATCTCATCCAAATAACTCCTGAACATGAACACATTCGGCAACACATACCGACTCACCACCTTTGGCGAAAGCCATGGGCGCGCGATGGGAGGCATCATCGACGGCCTTCCCGCTGGCGTGAAAATCGACCTTGTGACCCTTCAGGCACAGGTTGACCGCCGTCGCCCGGGCCAATCGCGGCTCACTACGCAGAGAAGCGAAGCCGACCGGGTGCAGATTCTTTCAGGAGTTATGGCCTTGGGCGCTGATGGACAGCTCGAAGCGCTTAAGCCTGATTCCCAGAAAGGTATAGCGCTTGGCACCCCCATCGGCTTCATGATCGAGAACTCCGACCAGCACTCGGCCGACTACGACGCTCTGCGCCACGTATGTCGCCCTTCGCATGCCGACTATGCATGGAATCAGCGCTACGGCGGTATACGCGACTGGCGCGGCGGAGGCCGATCCTCCGGGCGCGAGACCGTGAGCCGCGTGGTGGGCGGAGCCATAGCCCGCCAACTCCTTGAAGCTCAGGGAATAACGATTACATCGCGCATCGCCTCCATCGGAGCGAAAGAGAATCCGACCGAAGACGACATCAAGCGAATCGTAGAAGCGGCTAAAAACGAACAAGATAGCGTAGGCGGAGTGGTGGAATGTACCGTCAGCGGCCTGCAGGCGGGAGTGGGCAACCCGGTATTTGCCAAACTGCAGCAGATGCTTGCCGGGGCCATGCTCTCCATCGGCGCCGTCAAGGGGTTCGAGTACGGAATGGGCTTCGAGGGCGTCGGGAGCCGCGGAAGCGAAGTGGCCGATGAATTCTGCGTCACGGCAGACGGAAAGGTAGCCACACGCACCAACTATTCCGGTGGTATTCAGGGCGGGATCTCCAACGGCCAGCCCATCGTGATGCGCGTGGCTGTAAAACCCACGCCCACCATCTCCCGACCTCTTCAAGCCGTTGATGATCAAGGAAAAGAGGTAACGCTTACGGCTCGTGGCCGTCACGATCCGAGCATACTTCTTCGCGTGCCAGTGGTGATAGAGTCGATGGCGGCAATGACCATTCTCGACGCCATGCTGATGTCGGGAATGACACCGGCGGAGCGTTAACTGATGACACAGGGCCATTACGGGGAGATGAAACCATACACCGACTACTCCGACTTCCTCGCGCGGTATTTTCCCGTCAAGATGCAGAAACTGACGGTAGATGCCGGCTATACCTGCCCTAACCGCGACGGCACGCTGAGCCGCGGCGGATGCATTTACTGCAACAACCGCTCCTTCTCCCCATCCTTGCTGGCGCAGAGAGCTTCCGAATTGCATAAGCCCGGGAGGGTGGCAGCCCAACTGGAGGCCGGGAAGGCGTTCTTTGCGCGGAAATATCCGAAAATGCGCTATTTGGCTTATTTCCAGAGCTATACAAGCACATATGCGCCGCAGGAAGAGGTGGTGGCCATGTGGCGCGAAGCCCTGACTGTCGAAGGAGTAGATGGCCTGGTAATCGGTACACGGCCCGACTGCCTCCCCGACGAACTGCTGGAGGAGCTCAAGCAACTTAACACTCAGATATTCATTGAATTCGGAGCAGAGACCACCCACAACCGCACCCTGCAGCTCATCAACCGCTGTCTGACATGGGAGCAGACCGAGGTTGCCGTAGGCCGCTGCGTCGCCGCGGGATTTCCTGTTGGCCTACACTTGATTATGGGTCTGCCCGGCGAGACTCGCGAGATGATGATGCAGTCGGTGGCCAGAGCCGCCGCTCTCCCCATCTCCACCATAAAATTCCATCAGCTCCAGGTGATTTCCGGGACTACTCTGGCCCGGAAGATGACCTCCTGCACCAATGAAGTGATTGAATCAGCGGGAGGGGCAGCTCAAACGACCGAGTATTTCTTTGAGGGTGAACGTCTTGGAATATTTTCGCTTGAAGAATATCTTGATCTCTGCGTGGAGATTATCGACTGCGTCAACCGCATCAACCCCTCGCTTGCCATAGAGCGTTTCACATCGTCAGCCCCCGCCGACATGCTGCTGTTGCCTCGCTGGGGACTCAAAAATTACGAATTTGTGAACAGGCTCAATGCCCGTCTCAATGATAAGCATAATGCCAGGCTCAATGCCGGTCCTGCTCAAAGAAGATGATTTCCTCTTCCAGACGGCGGCAAAGCGGCAAAGTAAGCTGACATTTACGCGCATACTCCGCATTCAGCAATGGTCGTACCTCTTCAGCTGCGGCTTTTCCTGAGGATAAAAGATTGACAAGCAAACGTATGGCAGTATAACGCTCCATATCCGGAGCTGCCTTTCCGAGTCCATTTGCGCCATCGGCATCCTCCATCGGCATCAGCGAAGCTGCGGCAAGCGCCAGAGCCTGTGGATGAAAACGCAGCAGCGAATGGCACAGTATATCGGCCACCTCCACCGTCTGAGCCTGCGGCATCCAGGATTCAGCCAAAGCGGCCATACGCACCTGCTGATCAACGCTTTCATTGCCTTTTAAGTCCTGAGAGCCTTCTTGTACACCAACTGTCGCCCCTCTGAGCACCGGACCAACGAGCAGAGGTGCCAGCAGGCGGCTCTCGCGGGTGTTGACATTGTCCCAGAGCGTGTCCGCAAGGTCGACAATCTCGCCTGAGTTGAGACCCCAGTCTGTGGCAATCTCAGCAGCTATATCCTTGAGCTGCGGAAGATTAAGACCGAAATTGACTCGATAATTGAGTCCTCCGCGGCGCATCTGGTCGGCAAGTATGCCGTTGCGCATGGCGAAAAATCGGCGTTTCACCCTCTGAAGCGGCGAAAAAGCCTCCTCGGGGGTGTCGGGATTATCATTATGGGTATGGCTCATGGCAAAAGTTCTTTAAAATTCATATCTTTCGCTGCCTCAGGCTCATGAAGCGTAGTCAGGGCCGGAAAGGCAGCGGATTTTAACGTTATTTTTATCTGCGCAATAACCATTTCGGGTGAACCGCTATATACAGCAACTTGTTTAAATAGCAAAGGGATAATGATAAATATATTTGCTATGAACACTCTTCGCTCTCTCAATCTCCGCGTCAGGCTTTTGACCTGCCGGATCTTAAGCCTGATCATGGCCGTCACGACGGCCGCAGGCGCATATCATGCAGTTGCCGAAACAAACTCGTCAGTGACCACAACGTCAGCCGTGCCTACCGAGAAGGCCACATATGATCCGAATGTGGGGCCCCAGGTGCCTCCGGGATATATGGGCATCGGTCCGGTGGTCTCCGGGTCTGTCGACTATTCCAAGGTGCCTGAAAAGGCCCGCAAATTCCTGTCGAAGCATTGCGACGGCCATGCCGTGGTGCTCTGCGAGAAAAGCTTTCTGAAGAACACTTACGATGTGGGGCTCGCCGACGGCATCGTGATGCGATTCAACGCCAAGGGCGACCTGATCCACATCAAGGCTCCGGCCAACTACACTCTGTCGCCTGCACTGCTGAAGGCTGTAGTTCCCGGCAAGCTTTACCATCTGCTCAACCACAACGGATTTGATTCAGCAATCGAGTCTGTTGACCGTCTGAAAGGCGGCTACTCGCTCGAGGTGGCTGACCCGGTATTCGAGAAGGTGCTCTACGGCAATTCGGGAGTGCTCACCCTCGTGGTTGAAAAGTAAGCGCCCGCTGACTCTTCTGCGGGTTACAGACTTCGGCTGACTATTTCTCTGTCAGAGGTGAATAGTCACGCGAATAGCGCAGCATCTGAGGCAGATAACCCTCCTCATAGCTGACGGTGACATCGGTAATGTTGCCGTCAGCATCTTTTACGGGGGTATAGACCGGATTCACAAAGCCCTTGTAGGGAGCGATGTTGAGATGTGAATAGCGTTCCAGTACCTCCTGATGCAGTTCGGGATTCACCTTCACGCCGTATTTCTCTACCAGCGCAGCCCCGGCAGCATAGTCGCCCTCGCTCTTAATGCGCTGAATCTCACCGAGAAGCTGACCGAAGAGCTCGCGCAGACGGCGGTAATCATTGATTTTCACATAGGTCTTGCCGTCGCGCTTCACCATCTCAACCACATTGTCGGCTTTGCCATGCTCAAGGGCCCACTCGGCGATGAGTTTGCGGTTGCGCATATGGGCTTCCTCCACGTCGTTGCCCGGCTGAATACGCATCAGCTGAGTCATGAGGCCGTTGAGCATATATTTGTAATATTCAGCACGATAGGCCTCGGGATCATCGAGCAGTCCGAGCTCAACCAGATGCGGATCAGCAAGATAATAGAGTGCGAAAAGGTCGGCACGCGTCTCCTCAAGCGTGGAGCCGTGGGCTTTGAGAGCGTCGGGATCTACCCCGGGGAGCAGGCGGCCGGAGCCATGACCCAGGCATTCGTGCAGGTCAGTATGGAGATTATCAGTGATAAACAGATACTTATCCATCCAGTCGGCCGTAGGCTTGTCTATTACGAACTCCTCGTTGAAGCCATTGCCGTGGGAGGCATCGTCGTAGGCCTGGGTAATATTCTCGATGCTAACCGATTTTGAGCCGTGGGCGACGCGTATCCAGTTGGAATTCGGCAGATTGATACCGATAGGCGTGGAGGGGTAGGAATCGCCGGCCAGAATTGCGGCATTGATCACCTTGGCGCTGACGCCCTTCACCTCAGGTTTGCGGAAACGCGGGTCGATGGGCGACCGGTCTTCGAACCATTGGGCATCGTTGGCTATGGTGATGGTGCGCTCCGAAGCCTTGTGGTTCTTGAAGTTAACAATTGATTCCCACGAGCCGGTCATCCCCAGCGGGTCGCCGTAGCTTTCGATGAAGCCATTGATGAAATCGACCGTCGGAGCTGTATCTTCTGCCCAAAGGATTGAGCAAACGTCGAAGGCCTTGAGCGAACCGGTCTCGTAAAATTC
>CAMEGQ010000029.1 GCA_945916235.1 uncultured Porphyromonadaceae bacterium | reverse complement strand
AAATCGCCTTACCAGCGACAAAGACAACAGGGTGGCGAGTCCGCCCGCAACTTTTTGAAACGAAACGAAAAATGAAAAAAGATCTTCATCCCTCAAATTATCGTGAAGTAGCTTTCAAGGACATGTCGAACGAAGAAGTGTTCATCACCCGCTCTACTGTCGCTGCTAAGGAAACCATCGAAATCGATGGCGTAACATATCCTCTGGTTAAACTTGAAATCACCTCGTCATCGCACCCCTTCTTCACCGGCAAGCAGAAACTGGTGGACACCGCAGGTCGCGTCGACAAGTTCATGAGCCGTTACGGCAACCGCAAAAAGAAATAATTCCCCCCTTCAAATTTCACCGGCCTTTAAGGCCTTTGGAAATATTTACATCGGGAATTTTCCTCCACACAATTAGCCTCTGAGATTCCATGGCGAAGCTCAGAGGCTAATTGCATTTCATGAGCTCACAAGCCCCGAAGAAATGGGTGCGGGTGTTGATAAGTTTTTATTGCGGAGGCGAGGTAAATGGAAAATAATGTCTAAATTTGACAAGCAAACCAACAAGTTTTTTAATTCCACTGACCTTCCATCTATCATGAACCGCATTGGCAAACTATATTTCAGATATGGCACCATGGGCTCGGCCAAGACAGCCCTTCTGCTCACCACGGCTTACAACTTTGAGGAACGCAAGATGCGCTACCTCTGCATGAAGCCCGTGATAGATACACGCGACCAAAAAAATGTAATCAAATCTCGCATCGGCATCGAGCGCGAATGTCAGTGGATATATCCCGAGACCGATCTGTACGATTTTGCCTGCCACTATTTCAAAAAGATAGGAGCTGTGGTGGAATGGTTCCTCGTGGATGAAGCTCAGTTTCTTACAGCCACACAGGTCGATCAGCTCGCCCGTGTGGTAGACGATTTTGGCAGCAATGTGATCTGCTATGGTCTGCGCACCGACTTCCAAACCCATCTTTTCGAGGGCTCACGACGTCTGTTTGAGATAGCCGACACCATCGACGAGATTAAATCTACATGTACCTGCGGCCATAAGACTATCGTAAATGCGCGTATAGATGCCAACGGTGACTTTGTAAGCGAAGGTGCTCAGGTGGAAATCGGCGGCGATGAGCGTTATATCGCTGTATGCCGCAAATGCTGGCGTGACAAGCGCATAGCCCAGTCGGCGCGGTTCGCTTTGCCGTTCGACGATCTTGACGAACCGGAGCCGCACGAATTCTAAGCCGATAATTTCAAATCCGGCTCCACGACTACCTGTAAAATTTTGAGAATGAGCCGGTATTATTAGACTGGTTCTTACACCGGCAGCGACAGCACAGGGCAGTCAGCTCCGAAAAGAAGTTTATGGCCAATCGAGGGGTTTAGGATGCGCGACACAACATTTTTCCGACGATTTGCAGTAGACAATATGGCAAACGGCGTCTCGCCGGCTATGCGGGCGATATCGTCCGACAGTGTATGAGTCGTAATCCGGTTGGCTGTCACCCTCCAGTCGGGATAGCGCTTGCGGGTTTGCTCTATCATCTCCTGCCACTGATCGGCAGGCGCGGTCAAGCGCATACGGCGCGGGGGCACATGGATGAGCGTCAGATGGATAGCAGTCTCGGCAAACAGCGAATTCAGTACATCAAGCGCCGCAAAATCATCAGCATCCATCATACACAGATAGGCTATGGCGCGAGGCTTGGCGAGGATTCCTATGTCGGTATTATCGGGGACAGTCAGCACCGGCACCCTGCATCCATCGATTACTTCGGCGGCTACACTCCCCACCATGTCCTGCTCTTTCAATGCCACACGTCGGGTACCCATCACCATCAGCTCCGGCTCCTGGTCTTTTGCAATCTGAAGAATCACTTCTTCGGGTATGCCTTCGGTCACCTCAACGGCTATGTCGTTGGCATCGATTGTCGCAGGCTGCTCATCGGCTATATCTGCTACGAAAGCTTTGATGCGGCTTGTAGCTTCGTTTTTGTCTTCATTCTGTTCCAGAGCATGCAACAGCTTTACGCGGCATCCGCGATGCGCGGCTATGATGGCAGCGGCTTTAGCGGCCAAAAGCGAATGTGGGGAAAAGTCGATAGGTACAAGTATCTGTCTGCCTGCTGTTTGCATGGTTCTGAATAAGTAGTTTGTTCATAGGCTCATCTTGGCTATGATGTAGAGCCGGTATGAACGACAAGCGTCTATGGAGTCAGCCGGCCAACCGACCGAATGGTGCCATAGACGCTTGATGTAGGGTTGAATAAGATTTATTTTTCTTTCTTCTCTTCCTCTTTTTTGAGGATTTCAACAGCCATGTCGTAGATGGTAGTGTCGTCGAGAACTACGATGCCGCCGTCGGGACCCGGTTCGATATGTACGCCGCAGTTTTTACCGAATTCATAGTTTGAGCCGCCGAAATAGTTGCGGACGGTCTGTGCTGTGGTGTTGAGCTGGTCAGCGATGTGGGCGATTGCTCCATCGGGAAGGCTGTCTTTCAGACGACGCAGATCATTGAATGTGATTGTCTTTGCCATGGTCGTTGTATGTTTTATGTTAAAAATATTTTAGTTTGTGAGAGGAAGGGTTTTATTCATTTCCAAATTTAGGAATCCTTTGCGAGTTTTCCAAAAAAGATTAGTGTGTTTTTCAACACATACGCGATTTTTTTCTCGCAGAGGCTCAAAACCGAGCCTTCCCGTCAGATTCTTTCGATATCCGAGGCCTTAATCCAGGCACGCTCGTTCTGTCCCACGCGAACCTCATACCATCGGCCATCGGCAGCTGAAGATACTGAATCAACGATTTCCACCTTCGTACCTTCATGCAGCGTAAATGCCTCTTCGCTCTGTGTGCGGGCTTCCCGCGGGGTAGTGGAAAGCTGTGAGGATGGCGAAAGCACAATGGCAGCAGTGTTGGAGCGTTGACGGTTGGCGGCTGCAAAAGAGAAAATAATAGCTCCGGCGCAGAGGAACATTATGATGATACCGCCAAAGAAACTGATCTTTTTTACCAGCACCACGCTTGAAAGCAGATAGGTAAGAATCCCGGCAAGCATCAGGGCGAAGAGCACCAGCGCAATCCAGGCCCATGTGTCGGCCTTGAACCACATTACTACCGTCTCCCACACGGAGAAAAGGAATGAGCCGCTGTCGATCTGACGGTCGGTGATTTTCGATTTTACAAACTCCAGATTCGCACGCGTGTCTGCGTTGGTCGGGTCGAGTTTGAGCGAGCGCTCATAGTTGACGATGGCCATTCCGAGTTTGCCCTGACGGTAGCAGGTGTTGCCCAGATTGTAGAAAAGCATGGCCGAAGATCCGTGGTCAGCAAGTATCTGAGTGTAAATCTTCTCTGCCAGTGCGAAATTGTCGGCCGAGTAAGCTGAATCCGCGGCCTGGGTCAGAGCTTCGACGGTTTCGGCGGGAATGACCTTTACACTGTCGGTCTTTGCTGCTGGGGCGGCTTGCTCTTTAGTCTCAAGGTTGGCATCCGGCAGAATAGTGTCAGACACCCCGGAGCTTTGGGCGCTCAGTTCGGGAGTAAATATTATGGCAAGGAGAGTTGCCAGAGTGGTTATTATCTTGTGCATGTCGTTGGTAGTCAGAGATTTCGTATTTGACTTATGGGTTGAAACGTTTTCGCGGATCTGGAATATCAGGCCCGTTTGATTTTGCTTTTCTCCATAGCGTCGATGGTTTCGCAGGCTTTATTGTATATGGCGTCGATGCGTAGCTCCGATGAGGCGTCGGGGGTGTAGCGTGCCATCTCGCAATCGTCAAGTATATCAATCACATTGTTGCAGGTCGATTCCGCCACACCTCGTTCGCCGAGCGTAGCCACGATGTTTTCGCGGTTGAGCTGCGATGATGGGATATTGAGTTTGTCGCTGAGATAGCCCCACATGGCTTTGAGAAGCTCCTCGTAGAATCGGTCGGAGTTCCCGCCTTTCATGAATGCGGCTGCTGCTTTCAGACGCTTACGTGCCACCTTGTTGGCGCGAGTGGTGCGTCGACCGACCACATCGGCATCCAGACGCACGTGGCGACGGTATGCGGCGATAACTCCTATGGCCACTACAAGCAGCAGAATGTATACGCACCAGTAGATCCATTTGGTAATCATCGGCGTATGGTCTTTGCTGACGCCTTTGTCTCCGGTTTTGATATGGAGTATGTCGGTGTTTTTAGCCTCGATGTCGCGCTGTTCGGCCGACATTGTTGTGCCTGACCCTTTGGCCACGTTAAGTTCGTAGCCCTGCGACGTCAGTGTCACATAGCTTTTCTTGGCCGGATCGAAGTAGCTGAATGTAACAGCCGGAATCTTGAACTGGCCGACGCTCTGGGGAACAAGCGTATATTCCGTTGTTGTGGTTCCGGTCAGCGTATTTCCTGCGATGCGGGCATTCGACTCGGTCTTGGGAGTATATTGTTCGAATTCCGAGGGGATCTGCGGTTTGGGGAGGGTGATATATTTGATATTGCCGGTACCCGTAGCGATAAGACGCAGGGAGAGGGCTTCGCCGGTGCGTGGGGTAGTGGTCGACAGATCGCTTTCAAACTTATACTGACCGACGGCGCCGGTAAAGTCTGCCGGTTTGGGGTCGGGTAGAGGAGTGATGTTTACAGTCTGGGTGAAAGGCTGGAGATTAACTTCTTTCTCAATCGGTCGCGCTGAGATGAAGAATCCGTTGGAGACGCGTTCCAGCTGCACGACGCTCAGATTGTATTTACCCGAGTTGATGGTCAGTTTGCCAGACTTCTGCGGGAAGATGATGCAGCGTTTAAGCACGGCTGTGATATAGTTCTGGCCGTTGTAATGCTCTATCTCGTTGAGACTGGCCTGAGTGTCAAGCTCATCAATCAGGAAGCCGTCGAAAGTAGGTGGCGAAGTCACCATAAACGAGTTTATACGCTCGAATTTGGTGTAAAGCTTCAGGGTGCATTCTATGGCTTCACCCTCGTAGGCATGGCTCTTGTTGAGAATCACGCGAACGAATATATCGTTTTTGGAAATCTTAGTCGATGAATCCTGACTGTCAATATCGTCCACCTGAGGCATGCTGCGGTAGCCTCCGTAGCCTCCCTGCTGGTTTTGAGCGGCGTTTTTGTCAGGCGGAAGCACCTTGAACGTTGCCTGCCTGGTGGTCAGTTTTTTACCGTTGGCCATAATCTCGGCAGCGGGGATGGTATATGTGCCTTCCTTCTCGGCACGGTAGGTGTAGGTGTAATCCTCTGTGGTCGACGAGCTTTGCTGCCCGTTGATGATCTGCACCGACTGCATGGTGCTCACTCCCGGCCTGGGCGACAGAAGTTTACATCCGTTGATACGCGGAGCCGTGATTCCCGAACCCTCGCCGTTGGTCAGGCGGTAGGTTACATAGAATGTGTTGCCTGCAATCACGTTGCGCGGCGGAATCACCTGAAAGGTCTGACCCCACATCTGCGCTGCAACAGCTATCATTAAAAGCAACAAAGCCCCTCTCAGCCTTGTGATGCCGGAGCGCTTTGTAGCGGGTTGTTTGATTATCATCCTTTTATCTATACTCATAGTTGACCTACGTGGAAATTCTCTTTTCTACCTTTTTACCAGGGCTTGTCGGTGGTGCGGCGGTTGGCACGCTTTTCTTCGCCTTGCTTCATCAGCTCCACTTTCTGGCGCGTGCCGTTCTCCTTATCTTCCATAGCTTTCAGAATTTGCTGAGCGCTGGCATCGCTGAGACCGCCCTGCTGCTGTTTCTGAGGCTGTTGCTTCTGATCCTGGTTCTGACTGTTCTGCTGATTCTGATCTTTTTGCTGGTCCTTATCCTTGTTTTGGTCTTGGTTCTGGTCCTGCTGATCTTCGTTCTGCTTCTGGTCTTGTTTATCCTGGTTCTGGTCTTGATTCTGCTGATCCTGATTCTTGTCCTGATTCTGGTTCTGCTGGTCCTGTTCCTGCTTCTTCAGCTGTGCGAGGCGCAGATTCTGGCGGGCCTGTTCGTCAGCCGGATTGCGCCGCAGGGCATTCTTGTAATGCTCAATCGCAGAAGCGTAATCCTCACCTTTGTAAGCCACGTTGCCTCGGTCGTAGCATGCGGCCTGAGCCAGAGCCTGGTCGGGATTTGCTGCTACTTTGGCAAGCATCTGGTCGGCAGTGCGCACCAGTGAGTCGGCTTTATTGTCCACATCGTTGCCGCGCTGCTTCAGGTAGGTGGAAGCGAGGTTGAACTGCGCTGTGGCGTTTTCTACATTCTCCTCCAGCGCTTTTTTATATGCTACTTCGGCCTCGGCGTAGCGCTGTTTTTCATAAAGAGCATTGCCTTCCTTGATGGCATTGCGCTCGCGCTTGGTCGACTGCACTTCCGCCTGCTTATCTCCTTTATGGCAGGAAGTGAGAACCCCGGCTGAGGTTGCCAGTGTCAGTGATATTAACAATATGTTGAAGCTGCGTTTCATGCTGCAATATTTCCTGTTATGTTTTGTCGGGCCAATGGATTGATTCTGCAGACCCTGACTTTGACATCAATCTTTTTTATCTGTTGCTGTGGCTTTATCCTTGCTGAAGAAGGAGATGTTGGCAAGCCAGCTAATCTTCCTCGGCATGATAAAGCAGTCGGCTACCAGCAGTATTAAGGCTATCCAGGCAAATACCGGGAACTGCTCGGCGCTGGCCTTGTAGCTGACGTGGCGAAGATCAGATTTCTTGAGCGAGTCGAGCTTAGAGATGAGCTGGTCTACGGCCTTGTTGCCTGAACCGTTGATGTATTCGCCGCCTCCGGCTTTGGCTATATCCTTGGCCATCTGCTCGTTGAGGAATGTGGTGACGGGAGCCCCGGTCTGGTCTTTGAGGAATTCTCCGCGAGATGGGTTGACGGGGATGGGCGCACCTTTGAGCGAACCGACGCCGATTACGTCCACTTCCACACCTTCCTTCTTTGCAATTTCAGCCATTTCGATGGCGTCGCCTTCATGGTTTTCGCCGTCGGTAATGACGATAATCGCCTTGTTAACCTCCTTGTCGGGCGAGAATGCGTTGAGCGACATTTCGATAGCTGATCCGATTGCGGTGCCTTGAGTCGCTACCATATCGGTGGATAGCTCGTCGATATACATGCGGGCCGAAAGGAAGTCGGTGGTGATAGGCAGCTGGGTATATGCTTCGCCGGCAAAGACGATCAGGCCCACCTTGTCGTTGTCGAGCTTATCTACAAGACGGTTGAGGATGTATTTCGCACGTTGCAGACGTGACACACCCGAGGGATCGTCGGTGGATGAAGCAAGCATCGACCGCGAGACGTCGAAAGCGATCATCACCTCGATGCCGCGAGTGTTCTCCACCTCCTCTTTCTGGCCGGCCTGCGGACGCGCAACGGCTATAATAATAGAGGTGAGGGCGAGCAGCTCGAGGGTGATCTTAACTGCCGGAGTATATTTCGAAGCTGCTGGCATAAGGCGCTCGAGTTGAGCCGGGTTGCCGTAGCGGCGCAGTTTGTGTTTACGCGCTAATCGGGCCCACAACCATAGCCCCAGAAGGGCCGGAACCATCAGCAGCAGATATAGCAGATATGGATATGCGAAACTCATTTGTAGCGAGTCTTAGATTAAATGGTTAGCCCATTGGCCAGAGCTGAAGGGCTTGATATTGAGTTTATAGCGTGGCTCAGGGGATGGAGCGCAGCCAGGTCTGGCGCAGCAGCAGTTCCAGAGTCACAAGCCCGAGAGCCAGTAGGGCCCAGGGGAGATAATTGTCTTCAGTATGTGAGAAGTGGCGCACATCGAGCTCGGTCTTCTCCAGTTTGTCGATTTCCTGGAAAATCTCTTTCAGCACCTTATTGCCGGTGGCGCGGAAATATTTGCCGCCGGTGGTCTGGGCTATCTGTTTGAGAGTGGCCTCATCGATGACAACAGGCATAGGAACATATTCAATGCGTCCGAACATGTTTACTTGCGGATAGGGGGCCGTGCCGTTCGTACCGATACCAATGGTGTAGACCCTGATACCGAGTTTGTGGGCGATTTCGGCGGCTGTGAGCGGCGCCACGATGCCCGTATTGTTAGAGCCGTCGGTCAGAAGGATGATACTCTTTGATTTTGCTTTCCCCTCCTTGATGCGGTTGATCGAAGTGGCAAGTCCGTCGCCGATGGCGGTACCGTCTTCGAGCATTTCACGGTTGAGAGCGTTGACGTAGTTGGTAAGAGCGGCGCGGTCGGTGGTCATGGGCACTCCGGTGAAAGCCTCACCGGCAAATACCACCAGACCCATGTTGTCGCTTTCGCGTCCGCTGATAAAATTGGCTGCGATGTTTTTTGCAGCCTCCAGACGGTCGGGCTTAAAATCGCGGGCCAGCATACTCGACGAGATGTCGAGGGCGATGACCATATCGGTGCCTTCGGTGGTCGAGGTGCGCCATGAGTCGCGGGTTTGCGGACGTGCAAGCACCACAATCAGGGCGGCCAAAGCGGCCATGCGCAAGGCGAAAAGCCCGTGGAGAGCATAGCTGCGCAGGGGGCGGCGTGCTTTGGCGAATGGCGCCGAGGTAGATATATGAAGCGAAGGGTATGCGCTCCGGTGTTTCCACACATACCATGCCGTGAGCGGCACAATGAGCAGAAGCAGCCATAGCATACCGGGATGTGCGAAGTGCATCATTTCTTATCTTGCTTAGTTGATTCAGATGGTTGAGAGGCGGCTCCTGAGGGTTTGCCTTCACCGGCGGCGTTGGCATCTTTGCCGTCTTCCTCCGGCTGGACCACAGGGCGGGTCTCTTCAATAAAGTTGCGTGCATCGATGAAGGCGCGCACATTGTCGTCGGGCACGGGGCGTACCTTGGCGAATTTCACGTAGTCGGCTATGTCGACGATGCGCTTCATGTGGCGCTGAGGCATGCGGGTCTCTTCGTTGCTGTGGAGTGCTTTCAGAATCTGTGTGGAGGTCATCTCCATGGCGTTGATGCCGAAGCGCTCCTGCAGGTAGTCGCGAAGGATGTCGACAAGCTGAGTATAATATTCCTTTTCCTGACCTTTTTCCCAGAGCTGGGCTTCTTTCAGGCGGTCGAGGCGGTTGAGGGCTATGACATCCGGAGGCAGACGCTTCTTCTGGGGCAGAATGTTTACAGCCACCTTGCGCGTTACCATCAGATAGCCGCAAATGCCTCCGGCCACAATCAGCAATCCGAGCAGAATCCAGAGCCAGTAGTCAGTGATCCAGTCGGGTAGCCAGTCGTACCATTTTGTCTGGAATTTGGCTACGTTGGCAATCGGATTGATGTCTTTCATTTGCGAGACGTCGACGGGATTCACCTTCAGGCGCAGCTCGTTGGAGCGGACGGTGTCCGGACCGTTGACAAGCAGGAACGACGGAATCACGTATGCACCTGAATCGAACGACTGAAGCACCACTCCGCGACGGATTTCTACCAGTCCGTTGCCTATATCAGTGGTGTCGCCGTCGACCCATGAAGCTACTTCTACCTCTTTGGGCATACGGCCCATGTCGGCTACGAGTTGAGCGGGAGAGTCGGCAGGCTTGACTATGTCGAATTTCACCACGGCCACATTGCCCATCACAATCTGTGTGGAGTCCATTGTGGCCTTCACTGAGGCAGCTTCCGCAGAGAAAGCGGCTCCGGCGATGGCGGCGCTGATGGCCGCTGTGGCTACTGTATGTTTCAAAAGATTCATTTTCAGCTGATGGATTCTGAATTTCAATCTTGCAGATTGATCGTTGAACTTTGGCGTTTGCCGTTAAGGGGTCAGACTCTGGAATGGAACAGACCTTTTAGCGCGGCTACGTAGTCTTCATCAGTTGCTACTGAGATTGAGCCCACGCGGCATCGCTTCAAGGTGTCGCTCATGTCCTGCTGACGCTCATACCACCATCGGGAGTAGTCGTCGCGCACCTTTTTAGAAGATGTGTCGACCCACTGCTCTGCGCCGGATTCCAGATCCGCCACGCGAATCAGACCCACATCGGGAATCTGGGCGTCGCGTTTGTCATAGACCTGCACTCCGTAGACATCGTGACGGTTCGAAGCTATCGAAAGAGCCTGATAGTAGTTTTTCTCGTCGATGAAGTCGGAGATGAGGAATGTTGTGCAACGTTTCTTCAGGGCATCGGCAAAATATCGGAGTACCATTGAGATATCAGTGCCGCGGCTTTCCGGGGTGAAGTCGAGCAGCTCTCTGATGATGAAAAGGATGTGCTTGCGGCCTTTCTTCGGCGGGATGAATTTCTCGATTTTGTCGGAGAAGAAGATTACGCCGATTTTATCATTGTTCTGAATGGCTGAGAACGCCAGAGTGGCGGCAATTTCAGCTATCATCTCGCGTTTCTCTTCGCCCACGGCGCCAAACAGTCGCGACCCGCTGACGTCGACAAGCAGCATCACCGTCAGTTCGCGCTCCTCCTCATACACCTTGACGTAGGGGTGATTGTGGCGGGCGGTCACATTCCAGTCAATGTCACGGATATCGTCGCCATACTGGTATTCGCGCACCTCCGAGAACGTCATACCGCGGCCCTTGAAGGCTGAGTGGTATTCGCCCGCAAAGATGTTTTGCGAGAGTCCGCGAGTCTTGATTTCTATGCGTTTTACCTTCTTTAGAAGCTCTTTGGCATCCATGAAAACACTGGTTTAAGTTTTAGGGCACCTCAACCTTGTCGAGAATCTCAGAGATGATCTCGTCGGCTGTGATGTTGTTGGCTTCGGCTTCGTAGGTGAGGCCGATACGATGGCGGAGCACATCGTGGCATACGGCGCGCACGTCTTCGGGAATCACATAGCCGCGCTGACGCAGGAAAGCGTAGGAGCGGGCGGCACGGGCCAGCGAGATGGAGGCACGCGGAGATGCGCCGAAGGCGATGATGCTCTGGAGGTCGGCCAGACCGTATTCCGAGGGGAAACGGGTAGCGAACACGATGTCGACGATGTAACGCTCTATCTTCTCGTCGATGTAGATCTTCTCTACAATCTTCTGAGCCTCGAGAATCTCTTCAGGCTTGAGAAGCGGAGTAATCTTCTTCTTTTCGTTGGTGATGTTCTGGCGGATAATCTGCTTCTCCTCATCGCGTGAGGGGTAGCCGATGACAACCTTGAGCAGAAAACGGTCCACCTGAGCTTCAGGCAGGGGATAGGTGCCTTCCTGTTCGATAGGGTTCTGGGTGGCCATCACCAGGAAAGGCTCGTCGAGTTGGAAGGTGTTGTCGCCTATAGTCACCTGACGCTCCTGCATGGCTTCGAGCAGAGCCGACTGAACCTTGGCGGGAGCACGGTTGATTTCATCTGCGAGAACGAAATTGGAAAAAATCGGGCCTTTCTTTACGGTGAACTGCTCGTTCTTCACGCTGTAGACCATCGTACCGATTACGTCGGCAGGGAGAAGGTCGGGGGTGAACTGTATGCGGCTGTATTTTGCATCGATGATTTGCGCAAGGGTCTTGATTGCAAGGGTCTTAGCCAGACCGGGGACACCTTCAAGCAGCACGTGCCCGTTGGAGAGCAGGGCGATGAGCAGGGATTCTACCAAATGTTTCTGACCTACGATGGTCTGATCCATTCCGCGTGTGATGATTTGCACGAAGTCGTTTTTGCTTGCGACCAGGTCGTTAAGTTCGCGGATGTTTACCGATTCACTCATAATGTCGGAGTTTGTGTTATGGTTTGTTTGTTTTTCTTATTTTTTTCAGAGTTTCAGCCCGTTGATTTGCATAAAGTTCGGCTGTATCTATGTTGCCGGATAGTGGGGATGAGATGCGGAATTCCTTCCGAAACTTCCGGCTGCCGACCTTACGGTCTTCAACTGGCTATTTCAGTGCAAAAATAGGAAAATTGTGGACGAAAGCGTTAAAAGAGAATGTTAATTTTATCTATTAAGCGTTTATCACTTTTAAGATTTAAATATTTTTATTCTCTTGGCGCGTCACTTTCCCATGCGGCGATAAATATCTTCGGCGCGCCGGTTGGCGTCGTTCTCGCTCGCGGGGTCTCCGGCCTTAATGCCGTATTTTTCGGCAGGCGGCACAACCACTACTGTATTGGCAGGGACATTGTCCGGATCGGAGATTTTGTCGCGGTTTTCTTCGTAGATATAAACCCAGAATTTTTTCTTGCCATAGTGGCGCAGGGCAATTGTGGTAAGATATCGGGCGCCTTTGACGGTATCGAGCACCACGGTCGGTTTGTCCGGAGCGGCTGAAGCGGTTCCCTCATTTTGCACGGCTGCCTCGCCAACCTCTGTTGCTTTGGATGTGGTATCAGTCGGTTCTGTAGCCTCGCTTTCAAGCGAATCTTCTGATTCAGCGTGAGATGGAAGCTGATTGACCTGCACATCGGCAGCTTCAATATTAACGCTTCTGACGTGACCAAAGTTTATGTGGGTCAATGCGAAATATCCTATCATCAGGCCGGCAAGAAGAGCCACGATGATGGCAAGTACAAGTGTGGCCGTAGAATGGCGGTGGTGACTGTTGGTTTCTGTCGCGTCATGTGCTGTTTCGGCCGGTACATGAACAAATTTTTTCACTACTACTACTTCGGGCTGAGGCTCTGAAGCAGATCCGGGCTCAGGTTCAGGTATAGGCTCAGGCTTAGGTTCATCAGCAGGCTCAGGCTCATCCTCAGCCGCAGGCTGAGGCACAGTATCGGGCTGGGACTCGGGCTGTTCGGGTTCGGCTCCTGATTTTAGATAAGAGGGGATGGGTGGAGGGGTAGGCGAGGATGATGTCGCTGCTGCAGCGACGGCTTCCTCTACCGTCTCTTCAACTGATTCTTGAACTGTATCCTCAACCGTCTCTTCAACGGATTCTTCGAAAGTTTTTTCTATGGTTTCTTCAACTACCGCTTTCTTTTCGGCTGCCGGCGCAACGGATTCTTCGGGCATCGTGCCGTTGTTGCCGTCCATCTGGTGGTCGAGCATCTCGGCGGTAACGCCCTCCGGAAGTTCCAGCGGTTCGAACATGGAAAATGGCGCGTTGACGCCTTCGGATAATGAAGCCTCCGGAGCAAATTCTACCGTTTCCTCAACGCCATTGTTTATTACGCGGAATGTGCCTACACCTTTCACACTCACGCTATGCCCATCGGCGAGTTCGCGGGTGATAATCGATATGAATTCGCTGATGAATTTTTCAGCTACAGATGCCTGAACTTCGGTAGCGGATACTAAGCGCTCTATCAGGCCGGGAAGTGCGAGGGTTTTCATGCCTGACCCTCCTTCCCGTGATTTTCCTTGATATGCTTTTTAAGCGAACCGCCGGCGGTAAATCTGATTTCGATCGAGGGCGGTAGGAGCAGCTGATGGCCTGTTGCCAGATCGGTAATCACTTCCTCTTCCTGCTTGACACCTTCAAAACTTCCGAATCCGGGGATGGCTACACGGCGTTCGGCGCCACATTCTTCTTTGAGAATGTTGGCGAACGCCTTCAGGAGTTCGGCAGCCTGCGAAGGTTCGCAATCGGCTGCCTTTGCTATTGTGGATGTGAAGTTTTTGGCGTCCATGACATGTCGGCTTGTCAGCTCAGGCTGATAGAATTTGTCAGCGTCGGCTGTTGGAAAGTGAGGATTCTCCTACGGGCAGGTCGAAGCCTTTAGTTGGCAGACTGTTTCGCGAAGATGAGTTCGATGGTAGCTTTGTCAAGATTGAGTTTCACCATCACAGGTTTGCCAATGTAAGGGTTGATGGAGCTGAGATACTGTGTGGTTGATCCGTAGTAGGAATTCGAGGTATTTGTCTCCATCACCACGTTGACCGGAGTCAGGGTGAAGGTATAATCTTCGGGTGAGATAGTGCCTTGCTCCAGCATTTTCAGCAGATAGGAGCGAAGCCCTGAGAACTTGTATGCTTTGTCAGTGGAGCTGTAAGCTGCGTAGAAAGAAGTCTTGTTGTCGACCAGTTCATTGTTTGCAAAAAATTGATCTTTATTCTTCGACAGCACCATCAGCAGGTATGGCGGCTGCTCAATGTCGTAGTCGTTCTCAATGGCTTCAGCCGGAATGGTCATAGTCAGAGTGTTGACTACCGACAGCGATCCGGAGTTGGCGTTGTAATAGTCGATTACCTTATCGATGGGGAAAGTGATCTCAACGTCGCGCCCCACGGGAGCTACGATGATGTTTTCACCGGCTGCGATGCGATTATCCAGAGCGCGGTCGATATTATAAGTGAAGAAATTGTTGAGAATCATTTCAGGAGCCACAGCGTAATAGTCGCCGGAGAGCTTGTTTACTTTGGTTTCGCCATCTTCTTCGGTAGCGGTATGATAGAAAAGGGTCATCACCGTGTTGGAGATGGAAGTGACGCGTCCGCTTCCGAACGAATTCTTTACGTATATGCCGGGGAAAAGTTTTGCGAAAGTGGCGGGAAACTGATATGCCTCGGGGTTGTTGGCATAGATGTCGTAGAGCTTATGGGCCGTGGAAAGGGGGAGCTTCACATCGACCTCGCGATATGTGAGTTTCTTGATGGAGTCGGTGGCGCCCAGCACATTGGTGGTGTAAATTTTGGTTGCCAGAGGCTCTGAGGATGTATCGTAGTAGTCGGCGGGGTCGTAGTTGCTGTACATCACCGAGGGGAGCTGCTTGTTGAGCTCATACACCTGCAGACCCATTGGAGCGATCGAATCGCCTACGAAGTCGCCTGCGTAGATGTAGAAACGAAGCAGAAGAGAGTCGATATTTTCACGAGTCAGGTCGGAGGGGAGTACGGCGGCCGGGAGAAACTGCGTGACGAATCCGGCATCGAGCGAGCCGTAACCATCGGCTGTAATGGAGCCGATCACCTGGGTCACGTCGCGGGTCTGCACTCGCGGGCTGTTGACGGTGGTTCCGCTTAATACGAAGTCGGAGACTTCTACCACTTCGGTTTCATCTTCCACCAGAGAAGAGCCTACGTTGGGGCCGTCTTCACAAGCCGAGAAACTCAGCGAGAATGCGGCGAAAGCCGCCAATATTCCGAAAATCGGGAGTCGTTTCATTCCAGATTAGAATGGGATAGTTCGAGATATAGAGATTTGGATAATCGAAGATTTGATTAGACGGGATTAATACAGCGCAATCAGAGATTTTGATAGAATTCCACTATTGCAGCTCCGTCGATTTCCTCAGCAGTGGCATCCATGAAGGGGACACCCAGCGAGCGCGCGTAGTCCTGCAGCTCGGCTGGCACTTCTGCATCCATCAGCATAATGCCGTCGGCATAACGCATTGCCAGTTTATTGAGGGCAATCCAGTCGGCGGGAGTGCCGGTTTTAAGCGGCTCGAGATCTGAGTCGGTGAAGTTATCCATCTTCATCTTTTCTTCGAAGCGGCTGTCGAGCTGACCGTCGAAGCTGTCGTTGAACAGTTTGAACACCACTTTAGCCGGTCCGACTGTAGGATCGTCGGCATACTGCTTCTTGACCAGGAGGGGAGTAAGCGACGAAATCCAGCCTGCGCAGCTTATCACTGATGGCTCCCAGCGAAGTTTCTTCACAGTATCGACCACGCCGCGAGTGAAAAACATCATGCGCTCGTCGTTGTCGTCGGGCGTCTCGCGTATTTCCAGATCTTTCATGTTGCGGCTCTGGAAATAGTCGTCGTTGTCGATGAAGTATACCTGCATGCGCGACGACTGGAGCGTGGCGACCTTGAGAATCAGAGGATGGTCGTTGTCGTCGATTACGATGTTGGCACCCGACAGGCGGATGACCTCATGCAGCTGATTGCGGCGCTCGTTGATGCAGCCGTATTTGGGCATGAAGGCTCTTACTTCGTAGCCTTGCTCCTGCACCTTTCCGGGGAGAACCTGACAGACATTACCCATAAGTGATGGCTTCAGATATGGTGTGATTTCCTGAGCGACGTAAAGAATTTTTTTATTTCTCATGTGAAGAATTCGGTAGAGAACGCTGCTGGCGTTTCCGGATGGAGCCGACATTTGCAGTCCGTTCTGTAAAATTTTCACAAAGGTACCATTTTTTTTCGGATTTACCGCTAAATCTCGTTGAGGATTGGCGTTATAAGCCTGTATTTCTCGCTTTTTTTAAGCAATTTTGACATTTATAATAAGCATTCGACGCAGCGTCGGGTCTCCGAAGGTTGCATACCACGGGGGAATATCGTAATTTTGCATCATATTTCCACAATAGGTGTATGTTCAGTTTCTTCAAAAAAAAGACCCTCCCCGGGCTGTTTTTCCATACAGATCTCCATTGTCATCTCGTTCCGGGCATTGACGACGGTCAGACCGATCCCGACGAGGCCGCCTCGCTGGTGAAGATAGAGAAAGAGTGGGGGATAGAGCGCATATTCTGCACTCCTCATATCACTCAGGATGTGTTTGAAAACACTCCCGAAATCATATCCGCTGCCTTTGCTCGCCTGAAGGAGGCTGTCGGACGTCATGGGATAGATATGCCCCTGGATTACTCTGCTGAACACCGCCTTGACGGCTTCTTCCTCTCACAGCTGGAAAAGGGCGCAATCCGTTCATTCCCTAATAATTATCTGCTTGTAGAGAACCCCTTCGTCCAGGAGGCGATGAACTTCGACCAGAATCTGTTCGACATTTCCATCAAGGGGTATACGCCTATACTGGCCCACCCCGAGCGTTATGGATACTATTTTGATAAACCGCAGCGCTATAAACAGATTCATCAGAACGGTGCCCTTTTTCAGGTGAACCTTCTGAGTCTGGCCGGATACTACGGCAAGGAGGTGAAGAAGATGGCGGAATGGCTCATCGCTGAAGGCCTTGTGGACTTCATAGGCACAGACATGCATAATCGCCATCATGCCGATGCCATCACCGCCTATCTCTCTACAAAAGATTATAAGCGCCATGCCAAGGCTCTGGATGGTAGGATTCTCAACGATAAGGCCTTCTAATTTATCAATATCTGTGATGATAATGATTAAATCTATAAGATATTTATTTACATCGCTGTGCCTGCTCTGCTCGATTATGGGTTTCGCACAGAAGTCATCGCCTGTGGTATGGGACGTAGCTGTAACGGCAAATTCTATTACTGAGGCCGTGGTGAGTCTGACTGCACGGATAGAGCCGGGCTGGCGTCTGTATGGCCTGTCGCTGCCCAAAGACGGTCCACATGCCACATCTGTTAGTTTCGACTGTCCTGATGGTGTGAGCCTCGAAGGGCGACTGGAAGCTTCGCGTCCTGCGGCAGAACGGTTCGACCCGATTTTTTCCCTGAAGCTTGCGGGCTGGGAAGGTGAGGTGGTGCTCACACAGAGATTTTCAATTACCGACAGCGCTGCCCACGAGGTGAGCGGTCAGATACTTTATCAGGCCAATAACGACCAGACCTGTCTGCGTCCTACGCGTGTGCCATTTACAGTTACCGTCGGAACCGGCAATACCTCCGCAACTCTTTCGGAACAGACCGAATCGGACATTAAGGCTTCATCATCTGCCTATGCCAAATCCCAGACACATTCGGATGATGATTCTGTCATGCCTGAAGAGGTATCGCCCCGGAGCGATGCAGGGGATATAGATACCGGGGTGGGTCATCGCCTGCTTTACGCATTCTTGATAGCCATCCTCCTTTTTGCCGCTGCTTGCCTTTTGGGATGGATATCCCTGAAGCGTCAGGGCGAACCAAAGCGTCCGGGTGCGGTGCGACTGATTCTGGTCCTGGTGGCGTTGACGCTCGCTATCTATCTGATTCCGAGCCTGATGGGCGCTCCTTTAGGAGGTTGTGATAATGATCCCGTTGTGCAGACTGCTGAAACTGAGAATATTACAGAACAAGATCTAAGATAAGCATCATATTATGGAAGATAAGCAAACGGCCGTAAAAAGCCGCGAAGAGAAGAAGGAAGCACTCGGCAGGGTGATAGATGTACTCAACGAACTGAGGGTGAAATGCCCCTGGGATGCAAAGCAAACCAATGAAAGCCTCCGCGCAAATACTGTAGAGGAAGTGTATGAACTTTGCGACGCTATTATCAACGATTCCAATGAGGATATCAAGAAAGAGTTGGGCGACGTTCTGCTTCATGTGCTTTTCTATGCCAAGATAGGCGAGGAGAAAGGTGCGTTCGACATCGTGGATGTCTGCGATGCTCTTGTGAATAAACTTGTGTACCGTCATCCCCACGTTTATGGACAGGTTAAGGCCGATACTGCCGGACAAGTGGTGCAAAACTGGGAACAGCTCAAACTAAAGGAGAAGGGCGGCAACCGCAGCGTTCTTGCCGGAGTTCCCGGCGCTCTTCCCGCACTGATTAAGGCTTATCGCATCCAGGAGAAAGCGGCCAATGCCGGATTCGACTGGGAAAAGCCCGAGGACGTATGGGAGAAGGTGAAGGAGGAAGTGGCTGAATTTTCAGCAGAAGCTACGAAGGCAGCTAAGGAGGCAGCACAGAATGCCGATGGCAAAATCAGTGAGGAACAGAAGGCCCGCATGGAGTCCGAAATGGGCGATGTGTTCTTCTCGCTGGTGAATGCAGCCCGACTTTACAGCATTCAGCCTGAAAACGCTCTCGAAAAAACTAACAAAAAATTCATAAACCGCTTCAACCATATTGAGGAGGGTGCCCGCGCAAAAGGCGTGACGCTCAGCGAGATGTCGCTTGCCGAAATGGATGCCCTCTGGGACGAAGCAAAAACCGAAACGAAATGAAAACTCTCCGCATCTTGCTGGCGGCCTTCGCTCTGACGATAGCCAACGCCACATTTTCACCCGTGGCTACAGCTCAGGTGAATCAGATCAACGCCGACATCAACATCATCCCCGATAAGATTAATAAGGTAGATACCGGTATTCGTATCCAGCTTTGCATCGTCGGTATCCCTCACACCTCCGACCGTATCGATGGAGTAGATCTTGTAATCGGTTCTAAAGTGGTGAAAGCCACTGATATTGACGGCGTTGATTTCGAGCGTTACTTTCAGTTTGAGGACGCAGGCGTGCTGACCGTCGAGGTCGATTTCCCCTTCAAAGGTGCAGTCCCCAAAACTGCCAAACTCGTATTCCACACAGTCAGAGGTGAAGTGACCTGCCCGGCCCGTCAGTAATTCTGGTGGTATCCATAGGCCTGATAGAAAATGAAAGTCTGCATCACAGAGAAACCGAGTGTCGCCAACGACATTGCCAAGATTCTTGGAGCAAGCCATAAGCAGAATGGATTCTTCGAGGGTAACGGCTATTGCGTCACATGGACCTATGGCCATCTCTGTACGCTCAAGGAGCCTGCCGACTATACAGAATTCTGGAAGAGCTGGAATCTCAGCTCGTTGCCTATGATTCCCCGGAAATTCGGCATAAAGCTTATACCGATAGAAAACTATGAGCGCCAGTTCAATGTGATCAAGACGCTGATAGAGAAGGCCGATGAGGTGATTAACTGCGGCGATGCCGGCCAGGAGGGTGAATTGATTCAGCGCTGGGTAATGCAGAAGGCCGGCAATGATAAGCCGGTCAGTAGATTATGGATTTCTTCGCTGACTGATCAGTCGATCCGTGAGGGTTTCGCCGCGTTGAAACCAGCTGCTGATTTCGACAATCTGTATTATGCCGGACTTTCACGCGCCATAGGTGACTGGCTTTTAGGTATGAATGCTACACGTCTTTACTCGCTGAAGTATTCGTCGCCCGGCAATGTGCTCTCAATCGGACGTGTGCAGACTCCTACGCTTGCGCTCATCGTGCAGCGACAGAAAGAGATAGCTGAATTCAAACCGGAAAATTTCTGGGAACTGAAAACCCTCTACCGCGATGTGACATTCAACGCTACCTCCGGCCGTTTCACCGATGAACAGAAAGCTCAGGAGGCTGTAAAGGCAATCGAGGGATCGACGTTTACCGTCACCGGCATACAGGAGAAGAAAGGGAAGGAACAGCCGCCGCGGCTGTTCGACCTTACTTCGCTTCAGGTGGAATGTAACAAGAAATTCGGATGGACCGCCGACGAAACGCTCCAACTGATTCAGTCGCTGTATGAGAAGAAGGTGACCACCTATCCCCGAGTTGATACCACGTATCTTACTGACGATATTTATCCAAAAGTACCGGATATCCTCCGCCAAATGACCCCCTACGCTCCGCTGACGGGAAAGATTCTGGCGGCAAGGCTCCCTAAGCCCAAGCGGATTTTCGACAATTCGAAGGTGACCGACCACCATGCCATCATCCCCACCGGTCAATCCCCGTCGGGCTTACAGGGCAATGAGCGTCCGCTGTATCATCTTATAGCCCTGCGGTTTATCGCCGCATTTTATCCTGATTGTGAATTCAATCAGACTATAGTGTCCGGTAAAGCGGCCGATGTGGATTTCCGCGCTACCGGCAAGGTAGTGACTAATCCCGGCTGGCGTGAAGTGCTGGAACCAAATGCTGCCAAACCGGAGGCCAACAATTCTGGAAGCGCTTCATCAGCTGAGGGTCAGAATCCTGACAATGAGTCAGATGGCGACAACAGGATTCTGCCGCCGTTTACAGTAGGGGAGAGCGGCCCTCACAAACCTTCGCTGCTGACGCGCACCACTCAGCCGCCTAAATATTATACCGAAGGCACGCTGCTTCGCGCCATGGAGACCGCCGGAAAGACCGTCGACGATGAGGCCTTGCGGGAGGCTATGAAGGAGAATGGCATCGGACGCCCGTCTACGCGTGCTGCTATTATCGAAACTTTGCATAAGCGCCGATACGTGGTGCGTCAGCGCAAAAATATAGTCGCTACCCAGGCCGGTATTGATCTGATCGCCACCATTAATGAGGAACTGCTCAAAAGTGCCAAGCTGACCGGATTATGGGAGAATAAGTTGCGTAGAATAGAGCGTGGCGACTATAAAGCCACCGATTTTATCAACGAGCTGAAGGAGATGATTACCGCAATAGTCGGTAATGTGATGAACGACAGTACGGTGCATAAGATCCTTATTCCCGATGCGGCCGAAAAGCTGGCCGCTTCATCTGGCAAAAAGTCAGCCTCGGACTCTTCTGCTACAAAACCTGCCGCAAAACGAGCTCCGGCAATCCGCAAACTGGAGCAGATCATGTGTCCGCTTTGTGGTAAAGGCCATATACTAAAAGGCCGTACCGCCTACGGATGTTCGGAATTCCGAGCAGGCTGTTCTCTTCGGCTGGACTTCAGCGAATACCCTGCCGACCTGACTCCCGGCAAACTCAACGCCGCTATCAAAAAGAAATTTGGCAAATAATCCATTCATTCTTTACTGTATCTTAATCTTCTCCCTCCATGGGTCTCGACAATAACCTTTGGCAATCGATTCTGACAGCGCTGATTGTGGCCGCTGCAATAGCGGTGGTGGCAGCCAAAGCCATACGCTTCATTCGCGGTATGCGGCGTCCGTCCGGCGACAATGCTTCCGCCGTTTGCGCCTCGTGTGCCTTGCGTTCGGCGTGTCAAAAATCTGCCGAAGCCGACCACGAGGCGTCCTCCCGAACTGATGCACGTCCACAAAAATGCGACTCCTATCTTCGCGGCAATAATTCGGGAAATTGTTTCCATTAGAATAGAATTTTACGTGTTGGGAATGGATTTTTACGCTTTGGGATAATTGTTTTACCGTTTGAGAACTCTTTTATGTAACTTTGGGATTGTTTTATACGAAAATCGTGCTAACTTTGTGAATGTCTGTAATTGATAATTCTCTGATATGCAAAGTCTACGTTTTCTTTTTGCTTTTGTTTTAGCCTTTGTTGCCACGCAACTCAATGCCCAGATTTATGTGATAGATTCGCAGTGGCCTGATTCTGTAGTCGCTCATACGTATAAATGGACCCCCGACCGGTCGGCTGAAGTTGAGGATATGACGACTATAAAGCTGGCTCAGGGCGACACCATTAAAGTTCTCAGAGCCCTTGAAGGCAATCCGACGATAGTCGCTTTCAAGCGTGACGGTAAGAATTACAGCATCCGTACTGTCAATATTCTTTTCGCTTCCAACAATGCTGAAGGGGTGGAAGACCTCTACGGCACTTAGTCGATGAAGAGCTACTCGCCTTTGATAAAGTTCCTGTCGACGATGAAAGTCCCATACGGCATCTTCGGACTATTGATAATTGCCCTGTTATTCGGGATTATAGGCATATATGTTCGGCGGCAATATTGCATCCAGGCCTGCCAGTAGCGGAGCTCCGAGAATGTATGAAGGAGCCAACGGCCAGAAATTCCAAAATTCTCATGATGCCTGGTCGCACCGGCAGCAACAAAACAACATTAATATCAACAATAAAAATCGAGGTTGGTGGTAAGCTCAGAACCGGCTCTTAGATATGCAGATCAACATTTCAATAAATGTAGATGCCCTCGGGCATGAAAGCGGCTGGGGAAAATGCATCCCAATGGATGAATTTCCTGAGGGGGAATGGGTACGGATCAACCGATGTCTTCCCGATCAGTATCAGCAATATGTCAAGCCTATCGACTTGATGGTCAGCGGAAATATGCTTTATATCGAGTCGGAATATGTCACTGGAACGAAAGAAATGATCCCCTGGCTGACGCTTTTCAACACAGGCAAAATAGGCCTTTCGTATGCTACGTGCGACATTTCTATCGGCGTTGTCAATTTGTCCAACATTTAACCCTTCCCTTGCAGAATGTCATTGAAAAAAGATATACATCGTTTGGCCGACATCTTCGCCGAAATGGTCAAAAACTATTCGAGCATGGGCGACGGATGGAAAAATCTCTCCCTTGTAAAAGATGCATTTGCATTAATGCAGTCACTGCCTGATACCCTTCCGGGCGAATATGAAACTCCGGCGGAAAAGGGAGCTCTTCTAAGCCAGATGCTTTATCATGTCGACGAAACTCAGGCAGCCAGATTCTGCATCAAGGTAAGAGAAGAAATCGCGAGGCTCAGCCCTGACGATACATGCAATCAGACAGCACTCACTATGCTGAAGGATTACATCGATGAATCGATCCCAATGGAAGACTTCTGCAAGAAGCATAATCGGCTGCTAAAATTTGATCCTGCCGAGCGGTCTGCTGAATATGAGGCTGTGATACCCGAAGTTGAAAAGGCTGTCGCAAAAGCGTTGAAAGGCCACGTGCGCGGCATGGGTTTCTGCTTTGCCTATTGGGCGGCCAAACGCGCAGAGCTCGCGAACCGTGGCCTCGAATGGAATTCACCATCCTGCTGCAATCCCGGAGTAATGTTTGATTAAATCATTAGTTGTGAAACCGCGACTTGAGGTACTGAAAACAGTGGTCAGTATAGTGGCCATCCATCATACCGTTGATGACGAATGGTATGATTACGTCGATGTGGATGTGGCAAATCTGCATCCAGGCGATGAGATACATATTGAAGATGATGCAATCACGAAAATTACCGTCGTAGATCTCACGCCCGAAAAAGTGACGCTGAATATCGACGGGCAGTACATTACGGCTACCCTTGGCGAGACTACAGTCGGCCGCGCCTGGCTGCTCCCCGGTTCTCCCGATCGCGAGGAGATAAAGGTCTCCGTTTCATACGCGGAGTGGACCCTCTATAATGTTGTCATAGATGAAATAAACCACATCGGAGAACTCCATTTCCAGTCAGATTCGTCAGTCCATCCGGAAACTGCCGACCGCGAACAAACAGTCATTACCCATATCGACGAACTCATAGCTAAGGAACGGGTGGGATTATATCCGCTGAAAGCTCTGCTGATGAGTTCGAACCATTGGGGCAAGATGATCATCGTTCGCCACGGGATGTTTCAGGATATTCTTCTCGAAGGGATAGGGAAGGGGGCACTTGCGCCCGACGATCAGCTCGGATGGTCGTGGATGCATACCGCAGCCATCAACAATGACCCTGCGCTCTTCATGGCCGATACCGACAGATATTACGACCTGCTTATGGAGGCCGTAGCCAACGGCAACGAGGATGCCCGCGATATAATGGATCAGATTTGGGAACCAGAAAATTGTCAGGAAGAAGACTGATGCCTTATGCCTTAAGTCTTATGCCTTATGCTTTATGAACCCCGTATATCTCAAACTTTCCAGAGCTACAGCTGCTCTCCCGGTAGAAGCATCCCGATTCTGGGGCAATCCGGCTTTACCCGAAGGCGTTGAATACCCGCAATATATCGACGACGACGGCTGTCAGTATCCCTATGTGTTTATATGTCAGATTAATCTTGCCGAACTAAAAGCTTTTTGTGGCGAAATCGCCAACCCGCTGCCTTCATCCGGCCTGCTCCTGTTTTTTGCAAAAATCGACCATTATCTCGGCATGCCGGCACCAAGCGGCGGCATCATGGGCGCAATCAGCGATACGGAAGCCGTCAAGGTAATCCATGTGGCCGACCTCACCGACCTTCGCGAAATCGTCCTCGTAGATGAAGACGACCAACCCATGTCGCCCCACGAACTCGAAATCACATTCAGCCACCATCATGATCCGCTGAACGATGAAGACCATGCGCTCTTTGCCCGGCCCGACCACCGGGAATGGGCCACCTGGGATCCACCCTATGAAGACTGGCAAATCCTTCTTCAGGTCGACTCCTTTTCCGGCCCGGACTTCAATCTTAATTTCATGGACTTCGGCGTCCTCGACATCCTCATCTCCCCCGCCGCCCTCCGCGCCGCCTCCTTCACCAACCTCCGCGCCCTCGTCCTCTCCACCTAATCCCCCATCCCCCAATCTGCTTTACTTTTAATACAATCTGACACAAAATTTTTCTAAAATCTAACCCTAAGCGCAACGGGTAGGTCGAATACCTCATCAGAGTGATGAACACCTAGCCACCGTTCCACACATCGTGGCTCTATGCGCTTAAGTCTTATGGTGTAAATAATTTAGAGAGAATCTAAATTCAATAGTATATTATGGACAGTTAATCCCAACTCATTTTGCATTAGAAAGACGTTATCTACTTTTAATGCATATCATGGAAGAGAACGATAATTAATACGGCGAAAATCCTGTTGATGATATGATGCCCGATCAAGATTGTCATGTCAATAGAGTGGAATAGCCGGAATTATTCGAAGAACAAGTTCTTAGAGCGTGGCTTCTGATTTCTGATTCTTTATTCTGCAGACCTAAAGTTTCAGTATTTTTATATAAATTTGCACCGAAATTACTCGATTGACATTATGATAATACAATTCGGTGTTTTGTTTGCATTTCTCGCCATTGGCGAATTTCTGGTAAATCTCACCGGCATTGCGATTCCGTCAAGCATTATTGGCATGGTGCTCTTGTGCGCATCGCTCAAATTGGGAATTGTGAAGCTGGGATGGGTGGAACGACTATCCGGTTTCCTTGTTCATAATCTCGGATTCTTCTTTGTGCCCGCAGGTATCGGTCTCATGAATTGTCTGGGGATAATTGCCGACCAATGGATTCCCATTGTTTTCGCCACTGTCATAAGCACATTCATAATCATTGCTGTTACAGGTTGGGTTCACCAGCTTGTGCGCTCCGCTTCTTCCAAGTTGAGTCATAAATACGCAAAGGAGGCTGAATAATGGATTTCCTGCAAAACAAATTTTTTCTCATAGCCCTTACTTTCGGCTTCTACCTCGGCGCGCAGCTCCTTCAGAAACGCACCGGAATAAAGCTGCTCAATCCTATCCTTATTGCAATAGCTGCAATGATTGCTTTCCTTCTGATGTGTGATATCGACTACGATACTTACAAAAAGGGAGGAGAATACATTGACTTCTGGCTCAAGCCTGCCGTGGTTGCCCTCGGTGTACCTCTCTACAAGCAGCTTTCGTCCATAAAACGGCAAATTCTTCCGCTTCTGCTGTCGGAACTTGCAGGATGTGTTGCCGGTATTGTAAGCGTTGTTCTTCTCGCCGAGTTATTCGGTGCCACTCGTGAAGTTGTCATCTCGCTTGCTCCAAAGGCGGTCACTACACCCATAGCCATGGAGATCTCAAATGCCATGGGAGGTATTGCGCCCCTCACTGCTGCGGTGGTAGTGGTCACCGGGATTTTCGGAGGAATGGCAGGGTTTAAAATTGTAAAGATGAGCCATATCCATTCGCCCATTGCGGGTGGCCTGTCTATCGGTACGGCAGCCCACGCTGTAGGCACCTCCGCAGCTATGGAACGCAGCGAACGCTTTGGTGCATTTTCATCAATAGGGCTGACACTAAACGGTCTTTTCACTGCTCTTCTCGCTCCGATGATTCTGGGACTGCTCGGATATTCCATGTAGAACATAGTAACGAATAGCCTTCCGTGGCGGTCTTTT